>CAZJNA010000017.1:2723-38281 GCA_964547325.1 uncultured Opitutaceae bacterium | reverse complement strand
ATTCCATGAAAAAGCTTCTCTTCAGCGCCCTGTGCAGCCTCGCCCTCGCGGGCGCTGCCCAGGCACAGATGCTCATCAACGGCGCCGGTGCGACGTTTCCGTATCCGATCTACTCAAAGTGGTTCAACGAATACGCCAAGGTCGATCCCTCGGTTCGCTTCAACTATCAATCGATCGGTTCCGGCGGCGGGCAGAAGCAGATTCTTGCCCAAACGGTGGACTTCGGCGCTTCGGATGGCCCGATGACCGACGCCAGTCTCGCCAAGGCTCCGGGAAAAATCCTGCACATTCCGACGGTGGCAGGAGCCGATGTGGTGAGCTACAACATCGCGGGCTCCCCAACGCTGCGCCTTGATGGACCGACGGTGGCGAATATCTTCCTCGGCAAGATAACGAAGTGGAATGATCCCGCGATCGCAGGCCAGAATCCCGGCGTCACCCTGCCGGACCAGGAGATCGTCGTCGTCCACCGCTCGGACGGCAGCGGAACGACCTATATCTTCACCGACTATCTCAGCAGCGTGAGCGCCGAATGGAAATCGTCGGTAGGCAAGGCCACTTCGGTGAGCTGGCCGGCCGGCTTCGGAGCCAAGGGCAATGAGGGCGTCGCGGGCCAGATCAAGCAGTCGCCGGGCTCCATCGGATACGTCGAACTCGCTTATGCCGTCCAGAACAAGCTGCCCTACGCGGACATCAAGAATTCCAGCGGAAACTACATCACGCCCTCGCTCGAGTCCGTGACCCTGGCCCTGGCCGCCGCAGTCATCCCGGATGACTTCCGCTTTTCGATGGTCAACCCGTCCGGAGAGAGAGCCTATCCGATTTCCGGCTGCACGTGGCTGCTCGTTTACGAGCAGCAGAAGGACGCCGCCAAGGGCCAGAAGCTCGTCGAATTCCTGAAGTGGGCCTACAATGACGGCGAAAAGATGGCTTCCGATCTCAACTACGCGCCCCTTCCCGACAGCGTGAGGCTGCGGGTCCTCGATCGGGTCGCCACGATCAAGTTCTGATTTGATGCTTCCGGTTTCTGCCGAGAGCCCCTAGTTTGCGCGGAGGGCGTGGCCAGCCACGCCCTCCGTATTTTCCCGCATGACGACCGCACATACGACCGCGCCGGTGTTGCCGCAGTCCAGCTCTCGCTTGTCGGATTTCGCCTTCAAGTGGATCGCCTGCGCGGCGGCTCTTGCCATCCTTGCGCTTATTGCGCTGGTGGGGACCGAGCTGTACAAGGGGGCGCATCTTGCCGTTGCCCGTTTTGGGATCGGGTTTCTCGCGAGCTCGAAGTGGAATCCGGTGACGGAGGAATACGGCGCCCTGCCGTTCATATTCGGGACGTTGGTCTCGTCATTGATTGCCCTGCTGATCGCCGTGCCGCTTGGTGTGGCGACGGCGCTTTTTCTGACCGATTTGGCCCCATCGGGCTTGCGCACTCCGATTATGACCGTAATCGAAATGCTCGCAGCGGTCCCCAGCGTGATTTTTGGCCTCTGGGGGGTTTTTCTGCTCATTCCGTGGCTGCGGGACCACCTCTTCGTCTGGCTAAAGGACACGCTCGGCTTCCTGCCGCTTTTTCAGGGCCCGATATTCGGACCCAGCATGCTGGCGGGCGGGATTATCGTCGCAATCATGATCCTGCCGATCGTCACAACAATCTCATACGAAATCCTGCGCTCGGTGCCCGGCCTGCAGCGCGAGGCCGCCTACGCGCTAGGCGCCACCCGTTGGGAGGTCACCCGCATCGCGGTGCTCAGCTATGCCCGACGTGGACTGTTCGGGGCGGCCATCCTCGGCCTCGGGCGGGCGTTGGGAGAAACGATGGCGGTAACGATGGTCATCGGCAATCGCCCCGTAATCAGCGCATCTCTGTTTGCGCCGGGCTACACGCTGGCGAGCGTGGTGGCCAATGAGTTCACCGAGGCGACAACGGATATGTATTTGAGCGCACTTTTCGAGCTCGGGCTGGTGCTTCTCGCAGTCACGATTCTCGTCAATGCCGCGGCCCAGCTTATGATCAGGAGCATGGGCGGAAACATGAAGGTGCAGTAATCCCCGCAATGTCCTCCTCTCGCGTCATCCCCCTGGCCACTCTGCCAAGTGCGGCACAACAGCGCTGGCGACGATGGAAAAGCCACGCTGTTGCGGTGGCCCTCGCGCTCTGCACTCTCGCCGTGACGGCTCCGCTATTCATGGTCGTGTATTTTCTCGTTGCGAGAGGCGCCAGCGCGCTTGACTGGAACTTTTTCACGCAAATCCCCAAACCTCCCGGGGAGATCGGCGGGGGCATGGCCAACGCGATCGTGGGCACCTTTGAGCTTTTGGCGATGGCGGCCGTCGTGGGCGTTCCGCTTGGCGTCATGGGCGCCATTTACCTCGCCGAGTACGGTTCGGATCGCGCCAATTATTGGATTCGTTTTTCGGCCGACGTGCTCAACGGCGTGCCCTCGATCGTCTGGGGTATGGTCATTTACCTCATGCTGGTCGTTCCCTTTAAGACCTTCTCCGCATACGCTGCCGGGATTGCGCTTGGAATCATGATGGTTCCCCTCGTCATGCGAACCACCGAGGAGGTCCTTGTGCTCGTGCCCCAGAGTTATCGCGAGGCCGCCCTTGCGCTCGGCATCGCACGGTGGAAGGTGATCACCGAGATTGTTCTCAAAACGGCTCTCAAGGGCATCATCACCGGTGTTCTGGTGGCCTTGGCTCGGATCGCCGGCGAAACTGCGCCGCTTCTTTTCACCGCGCTCGGCAATGCGTTTTGGAACCACAACCTCAAGGAGCCGATAGCAGCTCTGCCTCTGCAGATTTTCGCATATGCCATCTCCCCCTACGATGATTGGCACCGCCAGGCCTGGGCCGGCGCGATTGTCCTCATGGCCCTGATCCTCGGCCTCAACATCCTGGTCCGTTTTTTCTCCCGCGGCCACAAATCCAGTTGATTCGGCGCCTCCGATTTCCTCTTTTATGACAACCATTTCCGAACCTCCGTCCGTTTCCTCCACAACGAGTCGCACGGTTGCCGAGCCCGTCTCGGCCGCGCCGGCGGCACTGCCGGCGGTCCCCGAGGAGATCGCTTTCGACATCAAGGATTTCTGCCTGTGGTATGGAGCCCGCCAGGCCCTGTACGATGTCAAGATCCAGATTCCGGCGAAAAAAGTCACGGCCATCATCGGCCCCAGCGGCTGCGGCAAGTCAACCTTCCTGCGGGCCCTCAACCGGATGCACGAGGTCACGCCGGGCACGCGGCTCACGGGATCCCTTCGGCTTTTCGGCGCCGATCTTTACAGCGCGGGAGTCGAGCCGGCTGTCGTCCGACGCCGTGTCGGCATGGTCTTCCAGAAGTCCAATCCCTTTCCCACGCTGTCGATTGGCGAGAACGTGCTCGTCGGCCTCCGGCTGAACGGGATCCGCGACCGCGATCTCCTGCAGCAACGGCTCGAGAATTCGCTGCGCCAGGCGGCCCTTTGGGACGAGGTGAAGGATCACCTCAGCCGTCCCGGCGTCAGCCTGTCGGGCGGCCAGCAGCAGAGGCTTTGCATCGCCCGGGCCCTTGCCGTGCAGCCGGAGGTCCTCCTCATGGATGAACCGTGCTCGGCGCTCGATCCCCTGGCGACAGCCAAGATCGAGGAGCTGATCCAGACCCTTCGCGACGACTACACGGTCATCATCGTCACCCACAACATGCAGCAGGCGGCGCGCTGCTCCGATCGCACCGCCTTCTTCTACCTCGGCAAGCTGATCGAGTACGACGAAACCCGCCGCGTGTTCACGACGCCGTCAAACCCCCAGACCGAGGCGTACGTTTCCGGCCGATTTGGCTGAGGCGGCCGCTTCAAAAGCTCCCATGACACACTACGACGAAGAGATGACGCACCTCAAGGACAGCCTCCTCGGCATGGCCAGCCATGCGGAGACGGCCGTGGCGCGCAGCATCCGGGCCCTGGTCGAGCGCGACGAGGCGCTCGCCCGGCAGGTCCAGGAGGACGACAACGTCCTTGACCAGCTGGAGGTCGCGATCGACGACATCGCCATCCATCTCCTGGCCAAGGCGCCCCTGGCGACCGATCTTCGCATGACGACGGTCGCGATGAAGATCTCGCAAAATCTCGAGCGGGTGGGGGACTCCGCCGTGACGATCGCGCGCCGCGCGATCGACCTCTGCGCCGAGCCGCAGCTCAAGCCGTACGTCGACATCCCCCGGATGGCGACGATGTCGCTCGAGATGCTGCGCGACGCGATCACGGCATTCATCAACAAGGACCCGGAGAAGGCGCGAGCCGTCGTCCCCCGCGATTCCGATGTCGACGCCCTGAACCGCCAGCTCCACCGCGAGCTGTCGAGCTACATGGTCGAGCGCCCGACGACGATCACGCGCTGCCTGCACCTCATGGTGATCTCCAAGAGCCTCGAACGGGTGGCCGACCATGCCACGAACATCGCCGAGGAGGTCGTCTATCTCTACGAGGCCGTCGACATCCGCCATGCTGCCCAGAAGGCGTCCGCCGCCGCCGGCGCATGAAGGCTAAGATCCTCTTGGTTGACGACGAACCGGACGCGCTCGAGGTGCTCGGCTTCAAGCTTCGCGAAGCCGGATTTTCCCCGATCTTCGCCCGCGACGGCGCAAAGGCGCTGGCCGCGGCCCGCCAGGAGCGCCCCGATCTCATCGTCCTCGACCTCATGCTTCCCGAGGTGGACGGGCTCGAGGTCTGCAAGATCCTCCGGAAGGATCCCGCAACCGCCGCGATACCCATCCTCATGCTGACCGCCCGGGCCGCCGAGATGGACCGCGTGCTTGGGCTCGAACTCGGGGCGGACGATTACGTCACCAAGCCCTTCAGCCCGCGCGAACTCATCCTGCGGATCCGCAAGCTCCTCCAGCGTTTGCAGGCAGCCGAGGACCCCGCGGCCCTCATCAAGCTCGGCGAGATCGAGATCGATGTCCCGCGGCACATCGTTCAGGTGGGCGGCCGCCGCCTGACCCTGACCGCGACCGAATTCCGCCTTCTGGAGATCCTGGCGCGCCGACGGGGCCGGGTGCAGACCCGCGACAGGCTCCTGCAGGATGTCTGGGGCTATGAGAACCCGATAGACAGCCGCACGGTGGACACGCACATGCGGCGGCTTCGAGAGAAGCTGGGCGATGTATCCGAGCAGCTTGAAACCGTGCGAGGCGTGGGTTATCGCTTTGCAGCGGAATGACGTATCTTCTGGTTCTTGCCGCTATTCTCCTGGCGCTGGCCGCATCGGCCTGGTGGCGGGAACGCGGGCGTCGCCTGGCTTCCGAGGAGCGCCACCGCGGGGAGCTGGCGGAATGGGACAGGCGGGGAACCGCGGAGATCGACGAGCAGGCGGAGCGGAGCGAGGCCCTCGTCGAGCGCATGGTCGAGGGGGTTGTGGTCACCGACTCGTCCGGGCGCATCCGGCTCGCAAACGAGGCGGCCGGGGCATTTTTCGGCTTTGAAGGGTCGGCCGTAGGGCGGACGCTCCTCGAGGCGACCCGCCGCCACGAGATCGCCGCCCTGTCGGACCGGCTTGACCGGGAATCGGAAGTGCTCGGGCACGAGTTGCGGCTGGAGGGCGCCGCAGGGACGCGTTTTCTCCAGGCCAACGCGCTCGCCCTCCGCGATTCGTCGGGCCGGCGGGACGGCGCGCTCTTTGTGTTTCATGACGTGACGCGCGTCCGGCAACTCGAGGCGATGCGGCAGGAATTCGTGGCAAACGTGAGCCACGAGCTCAGGACGCCGCTTTCGCTCATCAAGAGCGCCGCCGAGACGATGCTGGACACCGGCCAGGACGATCCGGCGATGCGCGTGCGCTTCCTGGAGATCATCGACAGGAACGCGAACCGCCTCACGCGCCTGATCGACGACCTGCTCCTCCTTTCGACCCTGGATTCCGGCAGGCTGCGGCTCGAGCTGCAGCCGGTGTCGCTCCGGATGGCGGTCCAGGAGGTGTTCGACGATTTTCATGCCCGGGCGGGGGCTCGCCGGGTGACGCTTGGAAACAATGTACCCGGGCAGCTGATCGCGCGCGCGGATCCGGACCGCCTGCGCCAAGTCCTGGCCAACCTTGTGGACAACGCGATCAAGTACGGCCGCGACGATGGCAATGTCGCGATCGACGGTGCCGGGGGCCCGGATGGCCGGCTTGAGGTGAGCGTGCACGACGACGGCCCTGGCCTTTCCGCGGACGTCCAGCCGCGAATCTTCGAGCGTTTCTACCGGGTGGACAAGGCCCGGTCGCGCGAGCAGGGCGGGACGGGGCTCGGCCTCGCCATCGTGAAGCACGTCGTGCAGGCCCATGGAGGGGAGGTCCGGGTGGAGAGCCGGCCCGGCGCCGGAACGACCTTCTTCTTCAGCCTGCCGGTTGCCACGCCGACAGGAGCCTTGTCAGCGCATACCCCAGCAGCCCGGTGACCGGCAGGGTCAGCACCCAGGCCCAGACGATCCGCTCGACGATTCCCCACTTGACCGCGCTCAGGCGCTTGGTCGCGCCGACGCCCATGATCGAGGTGGAGATGACGTGGGTCGTGGACACGGGAATCCCGTAGGTCGCGGCCCCGTGAATGATGAGCGCTGCGGTCGTCTCCGCAGCGAAGCCCTGGACCGGCTGTAGCTTCACGACGCGCTGGCCCATCGTGCGGATGATCCGCCATCCGCCGGCGGCCGTCCCCGCGGCCATGGTCATCCCGCAGGTTAGGATCACCCAGAGCGGCACGTCCTTCAATTGCGGTGTCTGCAGGAATCCGGCCCAGGCGGGCAGGCTCTTGAAGACCCCGGAGAGGGTGCTCGTATACAGGGCGAGGGTGATCACCCCCATTGTTTTTTGGGCGTCGTTCGACCCGTGGCTGAAGCCCATGAACGCGGCGCTGAATATCTGGGCCTTGCCGAAGATCCGGTTGACCAGACGGGGAGTTGTTCGGCTGAAGGCCAGCGTGAGAAGCGTCATCAGGATTGCGCCGCCGACAAAGCCGAGGAGCGGGGACGTGAGCATCGGAAGGAGGACCTTCGGCCAGAGCCCGCTCGACCATTTCAGGACAGCCCAGTCGCCCCGGGCGCTGGCGAGCGCCGCCCCGCACAAGCCGCCGATAAGCGCATGGCTTGAACTCGACGGGAGGCCGAGCCACCAGGTGAAGAGGCCCCATCCGATCGCGGCAATGAGCGCCGCCAGGATGGTCGACATCGTCACGACGTGGGCGTCGACCAGGCCCGAATTGATCGTCTTCGCGACCTGGGTCCCGGCGAGCGCGCCGGCCATGTTCATCACGGCGGCGAGAAGAATGGCCAGGCGGGGGGTGAGCACCCGGGTCGAGACGACCGTCGCTATTGCGTTCGCGGTATCGTGGAAGCCGTTTATATACTCAAAGACGAGCGCCGCGGCCAGCACCAGGAGGAACGGCGTCATCCTGCTAGGAATTCTTGAGGGCGATCAGCATGAGGACATTGCCTGCGTTGCGGCAGCGATCCACCGCCTGCTCGACCATCTCGTAGAGTTCCCCCATGATGATGAGCTCCTTCGCGTCCGCCGTCCCGTGGTAGAGCTCCTTCAGGCCGCCGAGCATGACCTTGTCGGCCTCGCCCTCGGCGAACTGCAGGCGCTCGTTTGCCTCCGCGATCTTGCCGAGGACGGCCCCGTGGCGGAGCTGCTTCACCATGAAGACGACGGCATCCGCGGCCTGGAGCATCAGCTCGGACTGGCGGCGAAAGGCGTTGTGGGGGAGACGTCCGGGATAAATCGAGAGCCGCTCGACGATCTTTTCGACCTGCTTGGGGATTCGATAGAGGGCGTGCGAGAGGGCCTCGATGTCCTCCCGGTCGATCGGGGTCACGAAGGTCCGACTCAGGGCCTCCGTCATCTGGTGGCGGATGCGCTTTTCCTTGCGCCGGGTCTGGATGAAGTCGTCGTGGTTCGGGGGAGGACCGCCGCCGGCGAGGTCCTTCAGGTAGCGCGAGAAGAGATCGACGCTCGTGCGCGCCTCCTCGGCGCCGGCCTCGAGGAGATCGAAGAACTTGTCATCCCTGCCGAAGAGTTTCTTGACGGAAAACATGGGGTGGGGGGAGCTATGGCAAGAAATGTGCCGGATTCAAGCCTGCCGGTCCTTGGACCCTGGTACGTTTTGGTTCTGGGGGGACCCTCCGGGTCTCCCCCATCGCCAAAACGCATCGTCATCAGTCCTTGCCCCGGATCGAGACCCATACTTGCCCGATCAATTCGCGGATGGCCATCGTGCTCCGGTCGAGGGATTCCGAGTCCCAGGACAGGCTGCTCCATTGGAACCGGCCGGCCGGCTTTGCCATATAGTCGGCCGGGCAGGCGACGATCTCGACACCGGCGCCGCGGAAGAGCGCGGCGGCGCGCGGCATGTGCCACGCCGATGTGACCAGCGCCACGGGCTCATCCCCGACGATCGCCTTCACGGCACGGGACTCGTCCTCCGTATCGCGCGCGGTGTCTATCATGACGATTCGCCCGGCGTCTATTCCGAGCGAAAGGGCGCTTTCCCTGAGGATCGATGCATGGCTGGGATAGCCTGGTTCCGCCGGGCCGCTCACGATCAGGCGTGCCCCCGGAAGGAGGCGTGCGAGCCGAACGCCCTCGACGAGCCGGCCGAGGGCGGACGTGGAGAGCTTGGTGGTTGCCGGGAGGCCGGAGGCGTTGCCGTGGCCGCCTCCGAGGACCACGATATAGTGGCAGGCCGCAAGGCGCCCGGGCAGGGGGCCGCCGACCCGGAGTTCGGGCATGGCCGAATAGCGTTCCTCCAGGGGCTGGGCGAGCCAGGTGCTGACGAGCTTGTTGCTGAAGAGGAGGAAAAGAAGCGCCCCCATGACGACGAGCCTGCGGCCGAGCTTCTGGAGGCGCGGCGAGAAGAGGTAGGCGGCTCCGACGACCAGCAGGGTCAGGCAGAACGGCAGGGGCATCATCCAGAACGAGACGAATTTTTTCAGCCAGAAGAGGGACATGGGGGCATCAAATAACTTTGTCATTCCGAACCCGAGCGCATTTTTTGAGCTTCGCCTGAAGTTCCGCCCCATGAATCGAGCTCGACGGCGGACGGGTCGAGCTTTGAGCTGTCCGCGGCGTGCTTTTTTCGGCTAATTACCCCCTTTCCCCATGAAGAAGATCCTGCCCCTGATCCTGGCGCTTGCAGCCCTCCGGGCTGCCGCCTCCTCCTCCTATCAGATCGCCGTCATTCCGAAAGGCACGACCGACGAGTACTGGAAGTCCATCCACGCAGGCGCCCTCAAGGCGCAGCGTGAGCTCAAGGAGGCCGGCATTGACGTGACTATCATCTGGAAGGGTCCGCTCCGCGAGGACGACCGCGAGCAGCAGGTGCAGGTCGTCGAGAACTTCATCGGGCGCCAGGTCAGCGGCATCGTTCTCGCCCCGCTCGACGACCGCGCGCTCGTCGCCCCGGTCGAGGAGGCCGCGGGAGCCCACATCCCCGTCGTCGTCGTCGACTCCGGGCTCAAGTCCGGCATTCCCGCGAGCTATGTCGCGACGGACAACCGCGAAGGCGGCCGGATCGCCGCGCGCTGCCTTGGAAAGCTCCTGGGAGGCAAGGGGAAGGTGATCCTCCTGCGCTATGCCGTCGGCTCCGCAAGCACGACGGAACGCGAGGAGGGTTTCCTCGAGGTGATGCGCGGCAGTTTTCCCGGAATCGAGCTCATATCCACCGAGCAGCACGCGGGGGCGACGCGGGATTCCGCCAAGCGGGCCTCTGAAAATCTCCTGAACCGGTATGGCGCCGAGGTGAACGGGATCTTCGTGTCGAACGAATCCGGAGCCTCGGGCATGCTCCTCGCGCTGAGGGACGCGGGCCTCGCGGGCGGCAAGGTCAAGTTTGTCGGCTTCGACGCGAGCGTGGCCCTGGACGCCGGCCTGAAGGCGGGCGACCTTCAGGGCCTCGTCGTCCAGGATCCGGTCAAGATGGGGTATCTCGGCGTCAAGACGGTGGTCGCCGTCCTTCGCGGCGAGAAGGTGGCCGCCTTCATAGACACCGGCGTGGGCCTGGTGACCCCGGACAACATGAACGATCCCGCCGAGGCCGCCCTTCTCCATCCGGCGGTTGAGTAGGAACTGACCGATCCAGGCATGAGCGGACTGCGCCTCGTCGGGATCCGGAAGAGTTTCGGCGCCACGCGCGCCCTGGCCAGCGTGTCGCTTGCGGTGGAGCCCGGGGAGGTGCACGCCCTCATCGGCGAGAACGGCGCGGGTAAGAGCACCCTGATGAAGATCCTGAGCGGAGCGCATCGGCCCGATGCCGGCACGATGGAGCTCGACGGCGCGCCCTATGCGCCGGAGAGCCCGCACGATGCCCGGAGGAAGGGCGTCGCCATGATCTACCAGGAGCTGAACCTGGCGCTCCACCTCAGCGCCCAGGAGAACATCCTCCTCGGGATGGAATCGGCCCGGCGCGGGTGGATAGACCACAGGGCCTCGCGCGAGCGCGCCCGCGCCGCGCTTGCCCAGCTGGGCTACGGAGACCTCGCCCTGGACCGTCCCGCCGGAGCCTGCTCGATCGCCGAGCAGCAGGTGATCGAGATCGCGCGGGCCCTGCTCGCAAAGCCCCGGGTCCTGATTCTCGACGAGCCGACGAGCAGCCTCACCCAGGCGGACGCGGAGAAGCTCTTCGCGGTCGTCCTGCGGCTGCGCGACCAGGGCGTGAGCGTCATCTACATCAGCCATTTTCTCGAGGAGTGCCGGTGCGTGGCCGGCCGTTTTACGGTCCTCAAGGACGGGGAAACCGTCGCCAGCGGCGCGATGGCGGATGCGAGCCTGGACAGGATCGTGACCCTCATGACCGGCCGCGAGGTGAGCGATCTTTATCCCCGGGGCGCCTCGCATCCCGGGGCTTCAGTCCTCGAGGTGCGCGCGGCATCCCGGGCGCCCCGCCTCCGGGATGCGAGCCTCAGCCTTCGCGCCGGGGAGATCTTCGGCGTGGCGGGCCTTATCGGCGCCGGCCGCACGGACCTTGTCCGCTCCGTGTTCGCCCTGGACGAGCTCGATTCCGGCGAGATCTGCATCGTCGGTTCCCCCGCCGTTCGTGCGAACCCGCGGCGGCGCTGGGATGAGGGGCTCGGATTCCTGAGCGAGAACCGAAAGGAGGAGGGGCTCATGCTCAGCCAGCCCATAGCCGACAACATCACCTTGCCGAAGATGACGTCCTTCAGCCGGTTCGGAATCGTGAGCGGGGCCCGCCAGCGCGCGGCGGCGGGGCGCTGGATCGGCGCCCTCGCCATCAAGTGCCGGGATGCGGGCCAGCCGGTCGGCCATCTCTCGGGTGGAAACCAGCAGAAGGTGGCGCTGGCGCGGCTCCTCGAGCACCCCGCCCGGATATTCCTCCTCGACGAGCCGACCCGCGGGATAGACGTGGGCAGCAAGGCGCAGATCTACCGGATCATCGGGGAACTGGCCGCGGAGGGGAAGGCCGTCCTTATTGTCAGTTCCTACCTGCCCGAGCTTCTCGGCCTGTGCGACCGGATCGGGGTGATGTGCCGCGGCCGCCTCGCCGCCGTGAAGCCCCGCTCGGACTGGACCGAGGAGGAGATCATGCGGGTCGCCACGGGCAACGCATAGTCCACGGAATCTCATGCATCCCGCCCTAAAAGGCCTCCTGTCCCGGCTCGGCCCCTTCCTCGGCCTGCTGGTTGTCATCGTCCTGTTTTCCCTCCCAGCCGAGACGCGCGCGTACTTTCTCACGTATCACAATTTCAAGATCATCCTCACGCAGACGGTCATCGTTGCGATCGGAGCCCTGGGAATGACGATGATCATCGTGAGCGGCGGCATCGACCTTTCCGTCGGCTCGAGCATCGCCTTCACGAGCGTCGTCGGCGCCCTCCTGATACAGCACGGGTGGGCGGCGGCGGCGGTCGTCGCCGCGACGATCGCCGCCGGAGCGGCGATCGGGCTCGTCAACGGGACCGCCATCGCCGGGCTGCGCGTGACGCCGTTCATCATCACCCTCGGCACCCTCGGTGTCGCGCGGGGCTCGGCCAAGTGGCTCGCCGACAACCAGACGGTCAATTATGAGAATTCCCCGATCAACGGCTGGATGACGACGGCCAATCCCTTCGGCTATTCGCTGCCGGGGGGAGTCTGGGTCGCGATCCTCCTAGCCGTGTTCACCGCCGTCCTCCTCAGGAAGACCGTCTTTGGAAGGCACCTGTTCGCCCTCGGCTCCAACGAGGCCACCGCCCGCCTGTGCGGCGTTCCGACCACGCGGCTCAAGATCCTCGTCTATGCGGCGGCCGGCTGCTTCTTCGGGCTTGCGGGGCTTTTCCAGCTGTCCCGGCTCCGCCAGGGCGATCCCACCGTGGCGGTCGGCCTCGAACTGGACATCATCGCGGCGGTGATCATCGGCGGGGCGAGCCTGAACGGCGGCGTGGGCGGCGTCCTCGGCTCGATGATTGGCGCCCTGATCATGGCGGTCCTTCGAAATGGTTCGCAGCAGATGGGCTGGCCGACCTATTTTCAGGAGATCATCATCGGCCTTGTGATCATTGCCGCCGTCTTCCTCGATCGCCTGAGGCAGGGGCGCCGGGAATAGCGATCGGGGCCGAGATCGAAAGACCCATGCCCACCTTCGACCATGACCTGATTGTGATAGGAGGGGGGCCCGGTGGAAGCACGGCGGCCGCGTTTGCGCGGAAGGCGCACATGAAGGTGCTCGTCGTCGAGAAGGAGGAGTTCCCCCGCTTCCACATCGGGGAGTCCCTGCTGCCGATGGGCAACGGCATTCTTCGGGAGACGGGTGCGTGGCCCAAGATCGAGGCGGGCGGCTTCGTCCGCAAATACGGGGCCCTTTTCTTCTCCGCCAACGGGGAGGCGAGGAAGGAGATCATCTTCGCCGACGGGCTCGTCCCGGGCCTCGACTACACGTACCAGGTCGACCGGGCCCGGTTTGACGCGCTTCTCCTCGATCACGCCCGCTCCCTGGGCGCCGAGGTCCTCATGCGGACGCGCGCGGCCGCGCTGGAGACGATTCCCGGCGGGCACGCCGTCCGCCTGGAGGACGCCGCGGGCGCCCGAACGGCGACCGCCGCCTGGGTCATCGACGCGAGCGGCAGGGACAATCTTGTCAGGACCGAGGCGAAGCGCTCGCTGGATCCCTCGGTCTTCCCGAAGAGGTTCGCCGTCTACAGCCATTTCCGGGGCGTGCACCGCCCGGACGGCCTCGCCGCGGGCCACACGATCGCGGTGCGCCTGGACAATGGCTGGTTCTGGCTGATCCCCCTCGACGACGAGCGGACGTCGGTGGGGCTCGTGACGACCGCGGAGGCCATCCGGCGCTCGGGCTCCCGTCCCGAGGAGGTGTTCGCCCAGGCCGTGGCCGGTTCCCCGAAGCTTGCCGGGCTCATGGCCGGGACGCAGCCGGTCATGGGATTTCACGTGACCAACGACTACAGCTACTTCCGCCAACAGCTGGGCGCGGACCGCATGCTGCTCGTCGGCGACGCGGCCGGGTTCTTCGATCCGATTTTTTCCTCGGGCGTCTACATGTCGATGTGGTCCGCGCGCCAGGCGGTCGCCCTCGTGGCGCGCGCGAGAAACGAGGGGCGGGTCATCGGCGCTTCGGAGCGCGACCGCTACACCCGGGCCATGAAGCGGCACGCGGGGGTGTTCCAGAAGCTGATCGCGGCCTTCTATGACAACGACAGCTTCGCCGTCTTCATGAGCGGCGGAAAGCGCTGGGGCCTCGAGAAGGCGATCGTCGCGATCGTGGCCGGCCACGCCCGGATGACCTGGCCGATCTGGTGGCGCTTCAAGGCGTTCCTCATGGTGTGCGGACTGCAGCGGCGGGGATACCGGGTCGTCCCTCCCCTGAATTTCGAAGCTTCCGTGCTGGATCCCGCACGGTGATCGCCGCCCCGACCGGCAGGAGATGAAGCTGGGGTTTCTCGCCATCGACCTCGCCGCCAAGGCAGCCGCTGTGGTCCTTTGGGCCCACTCGCGGTGGGCCGCCGCGGCTTTCTTCTTTGTGCCGGATTTCTGCCTGCTCTACGCGCTCCTTGCGCCCTCGGCCCAGCTTCTTGTGCGCGTCTATACGCGCTTCGATGCCGCCGGCCCCGAGGTCTGCCTTACGATCGACGACGGGCCGGACGAGCGGGACACGCCGCGGCTTCTGGATCTTTTCGATGTCCATGGGGCGCGGGCCGTCTTTTTCCTGATCGGCTCCCGCGCAGCCAGGCATCCGGAGCTCGTGGCGGAGATTCTCCGCCGCGGGCACGCCGTCGCCCACCACACGCACACGCATCCGGCGGGCACGTTCTGGTGCGCCTCGGCCGCCCGGGTCAGGGACGAGCTGGACAGGGGCTCGGCCGCCCTGCGGCTCGGCGGGGCGGCCCCCCGCTGGTTCCGTCCGCCGGTCGGAATCAAGAACTTCTTCCTGCGCCGCGAACTGAGGGAGCGCGGGCTGGCCTGCGTGGGATGGAGCCTGCGCACAAACGACTGCCTGGATCCCGATCCGGCGAGGATCGCGGCCCGGACGCTGCGCCGGGTGCGGCCGGGAGACATCATCCTCATGCACGAGGGAGACAGCGTCGGACCCCGGGCGCGGGTGGCGGCGATAACGCTCGTCCTCGAGGGGCTCGGCGCGCGCGGCCTGCGCTGCACCGTTCCGAAGCCGGAACAGTTGCGCTGAAGTCCCGGTCCGTTTATCCGATTCCCGACATGCCCCCAGCACCCGAGATCCGGAAGGAGCCCCGCGCGGTCGCGGTCGAATTCGGCGGCGACGCGGCGTCCGAAGCTTCCGACGCCCTGGGAAACCCGCGGCTGCGCATTCCGCTGACCCGGCTGGACGGGGCGGATTCGGAGTGCCTGTTCGGCGCGGCCCGGACGGCGGGATCGGTCGACGGATTCAGGCTCTTTGAGGTCGATCAGCTGCTCATCGGCTGGTCGTTCGAGCCGGTCGGCGGAGACATGCAGGGCGCCGCCCGGCGCCTCTACGGCCGGCTTCTCGCGGCCGCGTCGGGGCGCCGGCTCTGCCGGATCTGGAACTATGTGCCGGAGATCAACGCGGTGCGCGGCGGAATCGAGAACTACCAGGCCTTCAACGTAGGGCGCTCCCTGGCATTCCAGGCCGCGTTTGGGGACAAATTTCCGGCGGTCCTGCCATCGGCTTCGGCCGTCGGGAGCCGGGGCGATGCGCTCGCGTCCCTTTTTGTCGCATCGACCTCGAACGCGCGGCATTTCGAGAATCCGGAACAGGTTCCCGCCTACCGTTATCCGCGGGAATACGGCCCGTCGCCGCCGAGCTTTTCGCGGGCGACGATCGCGAGTTCGGGGGGCCGCTCCCTGGTCTTCATATCCGGCACGGCGGCGATCAAGGACCACGCGACCGTGGCGCCGGGAAGCCTGGTTGCCCAGGTGCGCTGCGCGCTCGACAACCTGAGGCTGATTTCCCGCGCCACCGGCATGGGCGACGACCTCGGGGCCGGCGCCGGCTCGGAGCGGCACTTCAAGGTGTACCTGCGCAACGCCTCCGACCTTCCCGAGGCGAAGGCGCGGCTTGCGGGCGCCCTCCTGCGCCCCGGGGACCGCGTCGTCTGGCTGCAGGCAGACCTCTGCCGCGCCGGGCTCGGCATCGAGATCGAGGCTACCCTGCTAGGCGCTCCCCCCCAGTAGCGCCTGAATCCGGACCCGATCGGGCTTTCCGCGCGGCGTCAGGGGGAATTCGGGAACGACGACGAGCCTCTTGGGGATTTTCCATTGCGCGAGCGCGCCGCGCAGCTCGCGGCGCATATCCTCAGCTGAAAGAGAGCCGCCGACGAGCGCCGCGAGCGCATCAGGCCGTTTCGGATGGCGGGCGACGAGCGCGTCGCGCACCCCGGGAATTCTCCGGAGGGCCCGCTCGACTTCGGCGGGATCCAGCCGGCGCGCGCCGATCTTCAGCATGCGCCCGCTCCGGCCGATCAGGACGAGGCCTCCTCCGTCGTCGAGGCGGCCCAGGTCCGCGGGCCGGTGGCGGCCCCGTCCGCCGGGGCCCGGGACGGACGGATTTCCCAGGGTGTAGACGGCGGCGCTTTCCACGGTGAAGCGGTTTCCCGTCCCGAAGGAGAGCCGGACGCCCCCCAGGGGACGCCCGACGCCGCGACCCAACAGGGCCGCGTCGCCCGTTCCGTCGTATGCAATCCCTCCGGTCTCGCTCGATCCGTAGAAGTTGTGGATTCTCAGCCCGTACCGGGCGCGGAACGCCTGCGCGGTCTCCGGGGAAAGCGGCGCGCCAGCCGATATGACCGTCCGCAGGCTGCGGAGTTTCACGGCCGGGATGTCCGCCTCGGACATCGCGCGCAGCAACGCGGGCACGGATGGAAGGACGCTCGGCCGCCATCTTTCTATTTCCGAAGCGACGGCGTGGGGCAGGGCGGCCGTGCCGCAGACGACGGCCATGCCCCGGGAGATGAGGGGCAGGACGATATTGCCCAGCCCGTAGGAATGTCCGAAGGGGATAAGGCCAAAATTGACATCCGTGCGGCGGAGCCGCATCGCCGCGCAGACCTGCCGGGCATCGGCAAGAAGCTGCGAGTCGGTGAAGGCAACACCCTTCGGCGCGCCGGTCGAGCCCGAGGTGAGCTTCAGGACGCGGCGATCGTCGCGGCAAGGCCGGCCCGCCGCACCGGCGGGCGCCAGCCGGCCTCCGCTCCACAGGAACGAGGCCCGGATTCCGCGGACGATCCTTTCCCGGGCGTCCGGCGGCTCTCCAGGTTCGATGGATGCGGCGATCGCGCCCGACTTCACCAGCCCGAGGAAGACCCGCAGCCAGCCCGCCCCGTTCGGTTCCGCGAACAGGACGACGCGTCCGCGGACCAGATGCCCGTGTTCGGCGGCCCAGGCGGACGCGAGATCGTCCAGATCGCGCCGCGTCCAGGTCCGCCCGTCCGCCGCGTCGACGAGGGCCGTCGCGCCTCCGTCAGCCTTCGCGGTCCGGCTCCAAGCCTGAAGAAGTCCGCTCATCGCCTGCGCACGAAGGGCTCCAGCTCGATGCACGCGAGCGCCGTGAGCACGATCAGGGCCACCGTCATCCCGAGCGCGTGCACGACGGGGATGTGGCTGAATCCGAGCACGCCGAATGAGGCGGCCGCGCACAGTGCGGAGAGCCTGACAGGGACCGGGACCGGGGCGCCCGTCTGGGCGGTTTCGGACGAAAAAATCGAGTAGTTGTGGGAAAGGCAGACTCCCAGGAATGCGCCGAGGAGGTTGAAAAGGTTCAGGGTCTGGCCCATGACGCCGAGCAGGCCGAAGACAAAGAAGCACGAGCCCGCGGGAATCAGCGCGATCCGCAGGCCGCGGCCGAGGGGATAGATCGCAAAGACACTCCCGATGATCAGGGCTAGTCCGATCAGGCTCAGGCGCAGGGCCGACCACCGGTAGCGGGCGAACAGCCCGTCGAGCGATTGGAGGCGGTCCGCGTTCAGTGTGTTGAGGCCGGCCGGCGGCGGAGCGCCGGCCGGGCGCTCGACGATCGTCAGAAACCACGGCGTTGGAGCGCGGGAACTGTAGAGCTGGGCGATGGGCCCGGAGAGCGCGGCGCCGACGCTCGCATAAAGTGCGGAATAGGGCCCTGACGGCGGGTTGCTCCGGACCGAGTCCCATTCGGCGAAGAAGGGCAGAAAGGAGTCCGGGAGGAAGCCGTGCCGGAGGAGGGCTTCGCGAAATTCCGCCGAGAATCCGGCCAGGTCCCGCAGGCGGCCGGGGAGGGCGTCCCAGTCCGCCTCGGTCGGGAAGATCGCGCCCAGGCTCGCCGATCGCGCGGCAGGCGCCGTCCGGGCGGTCCACTCGAGGAAATCGGCGAGATGCCGGCGCGCGTCCGCGAGCGAGGAGCCGTATGTCAGAAACACGGACCGATCGGGCGAGTCGCCGAACGCGGCGCGAACCTCCGTGTCGTTCGCCTGCAGGGCCGCGGCGGGGATGTCGAGTTCGCGCACATCGTCCCGCCACTGGAGCCGCAACGGGCCGATCAGCGCGATCGCCAGCGCCGCGCCTGCGGCGGCGCGCGCCCAGCGCCGGCCGCGGGCGCCCGGGGGCGGCCGCCCGACATGCCGCCCCGCGAAGGTCCGCGCCTCGAGGAAGGGCCGCTCCAGCTGGGCGAAATAGAGGATGGCCGAGCCCAGGGCCGCCAGCAGCCCGGCGCTCACGAAAAGGCCGACCTGCCGGATGAGGGGCAGGTCCGACCAGAGCAGCAGCGAGAAGCCGATGACCGTCGTCAGGCAGCTCGCCAGGAGCGGCTTGATCAGGCGGCCGAGCTTCGCGGCATAGGTTTCCCCGGAGCCGAGGAAGGGCTGCATGTAGATGTAGAACGCGTAGTCGACGGCGACTCCGGTCAGAAGCGAGCCGACGACGAAGACGAGGATGTGGAGGCGGGGAAAGACGATCGTCGATGCCGTCCAGGCTCCGAGGAGGGAGCAGAGAACGACCGGAGCCAGATGCAGCAGCTTCCAGGCACGGCGCACGAAAATCGCAGCGACCGCCGCCACCGCGGCCAGCGACAGGAGGTTGAGCGCCTTGACCTCGCCCTCAATGCGTGCGCGGCTTGCGGCGGCGAACCGGTTGATCCCCGTCCAGCGGAGATCCAGGCCGGGCGCCTGCGCGCGCGCCTCGGAAAAGGCGGAGTCCACTGCGTCGAAAACCGGCCGCTGGCCCGCGTCGGAAAGCGGCGAGGGCGCGATCCGCGCCCACACGAGCGAGCGGCCGACCGCCTTCATGGAGGGGGCTTCGATCGCCTGGGCCTCCTCGAGCAGCCCCGGCGCGAGGAGCAGGGGATCGCGAGGCACGATCTCCTGCATGGCCGCGGCCTCTGGCCGGGCGAGAAAAGCCTCGAGGTCCGCCGCCGCCCGCTCGGCGAGCCACGGAGAGAACCGCGCGCCGGGAAGGCCGGCGGCCGTGAATTCATGTTCCCGCCGTCCGAGCCAGGAAGGCAGCAGCAGCCGGAAGCGATCCTCGAAGATTTCCCGCCCCATCCGCGCCTGCGCCGAGGTGTCGTCGAGGGGAGCCGCCTCGGCGAACAGGGGCGAACGAGCGAGCGCGGCCGCGAACCGTCGCGCGGCGTCGCGCGGGGGCGTGCCGGGAGCGCCCGGATCCCCGAGGGAGAAGAGCATGACGCGGCCCTGTGCGTTGCCGGCGAGATCGCGGACGAGCCCGAGCTCGGGGGCGCTGCCGCCGGGCGGGATCAGGTCGAGCACGTCGGTCGAGATCTTCCGCGCGAGATCGAGATGCAGGAGCCATCCAAGGCACAGCGCGGCAAAGGCGGCGAGCGCGAGACGGGCCGCGGATTTATGGCGCCGGGATTCCACGGCTCAGCGAAATGCGCGGGCGAGGGTGTCCGCGGAAAATGCGATGCCCTCGGTCGCGGGCCCGAGGACGATTTCGATCCGCTGCGCGGCGGACCTCACGAGCTCGATCCTTCCCAGGCGCCCGCGGACCCCGTCGACCGAGACCGATTCGAGGCTTTCGGCCAGCCCCGGTTCGCGGGGGATCAGGGTCAGCTTCCAGGCGTCGGGACCGAGCGTCCCGTCGAGCTTGAAATCGCGCGCAAGCTCCGCGGGGTCGAAGCGGAGGATCGCCGCCAACGCCGCCGTCGCCGCCTGGGCCCGGCCCTGCGCGGGGGCCGCCCGCTGACCGCCCGATTCGCGCACGAGGATGCCTTCCCCGTCTATGATGACCGTGCGGCGCGCGGGCGTAGCGTATTCGAGGCTCAGCCCGCGGCCGGGGGCGATGCGAACCGTGCCCGTAAGGACGACCGGCCTTGCCCGGAAGGGAAAGTATCGCCGCTCCTCGAAGGCGCACTGGCGCGGGCTCGTCGGAGCGAGGTGGGAGAAGAGCTCCTGCCAGGCCGGATCGTCGGCCACGCCGACGCCGGGTCCCGCGGCCGACGCCGGCTGCAGCAGGGAGAATAGAAGCAAGAGGAGCCAGGGCTTCATTGGGAGAGGACCGCCGCGGGAACGACGCCGCGGGTCCTGCGCATTTTCAGGAGCCGGGGCCACCGCCAGAAGGCAAGCTGAAGGAGGAGCCGGGTCTGGAGCCAGATGAGGACGAGGTTGTCGCGGAGGTAGCGAAAATGGGACACCCCGCCGTCCGCCTTGGCGAGGTAGCGGCAGGAGGCGGGAAGATTCAGGGTCGGCGCACCGTCCCAGAACATGCGAACGGCGACCTCGTGGTCGAAGTCGAAGCCCCGCGCCCAGCGGGTCGAGGCCAGGGCGCGCTTCAGCGCGCCCGCCGGATAGACCCGGAATCCGAAGAGGGGGTCGTCGATACCGGGACCGAGGATCTCGATCCACGCGAGTCCCACGCTGAGCTTGCGGCCCTGCCTGCGGGCCGCGGGCGCCTCCGGCCCGAAGACCGGGCGGCCGAGGACGAGGGTTTCCGGGCGGGCGATCGAGGCCGCCATGAAGGACGGAATCAGGCCGGCGGGATGCTGGCCGTCGGCGTCCATAACGAGCAGGTGCGTGAAGCCCGCGGCTATCGCAGCGTCCACCCCCGTGACGATCGCGGCCCCCTTGCCGCCGTTCGTCGGGCGATCGATGACGCGCACGCGCCGGTCCCGTGCGGCGAGCTCCCGCACCGG
This sequence comes from uncultured Opitutaceae bacterium, assembly GCA_964547325.1. Taxonomy (GTDB): domain Bacteria; phylum Verrucomicrobiota; class Verrucomicrobiia; order Opitutales; family Opitutaceae; genus Palsa-1447. The sequence continues at coordinate 17,721 of CAZJNA010000017.1, read as the reverse complement.
GCCGGCGCTGCCGTCCGTGCTCCCGTCGACGACGATCCACACGGGACTCCAGTGGACGAGCGCCTCCCCGACCGTCGCCGCAAGGAGGGCGCCGGTATTGTAGGAGGGGATCAGGACGAGATGCGTCGGGGAGGAATCCATGTCAGCCTTCAGCCTCGCCGGAGAGGCATTCGGCGAATCGCCGCTCCACGGCGCCGACGACATCGTCGGTCAGCGCCTCGGCGTCCGGGATGATGGCCTGGTCCACCCGGATGTCGAATTGCGCGGGAAGCCGGGGGGCGCGCCACCACGGCCAGCCGCGGGGAAGCACCTCGCGGTCCACGCGAATTATGAGAACCTGTATCGGCACGGCTGCACGGCGCGCAATCAGCGCGAAGCCCGGCTTGAGCGGATTGAGCGCTGCGCCCGGAAGCGTGCGCGTGCCCTCGGGGAAGATCAGCACGTTGCGGCCGCTGGACAGAACGGCCGCCAGATCGTGGATCAGGTCTATGCCTCCATCGCCTGAAACGTATCCGGCCATGAGCGCCGCGGGGGCGAGGCAGGGGTTCCGGAGCAGGGCGGGCTTGAAGATGCAGACGGCGTCCGGGATTCGGGCGAGGAGAAGCGTGGCATCGATGAGGCTCGGGTGGTTCGCGACGTAGACGGCGGGATGCAGCCATCCATCCGGCCCGGGGCCGCTCCACGCCGCCCGGACAAGTCCCATCGTGCCGAGCCAGGTTTCCCACTTCCCGAAAAGACGGCGAATGGCCTCGCGCACGGCGGGCGCGCGGGCATCCCGCCCGGGCAGGAGAAGGAGGACGGCGCAGGTCGCATTCAGGGCGAGCGCAACCCCGCCAAACACCAGCAGCGAGGCGTAGTACATGAGGATGTAGTAGATCCTCATCGGTCGGGAGGGGAAGGCACGGGGGGATTGAGTGGAAGAAAATTGAACCAGCGGAAGGGATCCTCGCGCAGAAGCCCTTCCACGAGCGCCAGGAAATCCTGGAAGTGAATCCGCGCGCGGGCGAGATTGGAGTCCTTCGTGCCGCCGTCCGGATCGAATATGGGCGAACTGTGGACGAGGGACTCGGCCGGACCGCGGGCGACGCTCGCCGAAAGGATGACCGGGAGGCGGAAGAGGATGGAGAGGTGATAGATGGTGAAGGGGAAAAGCCGCCGCGCGCCCAGGAAGTCGAACGCCTCCAGCTTGGAGCTGTGGCCGAGGCGGTCGCATTTCATGGCGACGGAGGCTCCGGACTCGACGGCATCCTTGAGCGCGAACAGCAGGGCCCCGGGCTCGTTGACCCAGATGAACGTCACGTTTCCCCCGAGCTTCCTGCCGATCAGGTCGATATCGTGGGAGTTCTCAACCCGCTGCCTGATCATGAATACCCTTCGGTCGAACCGGCCGAGCATGAACCCGAGGAGGTCGGAATGCCCGAGATGAAACGTGCCGAAAAGGGCCGGCCTGCTCGACGCCACCAGGGCCTCGAACGGCGCGGAGGCGGGTCCGCTCGCGCACCGGTAGGGAAGACCGCGCGAGACCCGCAGGGCCAGCATGAGCGTCTGCATGAAGGCGTAAAAGTGCCGCCAGACGTCGGCGAGGCCCGCGGGGCGGCCGCGCACGACGGAGAGGTATTCGCGGGAGTGGCGGCGCCTTTCCGCCATCGACGCGACCGCGATCCAGGTGCCGGCGCCGAGAAGCAGATCGAAGGCCGGGCGGGGCAGGAGGGCATCGGCCCGTCTCAGGAATCCGAAGCCCCAGCTGGGACCCGGATTGCGCGGCGGCGCGCCGGAAATGTCGGATTTCAGCGCCATTCCAGGATGAGGCGCATTCCGGGCGCCGCGATTCGATCGAGCGGCCGGCGGCCGCGCAGGGCGGCGAAAAACGCGGGAAGGGCCAGGTCGCCCGCGCCGTCGTCGCATGCTTCCAGGCGGAGCGTTCCCAGGCCCCGGGCTCCGCCGTTCGATAGCAGGAGCGCAAATGCGAAGGCGGCCGGGCTGCTCGCCTTGTCGTTGTCGCTCCAGGCGATGCATTCCTCGCCGCCGCAGAAAACCACGCTCGGGGCCGGAGCCAGCAGGGCGGCCTGCGCCGCATGAGCCACGATCTGGGCGTCGCCGGCGAGCGGCAGGAATTCGCGCACGGGCTGCTGCCGGGCGACGAGGACCTGCTGGACCGCGCTCGGATGGATCGAAGTCTGGAACAGGGTGGGGCTGGCGGAGGGGAAGCTGGCGAGATAATCCCGCAGTGCCCGGCTCTCGCCGTACTTGGAGGCGTAGACCACAGTGTCCGCTCCGCTCGCGCGCATGGGCTCGAGCACGCTCCCCATCAGCAGTCCGAGCTGGGTCATGCGTCGGGTCGCCCCCTTCGCGAAAAGCCCGCGCAGCCGGGTTCGCGTGGCGTCCAGCTCCTCCGAGCCCGGGTCCTCGATTCCCAGGAGGATGATTTCGCGCTCAATCATGGCCGAGCAGAAGCGAGGCGTGCGCGCCTCCGAAGGCATTTCCCGCGATGACGGCGCCGTCGAAGCCGGCCGTGGAGAACGCTTCGGTGGCGACGTTGTCCGTGAAGCACGGCGGGGCGGTCCCGACCGTGCCGGGGGCCCTTCCCGAGCGCATGGCCTCGATGGCGAGCGGCAATTCGACGAGCCCGCAGCTTCCCAGGGTATGGCCCAGGCTGCCCTTCCAGGAGACGAGGGGACTGTCCGGAAAGTGCCTGGCGAACGCCTCCGCTTCGAGCCTGCCGGCCTCCAGCGTCCCGGTGCCGTGGCCTTTCAGCCATACCCGGCGCCCGCCTGCCGCAGCGCGCACCGGGGCAAGGCTTGCGGCGAATCCGGCTCCTGCGGGATCGTTTGCGGTGAAATGATGCATTTCGTTGTGCAGGGTCTGGGCCGAGAGGCAGAATCCCGAGCCGGGGCGGCCGAGGACGGCGAAAGCCGCGCCATCGCCGAGGCCGATCGAGCCGGTTGGGAGCGCGGCATACGGGGCGGGCATTCCGGCATTGAGTATCTTGAGCGCGTGAAACCCGGCCGTGACGAACGGGCTTATGAAATCGAAGGTGAACACCAGGGCCCGTTCGGCCGAGCCCGAACGCAGGCATCGGCTCGCGAGCAGGAGCCCGATGTGCGCGGATACGCACGCGTGGGACACGAGGGTGACGTTTGAGCCCCAGCCGAATCTCTGGCGCAGGACCTCGGACATGGAATAGGGCATGCAGTACTCGATGTGGCGCGGGTCCCGATCCCGCTGAAAGGCAAAGAGGCTGCCCACGCCGAAGTTGCTGCTCGTCATGAAGACGGGATGGCGCGGGCCTCCCCACGGCCCCTGCGGGATTCCAGCCGCGAGGCCGTCCAGGCAGGGCAGCCAGCCGGGGGGCGCTGTCTCGCCCAGGGCTCGGGCGGGGAGGAGCGCCAGGGGAACCAAGTCGCCGCCGTCAGGGCCGAGGACCGGGCACGGGCACAGCGCGCGCCGTCCTCCCAGCAGGGCCGCGCTGGTCGCGCGGGCGTCTCCAAAGGGGGTCCGGCAGTCGGCTGCCTCGATAGGCACGGGCTGGCTATCCGCCGCGGTGCTCACGTCGCGTGTCAGCCGAGCGAACGATCCGAGGGGGCGTGGGTGCGGATGTAGGCGGCCAATTGGGAGACGCTGGCGAGGGCCGCCCGGGATTCCTCGCTGCTCGCGATCTTCACGCCGAACTCCTTCTCGACGGCCACGACGAGCTCGAGGGCGTCGATGGAGTCAAGGTCGAGCCCCGAGCCGATCAGGGGCGCATCGTCGGGGATCGAGGCCGGATCGACGTCCTCGAGCTTCAGGGTCGAGACGATGAGATTCTTCAGCCGGGAATTGAGCGGATCGCTCATGCGTGGTGGTCAGGGCTTCGCAGCACGTGGCACACATTGCTGCCGCCGAAACCGCTGCTGTTGTTTATGACCACGGACGGAGCGGTGTCGAGGGTCGAGCCGGGCAGATCCAGGCCCTCGCAGGCTTCATCGGGATGGACCAGATTTGCATTGCCCGGCACGAAGCCGTCGCGGATGGCCAGGGCGCAGAAGGCCGCCTCCATGGCGCCGGACATCGAAAGGGGATGGCCCGTGAGGCCCTTGGTGCTGCTCACGCGGGGATGCGCGCCCGCGGCCGTGAAGACGGCGTGAAGGGCCAGCGCCTCGGATCTGTCTCCCGCGGGCGTCGAGGTCGCGTGTGCGTTGACATACCCGATGTCGCCCGTCCCGAGCCCCGCATCCGCCAGCGCCCGCCGCATGGCCTCGGCCAGCCCGGCGCCCTCGGGATGGGAGATGGCGACATTGTGTCCGTCGGCCGCCTGGCCCCAGCCCGCGAGCTCGGCGTAGGGCGCTGCGCCGCGGCGCCGGGCGCCGGCTGATTCCTCGAGGAGGATGCAGACGGCGCCGCCCGAGGCCACGAAGCCGTCGCGAGCGCGGTCGAACGGCCGGGAGGCGGCGTCCGGATCCGAATGGCCGGACAGCACACGCATCGCGGCGAAGGGAAGGATCGTCTCCGCGTTCACCTCCTCCGCTCCCACGACCAGCATGCGCTCCTGTCGGCCGAGGCGGATCTCGTCCAGGGCAAAGCCCAGGGCGTGGCTCGACGATGCGCAGGCGGAGACGAAGCCGCCCACCGCGCCGCGTATGCCGTAGTGGGCGGCGAGATTGAAGTTAAGCGTTCCCGCGATCGACGCCACGATGCCCAGGGGATTGCCCCGCGCGCCCCGGACGGCGTGCATGGCCGCAAGATTGTGATGGAGCAGGAAGGCTGAGCCGGCGGATGCGCAATACAGGCCGGTCGAGCCGTCCTGGAGCTGCGCCGCGCCGAGACCGGCGTCGGCCAGGGCCTGTTCGACCGCGCACAGCGCGTAGAGTCCGTGGGGCGAGAGTCCGCGCAGGACCTCGCGGGGAAAACGGTGGCGCTCGGGCCAGCGCCAGTCGCGCCAGCTCGGGGAATCGACCTGGAAATCCTTGACGGTGCCCGCGACCTTGACCGGCAGCGCCGCGTTGCCCAGAAACTCCACACGCTCGAGCCCGGGCTTCAGCGCGCGCAGGCTCGCGGTGACTGCCGCGCGGTCGTTTCCAATGCTCGTGATGAATCCGAGCCCGGTGATGACCGCCGTGCGGCTCATGCGCTCGGCGGCGGCGCAGTATCGGCCAGCTTCCGGCGCACGAAGGCCCGCAGATCCCCGACGGAGCGGACGGCGAGGAGATCGGAGTTCGTAATGGTCACCTGGAAGAGGTCCTCCAGGAAAAAAACCATCTCGGTGACCGCGATGGAATCGAAGCCAAGGTCGGCGACCAGCGCCGCCCGATCATCCAGGGCTGCGGGATCGCCGGAAAGGCCCTTGGGGCGATGGTCCAGGACAACCGCCATGACCACGATGTCCGCGGCGACCGGGTCGCCTGTGGCCTGGCAGCGGGCGTAGGCTTCGCGGACCTCCTGGGGAAAATGACGCAGGAGCGAGGTTGCGGAGCCTGCGTTGGCCGGTGACGTCGGGGTTGAACGGTCGGTCGCTGACATCTTCGGACAGGATGATTAAGCAGGCTTCGCGGCCGCAAGAAACATCGTCGGGCCGGTTTGCCTCGCATCCCTGGGATTTCCGGGCTTCGCTGCCTCGTCTTGAACAACCCGAATCCCGAGAAAACCGACCCCATCCGCTCCCAGGTGCTCGACTGGACCAAACTCGAGGTCGTGCCGACCGCAGCGGGCGAGCGGCGCCCGCTCTTTGACGGACCGTCAGCCACGTTCGTCAATGCCGAGGGCCATGTGACGACCCTCAATCCCGGCGAGGCCCCCCACGGCGCCCATCGGCATCCGGACGAAGAGCTTATCATCGTCAAGGAGGGGCTCGTCGAGGTGACGGTCAACGGGCAGGCCCAGCGGGCCGGACCGGGCTCGGTGTTCTTCTTCGCCTCGGAGGACCTGCACGGCATGCGCAATCCGGGTCCAGGCCGGGCGACCTATTTTGTTTTCCGGTTCATCACGCCCGCCTCGGCGGGACCGGCAAAGGAGACCTGAAGCTCCGAAGCCCGGCCGGCCGCTTGCGCTGGGCCGCTCAGCGGACCTGGCGCGAGAACAGCGCCCTTGCCAGGTGCGCCCCGGATCGTCCGTGCAGGACCGCAGCCGGATCCGTCCCGTTCCTGGAGACGCGAGTGCGCTCAAGAGTCCGGGCCCGCATGATGACAGCCGGCGCCGAGAGGGGAAGGGGGAGGGAGAAGAGGAGGAGGCCGAGACGCAGGTTCTGCCGCCGCTTCTTCATCGCGGAGGCGCGTCGCCCTTGCTGACTGGCTCTCGTCTAAATGCGGTCAAAGTTGAAGGGCAGCGCAGCACCCGGCATGCCAGAATCCGCTCCGCGGGAGTAGTCGAAGGCCTGCTCGAACATCTCGTGCTCGGCCTGCATCCAAAGATCCATGTCCTTGCGCCGGCTTGCTCCGTCGCCTCGCGATATCTGGTCCGCGCGTTCCGCTATCTTCATCTCCAGGAGCAGGAGATCGTCTTCGGTGAAGCCGACGAGCACGCTAGCCTCTTGATCGGGGGTTTTCATGACTTGCCGTGGTTGACACGTAAAAGGTGGAAAGGGTTCTTATCTAGGGGGGAAACCTAGAGGTTTTCCGAAAATTCTCAACCCGGCCCAGGTCACATTCCGGCGAAGCCGGTGTCTTTCGATAAGGAATATATGGCGTCGGAATAGTCGTTATTTTTGTGCAAATAATGCCGATATTGTACCCGTGCCCGCGATCCGCCTTGCGCGACCGCGGCCCCGGAAAAATGACCCCGCTGGACCGCATAGTTTATTTTGAACTACCTCTTATTCAAAAGATTATAGAGGATGAGACCTGGCTTGAGGGCGAGCGCCGCTCTTGCTGGGTGGCTTCGGATGATCCCGTGGTCATCGAGAACGTATGCCGGGTGATCCTGAGGGTTGGCCGCCAGCTGAGGGAGTCGATTGCCAAGAAGGCGGAGGATTTTTCCCAGAACGCTGCCGCCTGAGGCCGCTCAGCGCGTCCGGATCTCGATATTCCCGCCGCTGGTGCTCAGCCTGACCAGCGGACCCCCGCCGTTGACGTCGCCTTCGAGGTGGCTCTTTCGGAGGCCGCCCTTCGCGATCGTTATTGTCAGGCCCTCAGCATCGACGCTCCCGCCGCTTGTCGCGGCGTCGAGGTAGTAGGCGGCGCTGGGATCGAGGACGACGGCCACATTGCCGCCCGAGGTCCTGAGCGAGCACTCCTCCCGGATCGAGCCGGCAATCCTGGCGTGGATGCTGCCGCCGCTCGTCGAGGCGTGGACGGAGTTTTCAACCGATTCCATCCGGATATTCCCTCCCGATGTGTGCACGTCAACCGGGCCGGACGCCCGGCCGAGCGCGATCCCGCCGCCCGAGGTATGCATTTTGACCGCCCCGCGGCCGTCGGCCAGGGAGAGATTTCCGCCCGAAGTCGATGCGTCGACGTCGCCCCCGATGCTGCCCAGTTCCACGTTCCCGCCGGACGTGTGCGCGCGGACGTGTCCCCGAAGTTCGGCGACGGAAATATTGCCTCCGGACGTCCTGAGTTCGGCCGAATAGCTCGAGGGCGCAGCGATGATGAATGAAACCTGAACGGGGGGCCAGGATCCGAAATGAAATCCGGGATTCCCATCCTCGTACCTCGCGGTAGCCGTGACCTGGGTTCCATCCTGCTCGATGACCAGGGTCAGCTTTTGCAGCAGGTTGTCGGCATCCGCATTGCTGTCGGTTCTAAAGCGTTCGATGGCGGTCACATGGACCGACATGTCCGCCGAGGGCACGACCTCGATGTTGCCGGCATGGGTTTCGATCTGGAGGGTGCCCCCCGGCTGGGACACGAAGGCCTTCTCGACCCGGCGCTCGATCGCCGCATGGGTGGTGGCTGCGGCGGCAACGGAGAGAAGGGCCGCAGCGAGGGCTGTGCGAGGGAGATGATTCATGGGAATGGCTGAAGAACCCAGCAAGATTGCGAAAGGTTGCAAGAAATCGGGTCAGGCCCATGACTTCCGGCACCCTGCCGAAATACGGAGGTGCGATCGGCCTCGGCCCGCCGACGGAGGCAAATTGCCGGTTGCTCATGGGAGCTGCGGAGGTTTTTCTGCTGCTGCGCAACGCGCTCGGCTTTCACCCCGCCCCTGGTAGTCCCGCAATCGAGAAGCGCCGTTCGCCCGCATCCCCGGCCGTGAATCACCTCCAAGGATTGACCCGAATCGCCCTCGCGCTCTGCGCCCTGGCAGCCGCGCAGCTGCCAGCGCGCGCGCAAGCCTTCGCCGAGACGCCTGGGCAGCACCAGGCGAGGATGGCAGCCTGGCGCGACGCCCGATTTGGCCTGTTCATGCACTGGGGCCTTTATTCCATGCTCGGACGAGGGGAGTGGGTGCAGTGGAACGAGCAGATCCCCGTGGAGGAGTACGCGAAGCTGGCCGACCGGTTCACGCCCGCCCATTTTGACCCCGGCGCGTGGGTGGCGGTCGCCAAGGCGGCCGGCATGAAGTACATGGTGCTCACGACGCGCCACCACGACGGCTTTGCCCTTTTCGACGACCCCGGAAGCGGCTTCACGAGCGTCAAGACCGGCGCCCACAGGGATTTCGTGGCGGACTACGTCAGCGCGGCCCGGGCAGGGGGCATGCTGGTCGGGCTTTATTATTCGCCGCTCGACTGGCGCTTCCCCGGCTTCTTCTTTCCCGACCTGCAATTGCAGAGCGCCGAGGCGATGCGGGACCAGTACCACCGCCAGATGAGGGAACTTCTCTCCAATTACGGAAAGATCGACATTCTGTTCTTCGACGGCGGCGAGCGAAACTGGCTCGGATTCGGCGGCCATTGGGTTTCCGGAGCCCGGTGGGAAAAGAGACTTCCGGGACAATCGTATCAGGGGAGGTTCAGCTGGCAGACCGACAAGGTCTACGCGATGCTCCGCGAGCTGCAGCCGGGCGTCGTCATCAATGGACGCTCGGACATGCCGGAGGATTACCATTCCCGCGAGGGCGACCGGGCGCTCGGCGATTTCGATTCGGAGCACCCCTGGGAACTGTGCACGACCCTGGCGGGCGGAGTCTGGGGCTGGAAACCCGACGGCAAGATCAAGTCCCTGCGCGACTGCATCCAGCTCCTGGCCAAGGTCGCGGGACGGGACGGCAATCTCCTCCTCAACGTCGGGCCGCGTCCGGACGGCGTGATCGACCCGCCCCAGGCGCAGCGCCTCAAGGAGGTGGGCGACTGGCTGGCCAAGTATGGGGAGAGCATCTACCGGACCCGCGGCGGGCCCTTCCTTCCCGGCGCCTATGGAGCCTCGACCTATCGCGATCGGAAGATCTACGTGCACGTCCTTGACTGGAAGGGTTCAGGCGCGCTGCGCCTGCCGCCGATTCCGGCAACGGTGCTGGGCGCCTCGGTGCTCGGCGGCGGGGCGGCCGGCGTCACCCAATCGGACCAGGGAATCGAGATTTCAGTGCCCCCTGCGGGCCAGAACGACACGGACACCGTCGTGGTCTTGGAGCTCGATCGGCCGGCAGGTCAGATAAAACCGGTGGCCCGATGAAACGGCCGGTTTCAGCTCTCCTCGTCGCATGCGCGGCATATGTGCGGCTTGCCGCCGCCGAGGCGCCGCCTCCCGCGGTGGCCGCGTTCCAGCACGATGTCTCCCCGCTGCTCGAGAACTACTGCTACGAATGCCACGGCGACGGCATGAGGAAGGGCCACGTGGCTTTTGACGAGTTGGATGATTCCGAGCTTACGTCAAAGACCGATCTTTGGTTCTCGGCTCTTAAGAATGTCCGTGCGGACATCATGCCGCCTGCCGGAAAGCCGCGCCCGACACCCGAGGAGACGGAAACGATCGCACGCTGGATCAAGTACCAGGCGTTCGGTCTCGATCCAGCCGATCCCGATCCGGGCCGGGTCACCATCCGCCGCCTGAACCGGGTCGAATACGGCCGGACGGTTCACTCGCTGCTCGGGGTCGATTTTCCGAGCGAGGCGGAATTTCCCCCGGACGACACGGGCCACGGATTCGACAACATCGGCGACGTGCTCTCGATCTCCCCGCTTCTTCTCGAAAAGTACCTGCAGGCTGCCGAGACGGTGGTGACCGGCGCCGTGCCTCAGAGCTCGCGTGTCACGCCCGTGGCCACGGCCCTGGCGGCCGATTTCGATCCGGTTCCAGGCGCCGTCGCGGGTCCGCCCCGCGGCCGGCCGCTCCGCTTCAACGCGGCGGCGACGGTCGCCCATGTCTTCGATGCGCCCCATGCGACGACGTACCAGCTGATCCTCAACCTCACGATCCGGGGGCCCTTCAACTTCGATCCCGCCCGGACGCAGCTGACCATCATGATCGACGGGCAGCCCCGTTTTTCCCAGCCGCTCGGATGGCGGGAAAGCGAGGATCTCCGGTTCGCCTCGGATGTGACCTGGCCCGCCGGGCCTCACGTGGTCACGATCGGCATCTCACCGCTGCCGCCGGCAAAGATGCCCCCGGACGCCCCCGGTCCGGCCTTCGAAGAGAAGCAGCACCTTGAATTGAGGATCGCCTCGGTGCAGCTGAAGGGGCCTTTCGGCGCCGCTGCCGAGGTGCTGCCGCCCAACTATCGCCGTTTTTTCCCGAGCGGCGAACCGCCCGCATCCGCCTCCGCGCGCGAACTCTACGCCCGGGGAATCCTGCGGGAGTTTGCCGGGCGGGCCTTCCGCCGGCCGGTCGATGAGACGACCCTGGGCAGGCTCGTCGAACTCGCCCGCAACGTGGAGTCCGCGCCGGGCGGCACGTTCGAACTCGGGGTTTCCCGCGCGATGATGGCGGTCCTCGCCTCGCCCCGCTTTCTATTCAGGCTTGAGCGAAGCGACCCGGCCGACATCGGCGCGAGGTACCCGCGAATCGACGAGTATTCCCTGGCCTCCCGCCTGTCCTATTTTCTCTGGTCGTCGATGCCGGACGACCGTCTCTTCGACCTCGCGCGCCGGGGCGAGCTTCGCAAGAACCTGCGCTCGGAGGTCGACCGCATGCTCCGCGACCCACAATCCGCGGCATTCGTCCACAATTTCACCGGCCAGTGGCTGGAGGCTCGAGACGTCGAATCCGTGCCGATCAACGCCCGCGCGGTCCTCGGCATGGTCGGCCCGCCGAAGAAGGGCGACCCCCGGGTGGACTTCGACGTCGATACGCGGGACGCGATGAGGGCCGAAACCGAGAAGGTGTTCGACTATGTCATCCATGGCGATCGCAGCGTCCTCGAACTGATCGACGGAAACTACACCTTCCTCAATTCCACGCTGGCGAAGGCTTACGGCATTCCCGGCGTCCCGGGTGACGAACTGCGAATGGTGGTGCTCCCGCCGGGGAGCCCCCGAGGTGGAATCCTGACCGAGGGAACTTTTCTGACAGTGACCTCCAATCCGACGCGGACGTCGCCGGTCAAGCGGGGACAATTCATCCTCGAGAACATCCTCGGGACGCCCACCCCTCCGCCTCCCCCGAACATCCCGCCGCTCGAGGCGGCCGCAAGCGCCTTCCACGGGCGGGATCCGACGCTCAAGGAGATGCTTGCGGTCCACAGGAGCAATCCCCTGTGCTCCTCCTGCCACGCGCGGATGGACTCTCTTGGCCTCGCGTTCGAGAATTACAACGCGCTCGGCAAATGGCGGGAGAAGGATGCCGGCCAGCCGATCGTCCCCGCGGGCCAGCTGATCTCCGGCGAGCGATTCAAGAATGTCGACGAGCTGAAAAGCATCATCACCCACCAGCGCAGGGCCGACTACTACCGCTGCCTGACCGAAAAAACCCTCATCTACGCGCTCGGCCGCGGGCTCGAGTACTACGACGTGGAATCGGTCGACCGCATCGTTGCGGACCTCGAGAAGAACGGCGGCCGTTTTTCAGCCCTGCTCCTGGGCGTCGTCGATTCGGCGCCGTTTCAGCGGCGGCGGACGCTTGCGCCCGAGAACCTGACCGCTCAAGTTACCCGGCAACCCGGCGCGGCCCCGTCCCCAACTGAGAATGCCCCCAACTGATTCCTCGTCCTCCCGGCCGGCCGGACGTGTGCTGCCGCCCCTTAGCCGCCGTTCGTTTCTGAAGGGCGTCGGCGTCTGCCTCGGGCTTCCGGCCTTCGAATCGCTGCTGCCGGCGCCGCTCCGCGCGGCCACGGCTGGGCCGACCGGGGCGGCGGTATCCGCCACCGGGGCGCCGCTTCGGATGGCGTTCGTGTATTTTCCGAACGGGGCCCGCCAGGATTATTGGTGGCCGCAGGGGACGGGTTCCCAGTTCGCCCTCGGGCAGACCATGGCCCCGCTGGCTTCGCTGCGCGATCGCATCCAGATCGTCGGCGGCCTCGACCTTCACGAGGCCGATCCCGGCAACGACGGCGGCGGCGATCACGCCCGGGCAAACGCGAGCTTCCTCACGGGGGTCCGGGCCCGAAAGACGGACGGGAACGACATCCATGTCGGGATATCGGTGGATCAGCTTGCGGCGAAGCACGTCGGGCACCTGACGCGCTTCCCGTCCCTCGAGCTTTCATGTGACGCCGTGCGCAAGGCCGGCCACTGCGACACGGGCTATTCCTGCGCCTACCAGTACAATATTTCCTGGCAGTCTCCCAACACCCCGATGACCCCGGAGCCCAACCCGCGCCTCGTGTTCGAGCGGCTCTTCGGATCCGGTCCGCCCGAGGAGCGGCAGCGCAATTACGAGATGCGGCTGCACACCCAGAGATCGCTCCTCGATTTCGTACTCGACGACGCGCGCAGCCTGCAGGGCCGGCTCGGCCGGCGCGACAAGGACAAGCTGGACGAGTATCTGACGAGCGTGCGCGAAATCGAGGATCGCCTTGCGCACGCGGGCGGGTTCGGCCCGCTGCCGCGGCCCGACGCCCCAGTGCCCTCGGGCATTCCCGACAACTATGGCGAGCATCTGGACCTGATGTACGATCTCCTGGCGCTGGCGTTCCGGACCGATTCGACCCGGATTGGCACGCTGCTCCTTGCCGGCGACGGCACCAACCGCGCATTTCCCGAGATCGGCATCGCCGAAGGCCACCACTACTGCTCCCACCATCGCGGCAATCCCGACCTGATCGAGAAGGTCGGCCGGATCGATCGTTTCTACATGGAGCGGTTTGCCCGCTTCCTCGGGAAATTGGAGGCCGCGAAGGATCTCGACGGCACCTCCGTCCTGCACAATTCGATGATCGTATACGGCTGCGGCAATTCCGACGGCAACAAGCACACCCACACCAACCTGCCGCTCGTCCTGGCCGGGGAGGGCGGCGGCACGCTTTCGCCGGGCCGCAGCCTGAGCTACTCATCCACGCCCGTCACAAACCTCTACCTGGGCCTCGCCCAACGGATGGGCGTTTCCGGCGTCCCCCGCATCGGCGATTCGACAGGGGCGATCGCCGGAATTTAGCGGCCTAGCCCTGCGGCGGCCCCGTCGGACCCTCGGGAGCCGCAAAGAACGTCCGGTTGGCCATGGACTTGGGATCGTCGCTGCGGGGGTAATCGCGCCAGAGCCAGCGCAGCATCTCCGGGAGCATCGCGCCTCCCTGCTCGTTGGAGTGGGTGCCCAGGCCCCAGCAGTAATTGACGTCGTAGCCCTTGGCGGTCAGCGCCGCGACCATCTTGAGATTCTGGGCGTGCCAGTCGCGCTGGGGATCGTAGGCCCCCGGGGTTGGGCCGCGCCGCACGCCGCGGTTGTCGTTCACGCCGTCGACCAGGTAGATCCGGATGGGCTTTCGGTCGCTCGCGCGAATAAGGTCGGGATAGACGTGGCCGCCGCGAATATTGGTGAAGCTGCCGATGACGCTGAGGACCTTGTGAAATTGGTCCGGGCGCTGCCACGCCACGGTGAAGGCCGCGATCGCCCCCGAGCTTGCCCCGGCCAGCGCCCGGTCGTCGGGGTTCGCCGAAATAGTGTAACGCTTGGCAAGTACGGGCAGCAATTCGTCGACGATCACCTGCGCGTACTTGTCGTCGAGCGTGTTGTACTCCTGCGGGCGATTGGCGGAGCGGTCGCCCCACTCGGATGCCGTCGCGACCGGCTGGTCGGGGCGGCGGCCGGGATTGATGAACACGGCGATAGTAACCGGCATTTCCCGGCGATAGATGAGATTGTCGAAGACGACCGGCACGCGGTAGTTGCCGTTGGCGCGGACAAACGCCTGGCCGTCCTGAAAGATCATGAGCGAGGCGGGAGCCGACGGAGAGTACTGGGCCGGGACGTACACGCAGAAGTCGTGGAGGGTGCCCGGATAGGCCTTGCTGGGGAGCATCTCCCAAGGGGTGATCTTTCCCGCGGGCACGCCCGGATGGGTTTCCGAGTCCGGACCGAGGAGGAAACGTTCGTCGGTCGGCGCGGCGTGGGCAGCCGAAAGGCCGAGGGCCGCCGCAAGGATCAGGATAATACGGGCCGTGGGGTTTGCGGTCATTGGCACCCTATTAAGCGCTTGTGCCGGTCTTTCCGCGGATCGGAATCAGGACGCGCAGCCTGGGTTCGCGCAGGAAAAGTGCGGCCCAGAGCATAATTCCCAGAAGGACCCCCGCGATCCAGGAATCCCCGACGCGAAACGTGCTGGCTGTCGCTCCGCCCAGGTAGCCGGTCAGCAGGATCGCCCCGAGGATGGACGTCCGGGGGACGAGGTAGACGACGGTGCAGGCGACCTCCAGGACGCCGAGGGTGAACGCGGCACTCACTCCGTATCCGAGGTGGGCAAAGCCTTGGACCACCGCAGGGGGCTGCATGAACTTCATGACGGCGCTCAAGACAAGGGCGAGAACGGGAAGGCCACTTAGGACATAGGAAAGCCAGAGCGCCTTTCCGGAAACTTCGGGGGTAGGGGGGTCGATAGCCATAGGGGCACGCTGGAGGACTGTTTATTCGTTGGCAAACACCCGGTGTGCGGAGCCCATTTTTTGTTGCCGCTCGAGCGAAGCTCCCAAGCGTGCAATCTGAATAGTCGATCTTGGAGGATTGGAAAGTCCCGAGCTCAACATTTACACCCTGAACCCACTGGAATTGCCTTACGGGTC
>CAZJNA010000017.1:1298-2623 GCA_964547325.1 uncultured Opitutaceae bacterium | reverse complement strand
TGGAATTGCCTTACGGGTCGCTGGAACCGCGCTTGTCTCTATGCAGCGATGGGGCATAGAGAATGCGAATTCAACGAATTGATTTTCGATGTCACCCGGGAAGCGGAAGGAGGCTTTGTCGCCGAAAATGAATGAACCCGTGATCACCCACGTCTCCGACACCGCTCGGTGGATTGCGGCATATCGCGCCATTGAATCGCGGCGTCCCGACGCCCTCTTCCGCGACCCTTTCGCCGATCGGTTGGCCGGCACGCGCGGACACGCGATCGCAGCGAAGGCCCCCCTGCTCATGGCGCGCGGTGGCATGGTGATTGCCCGGACGAAGCTGATCGATGACCTGGTTTTGGACTGCGTCCGCGGCGGCGCGGACCTGGTGCTCAATCTTGCCGCCGGTCTGGATACCCGCCCCTATCGGCTGGCCCTGCCGGAAACGCTGCGGTGGGTGGAAGTCGATCTTCCGGGGTTGATCGCGGAAAAGGAGACGCTGCTGCTCGGCGAACGGCCTGTCTGCCAGCTGACACGGGAGTGCGCCGATCTCACCGACCCGAATGCATTGGCTGTGCTCCTGGATCGATTGGGCGCGCGGGCAAACCGAGTCGCGGTCATTGCGGAAGGGCTGCTGATGTACTTGCCGGTGGCCGCCGTGGAGCATCTGACGGACCAGATGGCCAGCCGCCCCGCGTTCCGGTGGTGGATACTGAGCCTGAATTCCTCGGGTGCCGTTACTATGCTTCGCAGCGGCTTTGGGCGAGAACTGGGCGGCCTTGAGCTGCCCTTCGCACCGCGCGACGGGGTGGCTTTTTTCGAACGCCGTGGATGGAGGGTGACCGAGGTGATCCCGCTCGTCCACGCGGCGCGACGCTTGCGTCGCGGAACTTGGTGGCTGCGCCAGCTCGCCCGTCTGATCCCAAAGGGGGACCCGCGCCACCCGCCGAAGCGATGGGGCGCGGTCGTGCGGCTTGCGTCGGAACGAGCGGGTCCAAGCGCTGAGGCAATGTGAGCGCCTGCCCGAGCGCACCATCCCGGGGATCCGCCTGCTGGATCATAGCCGCTGTGTGCGGGCTGCTATTTTGCCTGCTCCAGGCCGGTGCCATGACCAGCTTGCTTGCGAACCAAACCGGCTTTCGGTGGATCGCGCCCCTTATGACGATCGGAGCGCTGGTGACTGGCTATTGTCTGACGGGAGCGGAGGGATACCAGGGAAGAAGCCGCTACCGGCCCCTGGCCTGGTGCCTTGCGATCATGGCTGTGGCCCTGGGATTGGCCGCCTTCTACTACGACCTTTCGTGGGACGGCGAATGGTACCATCAGACCGCGATCCTGAG
>CAZJNA010000017.1:0-1198 GCA_964547325.1 uncultured Opitutaceae bacterium | reverse complement strand
ACCTTCTTGGTGGACGAGATTATGTTCGCCTTTCTCGCGGTGGCGGCCGCAGCAGCCTGGACTTGTCTGACTGCGCGAGCCCGGCCGGCGGTCCTCCTAGCAGGGATCTCCGCATCGATCGCATGCATAAACGCCAAGTTCACCGGCTTGGTTTTCCTTTGCGTTGTCGCTGCCGCCGGAGCGCTCTGGTGCTTCGTCGCCCGCCGCGAGAAATTCCGCGGCTTTGTCGCCATTTCAGCGGCCGCGCTATTCGCGGGCACCTGCGTCTGGGGCTATAATCCCTACGTCACCAACACGCTCCACCGGGGTCAGCCGTTTTTCCCGGTGCTGGGATCCGCGCGCTATCCGGGCACGCGGAATCCCGAGCAGGCCAATGAGCACGGCGAAACCCCCAAGAACATGGTCGGGAGGGGCCGTCTGGTCCGGTTCGGCTACGCCATCT
Source organism: uncultured Opitutaceae bacterium (assembly GCA_964547325.1). Taxonomy (GTDB): domain Bacteria; phylum Verrucomicrobiota; class Verrucomicrobiia; order Opitutales; family Opitutaceae; genus Palsa-1447. The sequence goes on along the minus strand of CAZJNA010000017.1, from coordinate 756 downwards.
TCGGTCGGCCGGGCAATCAACCGTACCAAAAAGGGCGCAATGCGTCGCTGATGTGGCCATTTGCGGCGCGCCTGGAAGACCTGTATGCCTATAACTACCATGAGACCCGCGTTGCGGGCTTCGGGCCGTACTTCAGCGGCTGCCTCTTATTTTCCCTCGCGCTCTGCCTGTGGCTGATGGCGGCCGACCGCCGGCGTTGGGCGCTTGGTTTGATTTTCGGCACGATCGTCGCGTCGCTGCTTATCAGCCCGGCGCTTTGGTGGCCGCGCTACGGTCCGCAGCTCTGGCTGGTCCCGGCGACGCCGCTGATCTTCATTTTTGGCGATGTGCGACCGCGCGGCCGGGCCGCCGCCGCCTGGAGTCTGGCCGGGTTATTGATCGTGAACGCTTTTATCGTTGGTGCGGTGCGTTTCCGATGGGAAACGCGCGCCAGCTTGCGGCTGCGGCGGCAACTTACGGAAATGAGGGAATCCGGTCAGGCCTACGACGTCAGCACCGGCTATTTCAGCATGTCGGCAGATGAGCGCCTATCGGAGGCCGGCGTGAAGTTCAACGATGTCGGAAACAAGCCCGGCAAAGACTGGATCGAACTCACGAGCGTCGTGGAAGGTTATCCATTGGCCAACCGCTATCGTCCGGCGGCTCGCTGAGGTCGCTCTGTCTGCCATCGGTCGCCGAGACCGGATGTGACCGGCGGATGGAATCGCCCGGGGAATTCCGGGCTTCTGCTCCATCGATGAGTTGTGGCGGGGGAAT
>CAZJNA010000016.1:0-38481 GCA_964547325.1 uncultured Opitutaceae bacterium | reverse complement strand
GTCAAGTTGAGAGTATGGGCCCTGCCGGACTCGAACCGGCAACCAAGGGATTATGCCAGTGACCCCGAAGCAGGGAACTTGAATCGAACCGTTCCCGGCATTGGCGAAGTGCTCTCAGCGTATGAGCTGAGCAAGAGCGCCATCAGCATTAGAAAAAGCCGCAGCAAATTCTTCATAAGATCTGAGCCCCAGGCTCGTTTTGAATCCGCTAAGCCAAAGGGCAATAGAACATGGGCGGAGTATAATTCTGAGCATATTCAAGTCGGCTTGTCTTTTTCTTGAATCCCCGATTGTCTCGAAAGACCCCTGAGCGCCAATATTGATCAAGGGCTTACTTTTTCTTTCCTATGCGTACTCCTATACTCCTAATTTTCGCGATTACGGGCATTCTATTGTCCGGCTGCGCAACGATGCAGTCATCCAAGGCGCCTGGAGCCGATCTGAGCAGCCTGAAGACCTTTTATGTGCAAAAACTTCCCGCAGACGGTCGTGGTATTGAGAAATTGATTGTCGCCCGTCTCGACATGATGGGTTTTACGGCGAGTTCGGGTGAGGCAGAAGCACCGTCAGCGAAAGTTGATGCAATTGTTACCTATCAGGACAAGTGGATGTGGGATATCACCATGTATATGATTAAGCTCGATGTGCAGATTCGAGATGGAACCACGGGGTTGGCCCTCGCGAACGGAGAATCAATGAGGCCCTCTTTGCAGCGAAAATCGCCCGAAGGTATGGTTGAAGAGGTTATGGGAAATATCTTCAAGAAATGAAAATCTCCTTAACGCCTCGCCAAGGAATTTTATTGGCCGGTGCACTCTTGGTTGCTGGTTGCGCAAGTCCGGCGCAGCCGACCGCCATGGTTGCAACGCCGGATATTGGTGCGGTACAGAAGAGCGCGAGCGGGCTTGGCATTCAGGTCACGGGCGGCCAACAAACTTCATCGGTTGGCGCGTCTCAGATCTCCAACGAAGATTTCGGTAGGGCCCTAGAACTCTCAATCGGCAAAGCCGGTTTGTTTGCTATGGTCGGTCAATCGAACGGCGCTCGTTACCAATTAAACGCCTACATTTCCCGCGTTTCGCAGCCGCTAGTTGGATTCTCAATGACCGTGACGCTGGAAGTCAGTTATATGCTGATTGACAACCAAATCCACAAGACTGTTTGGCAAAAAGCGATAACAAGCGAGCATACAGCCTCCCCGGGAGAGGCTTTCGCGGGCGTAACCCGCCTCAGGCTGGCGACAGAAGGCGCAGCCCAGCAAAATATCGGATTTCTGCTGCGCGAACTATCGCATCTCAAGCTTGAATAGTGGGGCACTACCTTGCCGCGTCGGTGCGGACACACGTCTGCCACCCCGCAGCCCCGGTTTGGTGAAAATCGAGAAAATACGAGCCGGTGGTGCGTTAGCAACGCGACGCTGTGGAAGGAAGCGGAGGGACTCGTCAACGACAGATATTTCCCGACGGTAACGACAATTAGAATCCGCCGTGGTTGTGGGGACAGGAGACGAATGCGGGTGGATGCCTTGGCCGGCTCCGAGGCCAGGAGCATCAAGCTTACCGCAGGAGCGGGCCCGAATACTGCGGACCCTGGTCGCCGTGCCGTCAGGGAGTCTGCGCTGGCGAATTGTTCCGCTTCTGGAACGCCTCAAAGCAAGCGTCGCAGAGCAGAACGATTCTCTTCCCGTTTTCCCAGTAGGAATGCCCGTTTCGAATCGAGAAATAACAGACGGAGCAGTGCTCGTGGTCCCATGCTCTCCCGACCAGATCGAAGGCCGCGAGGTCGTAAGGCTCACCATGGTAATCCTTAGTTACTCGGTGTCCGTTCACCAAGTCCTTGCTCACCAGGGCCGGTCTAGTGGAAAAGGTTCGGCACTCGAAATGGGCATCGGCGATCTTTGCAAACTCCTGGCGATAATAGGCATCGTCTCGCGGAGTACTAAAATCCCCAGACTTCATGGTCTTCCGGACATTGATTGTGCCGCTACCGTCAGTCCAACCGATTAAACGGACCATCCTCGGTCAATTTTGCCGCTTCTTGGCCGCGTTAGCACGGATGCTCTCGCCGGTGAACTCCAGGATAGTGGCGTGGTGAACCAGCCGGTCGATGGCGGCCATGGTGGTCATAGGATTTTTGAAGATCTGGTCCCACTGGGAGAAGACCAGATTGGAGGTAATGACGACGGTCTTCTTCTCGTAGCGTTCGGCGAGGAAAGCTTCCTCCCCCCCCGTACCGATCGCCCTTGCCCCAAGACACATCGCATCGCGGAGATCGTCAACGGCTTGGGTTGGAACTTGGATTTGTCCCGCGTAGTGCGTCGCCGCATCCGGATGATATCGGTCCAGAATCACCCTCTTCTTGAACGCCTCCCGCAAATCACCGGCCAATGGATCTGGCTCATACTCAATTTGGGCGAGGATTCCGCCGAACGATCTTTTTACGAGGCTTTCTGGAGGCCCTCCCCGATCATAATAAGCTTGGGCTGCTTCGTTGGGACGTTCGATAAAACTGAAGCCCTGTTCGCGAACTCCTACGACAAAGCCGACTACCATGTGACCGGCCTCATGGACGATGGTCGGCCGTTCCGGCTTCATAAACTATGGCGAATTGGAGGACTCATCCTACGGTTTTAGCGGGAGAATCTAAGGGGAACAAGAAGACCTCCTTCGTAGAAATTGAGGGGAACTTGCCGGGACGTATGCTATTCGCCAGTGATTTTTCAGAGGCAAATTTCTATCGATACGAGAGCAAATATGGACCAGACGAAGCTATGACACCTCATCAGGTTTCGGTTGCCGCCGAGTCATTTGCTGCCGGTCTGTTTGCTCAGTCGGGTTACGATGTTCTTGTGCAGTATGGAGCTAACTTGCCCAACTATGATCTAGTGGTAGTCGGTGTGGAAAAGATGGAAGCAGTTTCCGTCAAGGGCAGCAAAGACGGGGGATGGGCACTAGCAATTTCGAAAAAGAAGAAAGGGATGGGGATCACTTACCATGCCGCGATAGACGAATGGCTGAGGTGCCAGCGCCCAGGAGTAATTTTTTGCTTCGTACAATTTCTGAATGTCGGTGTTGGAGAGATCCCAAGGTCATACCTCGCGAGCGCACCGGAAGTTGCCGCACATCTAAAAACTCAATGTTTTGGACGAGGGCATCTCGCTTTGATGGAAGACTTTCGGGTTGTTCGTCCGAAGGGCAGATACACCGATAGAATCCCTTCGGAATGGAAATTCACGCACCAAAGGTTCGCAACACTGACGGGAGCGTAGGCCAAGTGGTCAACTCACTCTGTCCGCAGGGCGCCAAGCCAGCTTGGCACCTAGATGCACAAGCCTTTGATTAAAAGGCTGCCCGAGTTGGGATCGAAGCAGAAAACAAGCGACCAACTGCTGGTCGCGTAATTCTATACCATAAGTTGGCAAACACACGCTTAGACCATCAGCTGTCAATTTGTGCCAATTCATGGTGACCGCGACAAGAAAAGTGTGAGACGCTGCGAAAGATAGTGGGCCCTGCCGGACTCGAACCGGCAACCAAGGGATTATGAGTCCCCTGCTCTAACCATTGAGCTAAAGGCCCGACTCGCCTGTTTGGTAAAGGTATCTTGAAAAGTCGCAAGACGACATCTCGTGGTGACCAAAGGGGGGCGACAACTCGTGGTGACCTGGTTTTCAGTGAAAAATGCGCCATTTTGTGGGGTTTAATGCGGTCACTACGAAATGTCGCATTTTGCGCCATAGGTGGCAGCCCGGTTGATCGTCAAAATTATGCCCTAATCCTATCTTTCGGTTGGAATGGAAGCGCACTCGATTCAGCTTTCACTTGTGTTCGGGAGCGGGTCGTCAGAGATCGAGATCCATGACTTCATCGCCCGAAACTCCGAACGCTGCAGGCCCATTACCGAGTGAGGTCGCTAAGCTGGGCCCAAGAATTATCGAAGTCGAATTTTCGATCCCAAAGATTCTCGAAACTGCAGCGATTGGATACCGGCGCGCTGCCTTTTTTATGGGACTCGGGTGCAACGCCGCTCGGCGCGAGGATTTGGTCGACTATCAACTTGACCATGCGACCAAGTTAAAGCTGCCCCCTGATACAGTAAACCCGGAGACTCTAATGCAGTGGAAGGATGAGTTTTACCGCTGGATCGTCGCACGCGGGCTCCGTGATATGGTCGAGCACACAAACGTCTTTCTCGACCAAGTATACAAAGCAATCTCGGTGTTAGTCGACCACAAGCTCGATCTCAAGAAGTTCCGCCAGTTCCAGCGCGACGGTTTGAAGGATAAGATTGAGGGCCTGAAGATGCGTTATAGTCGGCAATGTTATTACGTTATGTGCCAACCACCATCGGGAAGCACATTTTGGCCAGGGCGCCAAAATGTTGGAGACAAAATTCACGGCGATTCTGCCACGGGTTGTTGATCGAAAAAAGCGTGCATTTCATCCGTCCGGCCCAATTCTCACGCGGTCGTATTCGCACCGTGCGTGCCCCCCTCCTACTCCTGGTGCTGGCTGTGCTCACCCTCCACCTCAGGGCAGGAGAATTGGACTTAGTCCCACCTAGGCCCGTGAGTCAGCCTTATCCATTGTACCCCAGGTCAATGAAAGAGAAGGGAGTCGAAGGCGCGGCGATTATCTCGTTCGTCATCGGCATAAATGGTCGGGTCCAGGAGGCGTGGCCCGTCGCCTATACCAATGAGGCTTTTGCCAAGACCTCAGTCGATTCAGTCGAAGCGTGGCGGTTCACACCCGCCATGAAGGGAGGCAAGCCCGTCCCTAAAAACTTATCTGTCCCGCAGTTCTATACCCTGCAGCCCGAATCGGCCAATGCGATCGAGGACTTTTGCGCAATCTTGCAGAGTCTTCAGAGTTCGCTAGACCGGTTCTTTCGGGCCCTGGTGCGCCAGCAGCTTCATCTGCCGGACCATGGCTGGGCGACGGTTCGGTCGAACCACCTGATTTGGTTTCGACTGAGCGGCGCGCCAGATAACAATTCCATTGCGGTTTCCGTTCTGTATCCATCAATTAATGACGCCTCCGAACGGATGCGAAACGACATCGAGCAGGTCCTCGTACGCCATCCCCTTCCCGCCAGTTTTCTAAAGGTGCTGGGGAGTCTGCATGAGAGCTTCATTGCTGAGCCGGACATCGCGTATTTGGCGACGGTGCCTGCGGCATCCGCGGCGCAATAATCAAGACTGTATAGATCTACTGGGTCGGATTGCCGTCGACTCGCGGAGCCCGAGATGGCCGGTGGGGTGATCCTTCCGGCTTTTCGCCACCTCGAGCCGCCGGCGCGCCTACTGGGCGCTGAATTCCGCCGGCGACGTGTGTAGCTTGGCCAAATAGGCCGTAACCTGTGCTCGCCATCTTTGCGGCCAGGCGATCAGGAAATGTCCCTCGCCGGGAATATTGTCGAATGTGAGCAGCTGCCCAATGCCGCCGGCCGCCTTGAAGTCGGAAAATTCGTGAGCAACATAAGCGGGGGAATATAAAGAGTCGCGTTCGGCACAGAGCCAAAGCATCGGAGGTCCTCTCGCGTTGCCCGCCTTTCGGAACTGGTCGCCGTTGAAGTAGTCGTCCGGCGAGTCCTGACTGAACCATCCTCCTGAGAAATTAACGACTCCCTCAACGGCTCGCGGATGCTCGCCGGCGTAAACCACCGCCAGGAAGCCCCCGCGCGATTGGCCCGCGAGAACAATGCGCGAAGGGTCGACATAGGGCTCCCGGCGCATGAATGCGACCACCGCGTCCAGGTCTTCGGTGGCGGCGGCGAGCTGCACCTTCGGGTCGTCATCCTCCTCCTCGATCAACTTGCCGCCGGACTTTCCACGACCCTTGCGCATGGCAACAACCACCGAATATCCCAACGGACGGCACACCAAAGCCAACTCCCACGCCCGGTCGACCAGGGATGCCGGGATGACCCCGGGGCCGGTTGACCCATGGCAGAAGATGATGAGGGGATGGCGGCCGGGTTGGGGATTTCGGTATAGCGTTGCCTGGAGTTTCAGGTCGCCAGCGTTACTGTCGGTCAGCGAATGCTCCGGGATTTCGATTTCGGTCCACGCTGATGGAACGGGCTTAGCGGCCTCAGCGCGAATCGACGCAGCGTCCGCGATGGCCAGGCGATGCAGCTCCACCGAGGAAGGGTGCCGCCGGATGGTATATAAGCCGTACAACGACCCGTCTCCATCGATCCAGAAATCAAGCGTCACGCCCCGCGACGGGGTCATATGCATGTGACCGCCGGCAATCGTTGCATCGATCCTCGTCCATCCGGCATCGAATCGAGGCGATTTGCCGTAGGAGTAGACGATCTTGGCCGTGCCATCGGCATTCACAGATTCCACCACCAGGAACGTAGGCAATTCGCCTCCCCAGGCCCCCCCGCCCCAAGCTCCGGAAAACGCCGCAATGTCAGCCGGGACTTCCGGCCCGGGCAGCGATATAGAGACATCGGGAGGCAACGGGCATTGCGCGCGGCATGACCATAATGCCCCTAGCATAAGCGCCGGTATGAGGTAAGCGTAGCGCCAAGCCACATTAACTGCCTAGCCTCAGCGATTTCGCCGGGCAACGTCTTTTCCGCGAATAGCTCACACCATAACAACTAATACGCTCCCGCCGACCGGACCCCGACCTGGCTAATTGTCGTCCAGGCAGCGCCGGATCGTGGAGGCGAGCGTGGCGAGCTGATACGGTTTGGGGAGATAGGCGGTGCCGGCGCCATGCGGGACGCCCGCCTTTCTCAGGTCCACGCTGTAGCCGCTGGTGACGATGACGCGGAGGGCCGGCCGGTCGCGGCGAAACCGTTCGGCGAGTTCCAGGCCCGTTATTCCCTTCGGCATCACCATGTCGGACAGGAGCAGGTCTATCTTTCCGTTGCCCGAGCCCCACTGGCGGATGGCATCCTCGCCGTCGCAGGCCTCGACGATGTGATACCCGCAGCGCTCGAGCGCGCGACGCACGGTGTTCCGGACAGCCTCCTCGTCCTCGACAAGCAAGATCGTCTCCCGGCCGCAGCCGGCGAGCGCGATGGCTGGACCGGCCGCCTCGGGAGCGAGTATAGCAAGGTGGGGAAGGAAGACCCGGAAAGTGCTGCCGCGACCGACCTCGCTCTCAACTTCGATCCATCCCTGATGCTGTTTCACGATCCCGTAGATGATCGCGAGCCCGAGCCCCGTCCCCTTTCCGAATTCCTTGGTCGTGAAGAACGGCTCGAAAAGATGCTTCTGCGTGATCGAGTCCATGCCGGATCCATCGTCGGTGACTGATAGGCAGGCGAAGGTTCCGCAGCGGGCCTCGGGGTTGCTCCGAACATCGCGCTCCTCAAGCGTTCTCACGCTGGTCTCGATCTGCAGGCGGCCTCCCTTGGGCCCGAGGGCATCGCGCGCGTTCACGCACAGGTTCGTCACCACCTGCTCGATCATCCCGACATCCGCCTCGATCCCGACGGGGACCGACGAGGGGCGGAACTCGAGGTGGATCGTCTCGCCAAGGAGGCGACGGAGCATCTTGAAGAGGTTCTCGAGCATCCCGTTGAGCTCCACGCTCCTCACCTGGATCACCTGGCGCCGGCTGAAGGTGAGGAGCTGGCGGGTCAGCGAGCCGGCCCGATTGGCGTCCTTTTCCAGCTCCAGGAGGGCGTTGCGGACCTCCTCTGACAGCGACGTGTCCTCGAGAAGGAGCCCGAGCTGCATCAGGGTGGACGTGAGGATGTTGTTGTAATCGTGGGCGACGCCGCCGGCAAGCTGGCCGACCGCCTCCATCTTTTGCGCGTGCTGAAGCTGGTCCTCCAGCTGCTTCTGGCCCGTCACGTCGCGCGTGATGGAAAGAATGCAGTCCTCGCCTCCGATCCGCATGATCCGGGCCGACGTGAGTCCGTTGAGTATGCTTCCATTCTTGCGACGGAACTGCGTTTCGAAGCCGCTCACTTCGCCGTGCTCCCGGAGCGCGGCGATGAAGCGATCGCGATCCTGGGGGTTCTTCCAGATGTCGAGATCCCCGGGCAGCGGAGTCCGCCCGACGGCCTCCGCGGCGGAATAGCCGATTATGTGCGTGAAGCTCGCATTGACTTCGAGATAGGTGCTGTCGGCGAGCCGGGTTATCGTTATCGCATCGGGCTGGGTGTAAAAGGCCTTTGAGAACTTCTCCTGGGAGCTGCGGAGCGCGGCCTCGCTTTCGACGAGCTTGCGCGTGCGCTCCGTGATGCGCCGTTCCAGCCGTTCATTCTCGGTGCGCAGGACAGCCGTGTGCCGCCAGTGCAAGCCGCCGGTGAGCGCGGCGACAGCCAGGCCGGCCAGGCCGTAAAACCACCACGTTTGATAGAACCAGGGGCTCTGAACAAAAACGATCGAGGCCCCCGTATCGTTCCAGACGCCATCGTTGTTGCTGGCAGCCACCTGGAATCGATAGTGGCCGGGCCGAAGATCCGTGAAAAAGGCTGTCCGCCGCGTCTGCGCGTCTGTCCATTCTGTGTCGCGCCCCTCGAGGCGGTAGCGGAAACGGACGTCCGCCGGCTCCACAAAGCTGAGCGCCGTGTATTCGATCACCACGCTTCGCGTGCCGGCCGGCAGCGTTATCGGAGCCGCCGAGTCCACCGGTATCCCGTCCACCCTGACGTGCTCGATCTGGACCGGGGGAACGACGGCATTGAAGGCCACCCTTTCCGGACGCACGGAAATGACCGCCGCCCGTCCGGCAAACCAGATCGACCCATCCCGCGCCTTGAAGCCGGCGGGCTGCGTGCCCACGCCAACGGCGCTCGGCTCGATTCCCTCGTTCCGGTCCACCACGTGGAACCGATTCCCGGGCTGCGCCCCAAATTCCACGTCGATGAAGTCGCTCTTCTTTCCCCAGACGACGCCGCGGGCGGTGCCCAGCCAAAGACGGCCGGCGCCGTCCTCCTGGATCACGGTGATCTGCTCACCCATGACGTCGCCGATGCCGGTCATCGCGTGCCAAACGCCCTGCCGGTAAAGAAGAAGTCCGTACTGCTTGGTCCCGACCCAAAGATCGCCATCCGCGTCCGGGTAGAGGGCGCGCACTTCAAGGTCCGGAGTCTTCGTATTGGGGTTGAGCTGGGTCCCCTTCCCGTCACGGAAAGCCGTGATGCCCGTGTCGTTCCCGATGTACAGCGTGCCGGCCGGGTCCTCGGCAAAGGCCCGGGCGATCACCCGACCCGCGCCGATCGCGCCCTCCATGGGCTCGAACGCCCCGTTCCGGTAGCGGTAGGTTCCCCGGCCCATGAGCCCGAGCCAAATGTCTCCCTGTCGGTCCTGGTAGATCGTGCGGGCCTCCGGGAGCGGGTATCGGTGAATCTCCCCGTGGTCGACGAGGAGAAGCGTGCGCAGGGTTCCGATCCAGAGCCGCTGGCTGGAATCGAGCAGGACTGACCAGGCATTTGGGCGCTCGTCCGGCCTGAGCGGGACGGGGGTCTGCTTTCCGTCCCGGTCGATCTCCACAACGCCCCGCCGGGACATCACCGCCCAAACCGCACCGTTCGCGCCCTCAGCCACAGCCCGAACGCTTTCGTTCTCCGCTGGATAGGCCCTGAATGGCGTTTGTTTCATCCGCACTATCCCGGCTCCGGAAGTGCCGATCCAGTAATCGCCTTCGCGGTCCTGCATGAACGTCCGGCAGAGGTCCACTCCCGGAACGGCGACTTGGGTGAACTTGTCCGCCTCGGGGGAATCGGCCCGGAATAGCAGGCGGGCGGCCACCCAGAAATTTCCGTCCCGGTCGGTGTAAAATGCAGTGGCTTGTTCTCCCGCCAGCAGACCCTGCTCCGGTCCGAGTAGCTGCGGCTTTCCGTCGCGCAAGCGGATTGCGCCCTGATTTGTCCCGACCCAGATTGTGCCCGCGGGGCCCTCGCCGAGTCGGCCGATCTCGCCGACTTTCGCATCAGCCCAGGCCTCGGTCCTGTAGGAGCCGTTTGCATAGGACGCCAATCCCTTGTCCCTAAAGGCCATCCATAGCCTGCCGGACGAATCGTGGAGCATGCGAAGGATTTGCAGGCTCGCCGGGTGCCCGGGATCGGCCGAATGGGATGTCAGGCGACCATCGCGGTAATTGAGAAGGCCGGCGCCGAGCGTTCCGATCCAGATCCCGCCCCACCCGTCGGGCGCCAGGTCGCCCACGGCCGCATTTATGCCCGGAAGCTCCTCAAACTTGCCGTTCGAGTATTTCGAGAGGCCCTTTTGCGTCCCGATCCACAATGTCCCGGCCTCATCCTCGAGGAGGCATCGTGCGAGATTGCTCGCAAGACCCGGCGACGTCACGGACCGGAAGACGGTCATGTGCATGCCATCGAAACGCACGAGCCCGACCTCAGTCGCGATCCACAGGTATCCGTCCCTCGTCTGCACGATCCCAAGCGCAACGTCCGTAGGCATCCCGGTCGCAATCCCAAACAGGGACGTTTGGTAGGCTTGCGGCTCGACCGGGGGACTCGGGGCTTGGCCGGTAGGTTGGAGGGCGAAAGTCGTCGCACATACCGCGAGGAAGCAGGCAAAGGCAGCGCCTGCGGCGCCGAGGCGCCGCGTTGCGCGGAAGGGAAAAGGATGCCGGCCGGGGGAGCCGCCCGTGCACATCAGGGACATAACGTCTGGAGTTAGCGCGGGATGGCACTAACACCTTTACCAATCGGCTCCCAGCCAGAACCGTTTAGCGGTATTTCCCGGGGGGCGCCGGCGAACCTTCCGGGCAGGCCTCAGTCTGCGCTGTCCCAATAATCCGTGGCGGCCTCGCTGACAGGAATCCTCCGGGGGCCGCTGAGGACGCCCTTTGCCTCTCCGGGCGCGACCGAGAGTAAGGTTTCAGGATCTCCCTCGACGAGCGAAGCGGGGCACCGATCGAGCCTTATGACAGGGCCCGTGCCGGGTTGGCGCGTCGAGAGGTGGGACAGCCGGAGATTGAGGGAGTCCCTGATCAGGAAGGCGGGGCCGCGCTCGGGATTCATCTCTATATTGCTGAGTTCCAATCCTTTCGTATCGCTGACCCGCATCCCGCCGACCCCGGAGGCGATGATATCGCCCAACCGCAGCCCCTCGATCGGCTTTTCGGGCAGGCCCGCTATCGAGATCGTCACCGGTCGCCCCGGCTTGTTTCCACTTATGCTGACGGGGTTCCAGCCGTAGTCGAAGGCCCCCCGCGACCGCCTGATTGTGATCCGGCTGATCGCTATGTCGCGGAACACGGGGGTCCGCGCCGATACGGGCTCGGGAGGCGGCGGAACCTCCCCTTGCATCGAGTAGAACTGCGAAATGCTTATCGCGCGCCCCACGTCGTCCATGATCATGTCGTCGATCCTCACATTCTCGACGACGCCGCCGCGGCCCCGTTCGCTCTTGATGTTGATGCCCGCCTGGGTGCCCTGGCAGACGACGTTGCTCACGACGACATTCCGTATGCCTCCGGACGTCTCGCTCCCGATGACGATACCCCCTGAGCCGCGGTGGATGACACAGTTTGCGATGACGACATTTTCGGTGGGGCGGTTCACCCGCATCCCGTCGGCATCCTTGCCCGCCTTGAGCGTGATCGCATCGTCGCCGCAATCGAGGTAGCAGTCGGAGACGCGCACGTCGCGGCTCGAATCGATGTAGATGCCGCCGGTGAAGGCCCCGGGGAAGGTCTCCAGGGACACGCCGCGGACGACGACATTCCCCGAATAGAGGAGATGGATCGACCAGAACGGAGACCCCACCATGCGGATGCCTTCTATGAGCACGTTCCGGCACTCCATCGTCCGGATAAACGCAGGCCTCAGAAGCGGGGCCGCCTTGAGGTACTCCTCCTCGGGCTGCGGCGTTTTTTTCTGGAGCAGCGCAAGCAGGCGGTTCCACGCAGGGCCAAAGGCGGAACCCGCGCCAGCCGTGGATTTCGGCTGGGGTCCGCCCATCAGCCGGGTCCAGTCATCATTGCTGGTCGTCAGGGTCCCGCGCCCGGTGATCGCGACGTTTTCCAGGTTGGTGCCGCCGATCAGCGGCACGGGAGCCAGGCATTCAATTCCCTGGACCCGCCCCGGAGCATAAGGCAGCCGCGCGGCCGGGAATTGAACGACGGCGCCGGCGTCTATCCGCAAGACAAGATTGCTCACGAGTTCGATCGGGCCGCTCACATATCTCCCGGGGGGGATGACGACCGTGCCCCCGCCTGCGGACTTGGCCGCCTGGATCGCCGTCCGGATCGCCTCGGTGGCCGGGGCCGACCCGTCGCTTCGGGCGCCATAGTCGAGGATGTTGAACACGGGCTCCGCGGCCGCGCCGCTCCCCGCGAGCGCGAGGGCTGCGCCCATCAGGCGGACGGGCATCCGTATGAATCGGCAAAAGGAGTCGGCCATGCGAGGCTGGGATTTTCCCGGCCCCGCGCGCCGGTGTCCAACCCGAACGCTCAAAAGTCCAGCGCCTTGGCGGCTCCAATATGGACATTGAAGCGCTCGTCGTAGGGCACGACGTGCTTGAAATCCGTGCGGATCATCTCCCCGCGCCGGGCGACGGGCATAAAAAGGATCGAAAGCGTGCCGTCGCCGCGGATGGCAGTCATCACCGGATTGTGACCGGAATCGACCAGCGCGAACTCCGCATCGATCTCGCCGGATTTCACCTTGAGGATGAGCGCGATCCGCATCGGCGCGCGCAAATGGACGGAAACATGCTCGAGGGAGCGCCCGGCCTTGCTGACCCGGATCAGCACCTGGAACCTGTCGGGAGGAAAACGCTCGTTGTTGTCGGCGCGAAGCGGCACCTCGTAGGTGACGGTGGTCGCGTCCTCGGCGAAAACATGCGCGCTGTTCAAGTCCACCAGGTCGCCGAGGGTCCGGCCCGGCACCGGGCGCCCCGCATTTTCGGCCTTTTCGAGGCTTCGGCCGCGGCGGACGCCGCGCTCCCGGTATTTTTCGGTCTCGGTCCGCGTCGGAGCGCGATCGTCGATCTTCAGCGGAAGAAATTGCTCGGGGTAGGGCCTCGAAGGATCGAATCGGACCACGGTCGAGTTCAGGGTCTTACCCTGGCCGTTTCTCACGATGTCGGACTCGGTATAAGCCCAGCGCCCCTTGTCCTGGGCGACCTTGAGAAGGGCGTCCTCGAGCAGCGGCGGCGAGACGGCGCGCAGAGGCACCGCAAGGATCGCCGCAAGAGATAGAAGGATCCGAAGTCGCATCGTTGGAAATGGTGCCTGTTCTGTGCCGACCCCGCAGGAATTGTTCCTCCGGAATGGTCCGGACGCGGGTTGCGCCGCGCATTCGTTTCAGGTTGTTGGAAACAGGCCGATTTGTAGGCTGGACCCCATCTTCGTGCGTTTCGTGCGGCTCGCAACCCCTTCCCGCCTGGCCGGCTTTTGCATTTTCGGCATCGCTGCGCTTGTGCCCGCATCGGGAGCGCCTGCGCCCGATGCACCCGCCGCGATCGTCGTCGGCGCGCCCAGCGACAGCTATCCCTATTGCTTCCAGGATGGGACGGGGAAATTGGACGGCTTCGCCGTGGATCTCTTCGACGCCGTCGCCCGCGCGATGGATCTGAATATCCGCCGCGCGGTCATGCCAAGCCGGGAGCTCCAGGCGCGGTTCGTCAACGGCGATTTTGACGTGATGCAGGCTTACAGCCGCTCGCCCAGCCGCGAGGCGATCGCCGAATTCACGGTTCCCTACCTGACGCTCCAGGGATGCGTGTTCGTCCGGAAGGACGGGCCCGTCCACAGGTACGAGGATCTGAACGGCCTGATTTTCGCGATCATCGGAAGGGGAAGCACGGGCGAGGCGTTCTTGAGGGACCACCACATCCAGGCGACCCAGCGGATCGTCAGCTCCTCGGAGGAAGCCCTGCGCTGGGTTCAGCAGGGCGCGTGCGCGGGAACCTTTGTCTCCCGGCTCACCGCGCTATCGGTGATCGACCACGAGCACCTGACGAATCTCACGATCGTCGGCGCGCCCCTGCCCGATTACGAGATCCGCCAGTGCTTTGCGGTTCACAAGGGCAACGCAAAGCTCCTGGCGGCGCTCAACGAGGGAATGGCGATCGTGCACCGCACGGGCGAATTCGACCAAATCTATCGCCGCTGGTTCGGTCGCATCGATGCGCCCCTGCTTACCCGCCAGCAGATCATCCTCTACGTCGTCACGGCCCTAGCCCTGGCCCTGATCGCCGCGATGGGCGGGTTCTTCTGGCAGCGCACGCTGCGCAAGCGGATCACGCGCCAGGCGGCCGAGCTCGCCGGGGAGCGCGCGCTTCTGCAGGCCCTCTACGACCATATCCCGATGGGCATGACCGTCATCGCCCTGGCCCCGGACGGACCGCGGCTGGTCTCGATGAACCGGGAGGCGGGCCGGCTCTACGGAGTGGATCCGGAGAAGATGATCAACCGGCCCCTCGCCGGGCTGCCTCTTCCCGCCACGTCCCGGAGCCACTTTGACGAGGTCCTCCGCCGCGGTCCTCCCGGCGAGCAGATCGTGCACTATGAGCATGGGGTGGAGGGGTCCCGCCGCGTCCTCGAGGTCACGATCGTTCCCCTCTCGCCAGAACCCGGCGAATCCCCCCGCCTGTGCATCCTCACGGAGGACATCTCCGCGCGAAAGCTCCTGGATGCCGAGGTCGCGCAATCGCGCAAGCTTCGAGCCGTGGGCGAACTCGTGGGCGGCATCGCGCACGAGTTCAACAACCTCCTCACCCCGATGATGCTGAAGGTCGGGGAGATCCAGATGGACTGGAGCCAGGACGCCCGCCTGCAGCAGGAGATCGTCGTGATATCCCAGGCGGCGCAGCGCGCCGCGGACCTCACCCGCCGCCTGCTCACGTTCGGCCGCAAGTCCGACGCCCGGGTGGATTCGGTGCAGCTGGCCGAGCTTGTCGCAAATTGCTTCGAGCTGCTGCGCCCGGCCATGGATCGCCGCATCGTGTGGGAAAGCGACGTGCCGGACGGGCTGCCTCCGCTCCGCTTCAACGGGACGGAGCTGAATCAGGTCCTCATAAACCTCCTGCTGAACGCACGGGACACCCTCATGGAAAAGCTTCGCATGGGACACGACGATGGGTGGGTGCCCCGGATCCAGGTCGCCGTGAAGGGCCTGCCCGCGGACGCCGCGTCTCCCGGCAAGGCGCTGTCGGGATCCCGGCTTGCAGGATGGCAGCAGCTCACCGTCGCGGACAACGGGCTCGGAATGGCTCCGGCGGTCGTCGAGCGCATCTTCGAGCCGTTTTTTACAACAAAGGAGGTCGGCAAGGGCACGGGCCTCGGCCTCGCCACCGTATGGCATCTGGTCACCGATGCGGGCGGGCGCGTGGATGTCGAATCCAAGCCCGGAACGGGGACGACCTTCAGCGTCCTCCTGCCGGTCGTAAAGTCAGCCGTGGAAGCGGCCGCGGCAAAGCCCGATGCTGCACGGACGTCCGCCCCGGCGCCGGCCAGTGTTTTCCTCGTCGAGGACGAGGACCTGGTGGCCCAGACAGTGACGGCGATCCTTCGCCGGGGCGGCCACGCCGTCCACCACCTCTCGGATGGCGCGGCGGCCTGGAAGCACCTCGCCGCCGCCGCCGACAGCTACCAGCTCCTCGTTATCGACGTGAACCTTCCCGGCATGAGCGGAGTCGATATCGTCAGCCGGGTTCGCGAGCGCAATTTTTCCGGCAAGATCCTGGTCATCAGCGGCCGCCTCGGGATGTCGAACCTGCGGTCCCTCGTGCAGCTCCATGTCGACCGGGTCCTGCCCAAGCCGTTCACAGCGGCTCAATTCGAGGCCGCGCTGCGGGAATGCCTGGACTAGCCCAAACCGCGGAATTGACCGGCGGAGGGCGGCGGAGTCTAATCGCGGCCTTTTCATGGCCGCATCCCCCGATTCCGGAGTCCTCATGGAAGCCATCGTGTCGCTCTGCAAGCGCCGGGGCTTCGTCTTTCCGTCGTCGGAAATCTACGGAGGCATCAACGGGTTTTTCGATTACGGGCCGCTCGGGGCGGAATTGAAGAAAAACATCCGCGATTGCTGGTGGAACGACATGGTCCGCAGGCGGGACGACATCGTGGGCCTGGAGTCCTCGATCATCATGCATCCCAAGGTCTGGGAGGCGTCGGGCCACGTGGCCGGATTCACCGATCCCCTCGTGGACTGCAAGGTGTCGAAGCAGCGGTACCGGGCGGACCAGCTATTCTTCGCCGCCGTCGTCGTGGACGACAGGACGGTCGGCTACGTAAGCGCGCTGGAGAGCGCCAGCACGGAGGCCGACCTCCAGGAGGCCGCCGAGAGCCTCAAGCGCAAGAAGGCGATCCAGGGAAGCCTCGCCCCGGTCCGGCCGAGGGACATGACCGAGGCCAAGCCGGAGGAGATTTCCCTCATACCCTCCCCCGCCACCGGCGAGCCCGGCAGCCTCACGCCGCCCCGTTCGTTCAACATGATGTTCCAGACGAACGTGGGCGCGATGACCGACGCGAGCAGCGTGGCGTACCTGCGTCCCGAGACGGCCCAGGGCATGTTCGCCGATTTCAAGAACGTGGTCGACACCGGGCGGGTGAAGCTGCCCTTCGGCATCGCGCAGATCGGCAAGTCGTTCCGCAACGAGATCACGCCCCGCAATTTCATATTCCGCTCGCGGGAGTTCGAGCAGATGGAAATGGAGTATTTCATCCACGAGGACGCCGACTGGGCAAAATGCCACCGGGAGTGGATCGACTGGTGCACGGGCTGGCTGCGCTCGATCGGCCTCCCGGCGTCCCATCTTTCGGAATACGACCATCCGAAGGAGAAGCTGGCATTCTATTCGAAGGGCACGACCGACATCATGTTCAGGTATCCCTTCGGCGTGCAGGAGCTCTGGGGAATCGCCGCGCGCGGCAACTACGACCTCTCCCAGCACGCCGGGCACAGCGGAAAGCCGATGGAGATCTTCGACGAGGCGACGAAGAAAAAGTTCACGCCCCATGTGATCGAGCCGGCGGTCGGCGTCGACCGGATCCTTCTCGCCCTGCTCTGCGCCGGATACGCTGAGGAGGAGGTGAAGGACGAGAAGGGCGGCGCGGAGAAGCGCACGGTCCTGCGCTTCAGCCCGCGCATCGCCCCCGTGAAGGTCGCCGTGCTTCCGCTCGTCAAGAACAAGCCGGAGCTCGTGGCGCGGGCCCAGGAGCTCCACCGGCGGCTGAAGCGCAGGTACGCCGTGTTTTACGACGAAGGCGGCGCCATCGGCCGGCGCTACCGCCGGCAGGACGAGATCGGGACTCCGTGGTGCGCGACGATCGACTTCGAGACGATCGAGAAGGACGGAACGTTCACCCTGCGCGAGCGCGATTCGATGCAGCAAAGGCGGATAAGCGAGACGGAGCTCTTCGCCATCCTTGAGGAGCAGGTTTACTGAGCGGCGGGCCCGCGCATGAGTCCTTACGACGCGGCCCGCGAGGCCATCGAGGCGGCCCATGCTGCGGATCCCAATCGCGCCTCCGATGGAAGGCCGGCGGAGTCCGTCTACGCCGAGCGGATGGAAGGCTGGGTCGCCCGGCTGGTGCCGGACGCGACTCCTCTGCTTCGGCTGGCCGCCCGCTGCCAGCACCTCGAGCGCTGGTCGGTACCGCGAGCCTCGTTTCCCGAGGGCAAGGCCGGGTACTTCGCCTGGCGCAAATCGCTCTACAAGAAGCAGGCCGACCGGGCGCGGGGCCTGCTCGCCGCCGCCGGCGTCTCCGCCGCGGAAGCCGACGAGGCGGCCGTCTGGGTGTCGAAGTCCGGATTGAAGGCGAACCCCGGGACGCAGGCCCTCGAGGACGCGGCCTGCCTCGTCTTCCTGGAAAACGAGATCGGAGCCTTTGCCGCGCAGCACGCCGATTACCCGCGGGACAAGTTCGTGGACATCGTGAGGAAGACCTGGCGCAAGATGAGCCCTGCCGCCCAAAGTTTTGCGCTCGCGCTCGAGCTGCCGCCGTCGATCGCTGGAATCGTCGGCGAGGCCGTGGCCTAGCCCGGAGTAGGCGTTCGGCCGGACGGCGACGGGGTGGCGACGGTTACAGATCCGGGGGAAATATACCCGGATTATTTGGGCTGCGGTTGAAATCCAGTCCGGGAGTTCGGCCGTCTTCCTGGTATCTGCCACACCCAATGAATATCACCATGAACGATCTCTCCGTTAAGCTTGTCTACATCGCCATCCTCGCGGGCCTCGTCCTCGCCTTCACCGACCCGATGCGCATGGCAACCCCGCACGGAGCCGTCGG
Source organism: uncultured Opitutaceae bacterium (assembly GCA_964547325.1). Lineage (GTDB taxonomy): Bacteria > Verrucomicrobiota > Verrucomicrobiia > Opitutales > Opitutaceae > Palsa-1447. Next base: position 20,296 of record CAZJNA010000016.1, on the reverse strand, counting down.
GGTCGCCCAAACTTCGAGCGCACCCTGACCGGGCGTCAGCGGTAGCGCGAGCTGCGCCCGAGGTAATTGAGCATCCAGATCTCCTTCCAGACCCGGTAGCGGCCCTCCTGCGTGATCTTGCCGAAATCGTCCCGCACGCCGTGGGGATGGAGGAAGCCAAGCTCGGTGTTCAGGCGGTCGAGCTCGGCCTGGATCGCATTCAGATCGGCGATCGGCTCGACGGTCATCGGAACGGGCTCGATGCCGGCCTTCGCAAGCCGGGTTCGATGCAGGGCCAAAAGGCGCGGGAGCGACCGGCACCAGGGCCGGCGTTCGACGAACCAGTTTTCCGGATAGAAGCCCGCAAAGGGAATGTAGTTGTTGTCCGTCAGGTAACGCCGGCCGTCGGGAGCGACGGAAGTCAGCGCCGAGCACATGACGATGGCACCGTTCGACTGGGGAAGGAACGTGATCTCGATCCGCACCCGGGCCGTGGGATCCTGGTACACGGAGACGCGCAGGTACATCCCGCCGCCCACTTCGGCCTTGAGCGCCTGAATCTGGGCGAATCCCTGCGCCCGGAGCCATTCGCGCACCTTCAGGAGCCGCGGCTGAACGGGCCATTCCCCGCCGCTCTGGTTGGGCACGTACCGGGGGAAAAGCGGCAGCGGGCTTACGCTCAGGGCCGAGATGGCGAGCCAGTTGTAGAGCGTCTCGCCCAGGAACCAGATGAGGAAGAACAGGGCCGCCAGCACCGGATAGGGACGGTCGACGAGCTCGAAATCCCGGCAGATCTGCGCGGCTCCGAAGGCGAACACGAGCCAGCGGAGCCAACGGTCGAGAATGGATATGATCGGGGAGGCCGCCCGTTGGTTCACCTGCAGCAGCACCAGCGACAGCAGGATCGCGACGAGGATGAGGTACGGGGCCTGCACCGATCAGCTCAGCCGCACGGGCATGATCACGCAGATGAAGGTGTCGAGCGTCTTGAAGACACCGGGGCTCACCTCGTCCTTGAGCTCGAAAAACACCTCGTCCTTGGCCAGCGCGCGGAGCGGATCGAGAAGGAATGCGGGGTTGAACGCCACCTGGAGGTCCGGACCGCTGTAGCCAATGGCCATCGATTCGTGCGCCTCGCCGAAATCCGGGCTCTGGGCGGTGATTTCGAGGAGGTTGCTGCTGAGCTTGATCTTCACCGAATTCGCCTTCTCCGAGCAGACGAGGGCCGCGCGGTGGACACACTGCAGGAAGAGCTCCCTCTCGAGCTTGATCCGCTGGTGGGTTTCCTTGGGGATGACCTGCTGGTAATTCGGGTAGTTTCCCTCGACCACCTTCGAGTAGAGGTAGACGCTGTCGACGAGCCCGCTCGAGTCCTTGTCGGTCGCTATCTGGAAAGCGCACCGGCGGTCGTTGAAGTTGATTTTGACCTTTTCGCCCTTGTCCAGGAGGCGGGAAAGCTCGGCCACCGTCTTGGCGGGGAGGATGATCGCTCCGGCGCTTGCCGCCGGGACCTCCATCTCCTTGGAAACCACGGCTAGGCGGCGGCCGTCGGTCGCGACAAGCGACAGCTTCCCATCGCGAAAATTGAAATAGACCCCGTTCAGGATGTAACGCGTCTCGTCCGTGGATTGCGCGTAGGCGACGTTGCGCAGCATCCCGTTGAGTTCGGTCTGCTCCAGCGTGTACGCCTTCTCGTCCCCAAATTCCGGAAGCGGGGGAAATTCGTCCCGGCCTATGCCCATTATTCTGAATGTGGATCCTCCCGACGAGAGCTTCACCTGGTGATTGGGGGACGCGTCCACCGTCACGTCCACGTTCGGGAGTTCGCGGACGATGCTCGCGAGGCGCTTGACGGGAAGGGTCACCGACCCGGTTTCCTTTACCTCCGCCTTGATCCGGCAGCGTATCCCGAGGTCCAGGTTCGTCGTGGTCAGCGAGAGACGGTCCTTCTCAGCCTCGATCATGACGTTGCTCAGGATGGGCATCGTGGCCTTGGAGCCGACGACGTTGAGGACCTGGGCAAGTCCGTTGGCGAAATGATCGCGGTTGATTTTGAATTTCATTGGGGCGGGGCCGGGGCTGTTGAGGAAGTTAACAAAGTCCAAAAGACTGCATGTTCAATAAGGAATTACAGCCGTATTATTATAGGCTGCGAACAAGACCAATAACCGGCCCGGCTCCCTGCGGAAAAGGGCCGGCCGGGAGCTGTGAGGAGAAATCGAAACCCTGCGGGCAACAGGGCACTTTTTCAGCGCCAAAAAGTTGCCGGCAGGACGCGCGCAGCTTGTTCACAGGTTGTCGGCCTTGCGCGGCCGCTTGCGCCAGTGACGGATGAGCCCGTAAAAGATGTAGGCGAGGCAGGCGCAGAGAAAGGCGACTTCCTTGAAGATAACGATCAGCCCAAAGGCGGCTATGACCGCGACGAAGTTCCTGATGCGGGTCTTGGTCTGGAGGTCCACCTTCTTCCCGCTCGGGTAGCGGACCGTGCTCATCATGAGCAGGGCGATCAGCAGCATGAGAAACGGAAGGCCGAGGGCGAAGCGGTTGAGCGAGCGGTCCGCCTCGTCCAGCTTAAGGAGAAACAGGACCAGGGAGGCGACCGTCGATGCCGCCGCGGGCACCGGCAGGCCGACAAAATCCCCGCTTAACTCCTTCTGGCTCCGCTTCAAAAGAGGGTTTGTGATGACATTGAAGCGCGCAAGGCGCATGGCCGCGCACAGGAGGTAGACAAAGCCCACGAGCCAGCCGATTTCGCGGAACCAGAGGATGCCCTGGGACGGCGACAGGATGAGGAAATACATCATCAGGGTCGGAGCGACTCCGAAGGAGACGACATCCGCCAGGGAATCGAACTCCGCTCCGAACAGGGACTCGCGGCCGCCGAGCCTCGCAAGCCGGCCGTCGAGGGAATCGAAGCCGAAGGCCCCGAAGATGAAGAGGACGGCGTACCGATAGTGGTCGGACGACGAGGCTCCGAGGTATTCGCCGTTGAACGAGGATTCGGCGAGGCGCGCCTGGATGCAGTTGACGATGGCCATGAACCCGCAGAACAGGTTGCCCGCAGTCATCAGGTTCGGCAGGAAGTAGATGCGGCTGGCCTGCGTGACATGATAGGGGTCCGCCCGCTCGGCCATCTCGTCTTCGTTTCTCTCCTCGGGGAAGATCATTTCGTTATGTTCTCCAAGTACTTCCAGAATTTCGAGTGCTGTTCGACAAGTTGCTGCTCGGAAACCGGCAGCTTGTTTCGCAAAAGGAAATCCTCGAGCGAATTCCTGTGGAGAATATAGTTCACGTGCAGCACGTCGCCGTGGACATCGAAATAAAACCGGTAGTCGCGGGCTCGCAGGCGATAGAACGTCTTTCCGCTCCGGTTGAAGCGCCCGAGCGGCTCCCTCGGGTGGGCCAGATCTTCAGATCGCAGGCTGCTGATCGGCTCGACGACATCGAGCTGGGCAAGCTGGTCCAGGCGGTTTAGCTCCCGCATCGCCTGTTCCGAGAAAGTTACCTGGTACATGATTGTTTAACGGCGACATGACCGGGATTTCCCGCGGGCTCCCGCCCCGCGCCACGGCATCGCTGGCTCGGCCCGGTTCTCATGTCCTTCGAGGGGACGAGCCTGCCGGCCTTCCCCATGCCGGCAACGCTATTCCTAGGACCGATCGCCGGCCGGTCGGCCGGATTTTGGCGGAGGGATGCGCCTCCGGCGCCGGGTTGCTATCATAAGGGGCAGGGAGGGCATCCCGCCCTTCCCGCCGGGGTTGGGCCTTCAACTAAATGTTTATCTATCTAATTATGCTTAAATCAGTTGTGCCACTAATGTCGGGACGCGGGGAAATTGCGCAAAAGTTAAGGCACTCGGGGGTGGTTTCGACAGTCCGAAGTGATCGGAGAGCCCGGATCTCCCGTCGCATGAATTCGATTCCCGTGTTCGCTGTCGCCCGTTCCCGCCTGCAGGCGGATGTGATGCTGATCCGCCTGCGCCGGACGAATATTCCGATCGAGAGAATATCCGCTCTTTTTCAATCGGCCTTTCTTCCCAACTCGGTGGCGTGCTGGCTCAGCCACTGGCACCTCCTGACGCACGACCTGGGGCGCGGGGCCCTCGTCGCCGTGGGACCGATCGTCAAATGGCTGCGCGGGGCGGAAAAGAACGCGATATCCCCTTCGTGCGCGCTTCGCCGCGCCCGGTTCGACAGGCTCACCGCCGAGCGCCTCGAGGAACACCTCGAGCAGGGAAAGATGCTTCTGTGCGTGCACGCTGCGGCGGAAGAGGAGGTCGCAATCGCATGGCACATTTTCCAGCACGCCGCGGCCGAGCTCATCGCCCTGCCGACCCAGCCGCTGAACATCGAGGCGACGGCGGGCGATGCCCTGTCCGGCGATCCCGAGCCGGCCGCGATTCCCGCCTGAACCGCCGCGCCCGGGACGGCGTTGACAAAACGATTGTTACCGCCCGGGTTAGTCGGGGTCGCCCGCATTTGCCGGCGCGACGAATGCGCATATTTTTCCGCGTACTCCTTTGCCTGGCCGCTGCGCCGGTCCTCCGGGCCGTGCAGCTCGACATCCCCGTGTTCGCGGGAGGGTTTGGCACCGCATTCTACGAGCAGACCGCGAGAAAGTTCGAGGCGCTCCACCCCGGCGTCGAGATCCTCCTCTACGGAGATCCGCGTATCGAGGACAAGCTGCGGATGCGGATCATCGACGGGCATTATCCGGACGCCGCTTCGGTTGCATACGTCCTCTGGCCCACGCTCATTCGGGAGGGGAAGGTGGTCGACCTCACCCCGGCCCTCGAGGGGCCGAGCTGGGAGGGAGATCAGCGCTGGGGCGACACGTTTCTCCCCGGGGCGCTGGATTCCTGGCGGGTCGGCGGCCGGGTCTACGGCGTGCCCCTGAGCTATTCCTGCTGGACGATCTTCTACAATCGGGGGCTCTTTCGCGCGCATGGATGGAGCGAGCCGCGCACCTGGGACGAATTCTTCGCGCTGTGCGCGCGGATGCGGGCGGCCGGCATCGCTCCGCTGAGCCTGCCGGGGACCCGGTGGCTCTATCCCGACGCGCTCCTGCGCGCCGCCTATTACAACCTCGCCGGCGCCGGCGGCTGGCGCGCCCTCAACGAGCTCGTTCCCGGCTCCCGGCTCGATCCGCGCTACCTGCGCGCGGCGGCGCTCCTCCAGCGCATCATGGGCGAGGACGTCGCCAAGGGCTGGGAGGGCGAGACGGCCACGGGGGCTGAGCTGGATCTTCTGCAGGGGCGCGCCGCCATGACGGTCTCGGGATCCTGGTTTATAAACGAGATGCGGGGGCGGATTCCGCCGGACTTCGATCTCGGCGCCATGAACTTCCCCGTCTTTCCGGACGGCGCCGGCGATCCGACGGCGATCCAGACAGGCGGCGACTGCTTCTTTGTCTTCAATAACGGCGACCCGGAGCGCATCCGGCTGACGGTGGACTTCATCCGCTACCTGACCTCGCGCGCCAGCGCGCGGGCATTTGTGCGAGCGATGGACGCCCCCGTCGCCGTGCGCGGAGTTCCGGCCTCGGAATATCCGGAGACGCTCAAGGACACTGCGGCGATGATCGAGAAGGCGCGCGCCGCCTTCAACATGCCGCAGGAGATGATGCAGCCCCCGGCTGTGCGTCAGGCGCTTGTCGACGAGAGCCTTCCCCTCATGACGGGCCGGATGACGCCCCGGGCGTACGGGGAGGGACTCGAGGCCGCCGCGCGGGAGGACCGTGACAGGGCAGCCGACCCGGGCCGTGTCGACTACCGCCATCCGGTCGCCGGCGGGCTTCTCCTTGGCATTCTCGGCCTCGCGGTCGGCTGGCTGGGATGGCGGGCGTGGAGGACGCACGGCCTGCGCGGCAAGTCGGGCCATGACGACTATTTCGGACGGATGCGCCTTCCGGTGGCGCTCGGCTTCGTGGGGCCCGGTTTCCTTCTCTATGCGGCGCTGGCGCTTGCGCCGGCCGTGGCCGCGTTCGGCTGGGCATTCACGCGCTGGGACGGAATCGGGGCGCGCTCCTGGGTGGGGCTTCTCAATTTCCGGCAGCTGATCTTCGAGAGCGATGTCTTCTGGTCCGCGATCAGGAACAACCTCTACCTCATGGTCGTGCCCGCCGCGATCGTCATACCGCTCGCGCTCCTGTGCGCGACGATGATCCATCGGGGCGTGTTCGGAGCCGGATTTTTCCGGGCGGTCTTCCTTTTTCCGAACCTGCTCGGGGGCATCGCCGCCACCCTCCTCTGGCTCGGCGCCTACGAACCGCACGGGGGCCTGGTCAACGCCGGCCTGTCCGCCCTCGGCCGCGGCCTCGGCATCGGCTGGCTCCGGTCGTTCGACGGCTTTCCCTGGCTGGCGCCGGACCACCTCTACGTCGCCCTCATCCCGATCTACATATGGATGGCCTGCGGCTTCAACCTCATCCTGTACCTCGCCGCGATGGAAGGGATCGATCCGCAGCTGTACGAGGCCGCCGAGCTCGACGGCGCCTCGCACGTGCGGCAATTCTTCGCGATCACCCTCCCGCTCATCCGCGAGGCCATCCTCATATCGGCGGTGTTCCTTGTCATCGCCGGCCTCAACGCCTTCGAGATGATCTGGCTCCTGACCTCGCAGTCGCCCACGACGGCGTCGCACACGCTCGGCACGCTCCTCGTCGTCACGATGTTCAAGAGCCTTGAGATCGGCCGCGCGGCCGCGCTCGCGGTCGTCCTCTTCGTCCTTGTTCTCGTGGGAACCTCCGTCGTCTGGCGCGCGTTGAGGCGGGAGGCCGTCGAGCTCTAACGGCCATGGCGCGCGCGAGGTTCCAGCTTTCCCGGTGGCTCGTTTTCGCCGCACTCGCGGGCTATTCCGCCTGGGTCGTATTCCCGATGGTCTGGGTCGCCTATTCCTCGCTGAAGGCCGACGCCGCGATCTTCCGCGATCCCTTCACGCCGCCCGCCTCCGACGACCTGCACGTCGAAAATTACCAGCGGGCGTGGCAGGAGGCCCATTTTGGCGATTACTTCCTGAATTCCGCGGTCATCACCATCTCGTCCGTCATCCTGATCGTCGCCCTCGGCGCGATGGCGGCCTATGCCCTCGTGCGGTTCCGCCACCCGGCCGGGCGCGTGGCGTTCTGGCTCATGCTCGCGGGCCTCATGATCCCGGCCCAGCTCTCCGTCGTCCCGCTCTTCTTCGAGCTGCGTTCGCTCGGGCTCCTGAATTCGCGCGCCGGCCTGATCCTCACGTACACGGCCAACGGCCTGCCGTTCGCTATATTCATACTCGCCGGCTTCTTCCGGTCGCTGCCGCGCGCCCTCTACGAGGCGGCCGTCATCGACGGATGCGACGAATTTTCCGCTTTCCGGCGCGTGCTCCTTCCCCTTGCGAAGCCGGGCCTCGTGACGGTCGCGATCTTCCAGTTCATCGGGATCTGGAAGGAGTATTTTTATGTGTTCATGCTTGCGAGCGGGGACACGGGCGGTGGCGCGCGGACGCTGCCGCTCGGGCTCGCCAACCTGTCCATCGAGGCCGAGTACCACGCCTCCTATGGCATGCTCTTCGCGGGCCTTGTTCTCGTGACGCTCCCGATCCTCGCCGTCTACGTGCTCCTCCAGCGGCAGATCGTCAAGGGCATCGCCGCGGGCGCGCTGAAGGGGTGACGGGCCGCGCGCTTTCCCGCCGCGCGAAGCCTTTCGAGGCAGGCCCCGTACGTAAAAACACCCGCACGCGCTCAGTAATTGCCTCCGTTGTGCCGCGCTGCGGGCGTGCCGTAGTTTTGACTCATGAAGATTCTTGTATTCGGAGTCGAGTCAACGCGGGCCCGCCAGCCTTTGGAGCGCGTGCTGGCCCGCCTCGGTCACGAGACGTTCGCAACGAGCGACTGCGACGCGGCCGTCACCTGCATCGGGCACGAGGGCATTCCGGTCATCATCGCCGACGGGCGGCTTCCAAAATTCGGCTGGATCGACCTGTGCCGCCGGTTGCGGGCGGGTGGGAGCAAGACCCGCGTCCACTTTATCCTGATCGAAGATGCAACCGCGGATGAAAGCCACGAGGAGTGGGCGATCGAGGCCGGGGTGGACGACTTTCTGGGCCAGGTGGCGGATGAGAGCGAACTCCGGCGCCGGCTGCGGCTGGCCGCAGGCAGGACAGGCTCCGCCAAGATCGCGGGCATCGGTCTTTCAGGCGGGCCGAATCCCGTCTGGGAGGACTTTATGAGGACCTGGAGCCAGTCCTGAGCGACGGACCTCCGGCCTCAGCCCCCGATATAGCTCATTTCGACTTTCGCCCGCGTCTCCACCGCGGCCAGGGCCTCCGCCCTCTCGTCGCTATAGCGATCCATGCGGCCGCGCCAGATGCGCGCGGCAAACTCCACGAGCGTGTTGTCGTCCGCTCCGGAACGCAGGCATCCGAGGATGTCCCAGCCCAGCGAGGCAAACAGGCAGGTGTAGAGCTTCCCATCCGCCGAAAGCCTCGCCCGGTGGCAGTCCCTGCAGAACGGCTCCGTGACCGAGCTAATGACTCCGATCTCGCCCGCGCCGTCGCGATAGCGGTAGCGCGAGGCGACCTCGCCGCGGTAGGCCGGACCGACCGGCTCGATCGGCCAGGCGGCCCCGATCCGCTCCACGATTTCACGGGCGGGGACGACGCTGTCGGAGGACCAGCGGTTGGTGTTGCCGACGTCCATGAATTCGATGAAGCGCAGCGTATGCCCCCGCTCGCGAAAGTAGGCTGCGAGCGCGAGGATCTCGGAATCGTTCACGCCCCGCTGGAGGACGCAGTTGATCTTGACCGGCAGGCCCTGGGCCGCGGCGGCGTCTATGCCGCGCAGGACCCGCGACGTGCTGAAGCCGAGCCCGTTCAGCCGGCCCGCGGTCTCCTCGTTGAGCGAGTCAACGGAAACGTTGATCCGGTCGAGTCCGGCGGCCTTCAGGGCGGGCGCGGACTTTTCCAGCAGCCAGCCATTCGTGGTAAGGGCGACGTCCGGCACACGCAGGGTGTGCTTCAGGGTCCGGACCAGCTCGGGAACGTCGGGCCGGAGCAGGGGTTCGCCCCCGGTCAGGCGGATTTTCTCCACCCCGAGGGCCGTGAAGGCCCGCGCGATCCGAGTCAGCTCCCCGAGGGTCATGAGCTGGGGATCTCGGAGAAAGGGATAGCCCGGGCCGAAAACCTCCCGCGGCATGCAGTAGGGGCAGCGAAAATTGCAGCGGTCCGTCACCGAAATGCGCAGGTCTCGCAGGGGGCGCTTGAGGGTGTCGCGGACGGGCATGGAAAAGGATGACGGTAAGCCGGATTGCTGAATTCGAAAGAGAAAAGCTGCGTTTCCTCATCACGTATTACGTGACAATGCGCGGCGCTTTGAAATCATGGGTTTCCGCTTTCCGCCTTTCGAATTCCGATTTTGCTTTCTGATGCTAGCACCCGCCGAAGCCGAGAAGCTGATCCAAGGCGCCATCCGCGTCGCGGAGGTGGAGGACTGCCCGATCGCGGATGCACACGGCAGGGTGCTCCGGGCGGCGATCGGCGCGGATCGGGACTTGCCGCCTTTCGATCGAGCGACGATGGACGGCTATGCCCTGCGTTCGGCCTCCGTGACGGCGGGCATATCGGAATTCGACGTCGGGGGGGTGCAGGCAGCGGGCCACGCTCCGGGCGCCCTTGGGCCGTCTCCCGGATCCTGCATCGAGATCATGACGGGAGCGCCTTTGCCCGAGGGCGCGGACTGTGTCGTGCCCTACGAGGAGACGACGCGCCTCGGCGCGACGATGAGGCTCGTTGCGGGCAGGCCTTTGCCGGCGGGGAATGCCGTGCATCGGCGGGGAACCGACCGCCGGGCCGGCGAAATCATCGTTCCCGAAGGGACGCGCCTTGGCGGGCGCGAGATCGCGGTCGCGGCCGCCTGCGGCCGCCCGCGGCTCTGCGTCAGCCGAAGGCCGACGATTGCCGTTGTGGCCACCGGAGACGAGCTTGTGGAGATCGACGCCGCGCCGGAGCCCCACCAGATACGGCGCAGCAACGACACGGCGCTGCGGGCGGCGCTTGCGCAGGCCGGTTATCCCGGGGCGGACCGGCACCGCGTACCCGATGTCCAGCCGGAGATGGAGGATCTCCTGAGGCGGCTCCTCGGGGACTACGATGTCGTCATTCTCACGGGTGGCGTATCAAAGGGAAAGTTCGATCTCCTGCCTGCCGAGCTGGAACGGCAGCGTGTGCGAAGGATTTTCCACGGGGTCGCCCAGCGCCCCGGCAAGCCCCTTTGGTTCGGCGTGGGCGCCCGAATGCAGCTGGTCTTCGCCCTTCCGGGCAACCCGGTTTCCTCCTACACCTGCCTCCATCGCTACGTGATTCCGGCCCTGGACGCGTCAGCGGGTCTTGCCCCCCCTCCCCCGCGGGTTGCGGCCCTGTCCGCCGCGTTTCGCTTCAAGCCGAAATTGACCTGCTTCCTTCCTGTCGCCCTTGCGGCGGGACCGCGCGGAGAGCCCCTGGCCGCGCCGGTTCCCGGCAATACGTCGGGCGACTTCGCCGGCCTTGTCGGCACGGATGGCTTTGTGGAGCTGCCGGCCGGGGACGACGAATTCCCGGCGGGCACCCTCGTCCGGTATTGGCCCTGGGCCTGAGGGTCAGCGGGAAGCCGCGCCGTCCGCCTCCGCCGGGCGCTCACGCCACTTCGCCCATCGGAGCGCCAGGGCGGGGAGGACGAGGAGGTTCAGAATCGTGGATGTCACCAGGCCGCCCAGGATGACGATGGCCATCGGGCCCTCGATCTCCCGGCCGGCCTCCCCGGTGCCCACCGCGAGCGGCATGAGCCCGATCGCGGTCACCGTGGCCGTCATGAGGATGGGGATCAGCCGTTCCGAAGCCCCTCGGATCGCGGTGGCGAGGTTCCAGGGCTGCCCCTCCTCGTGCACGAGGTGATCGTAATGCGATAGGAGCATGATCGAATTTCGGGTCGTTATCCCAAAGAGGGTGACGAAGCCGACCATGGCGCCCATGGAAAGGGCCCCCGTGAAATAGATGGCCAGGACGCCACCCGCGAGCGCCAGCGGCAGGTTGACGAGAACAAGAAGCAGGTTGCGCCAGTGGCCGAGGACGACGGAGAGCAGCATCAGAATGCCTGCAAGGGCCAGGGCGGAGTGCAGCAGGAGTTCGTGCGCCGCCTGGGCTTCGGCCTCGGCGGCGCCCGCGAATTCGACATACATTCCCGCCGGCAGGACGACCTTGCTTGCGATCGCGTCCCGGGCGGCGGCCACGAAGGATTGCACGTCGCGCCCCGACGGCTGGCAGGTGATCGTCTGGCGGCGGCGCGCGCCCTCGTGAAGGATGGAGGGCCGCCCGCTCGTCAGGTAGACGTCGGCTATCTCGCGCAGGGGAACGCGCACCCCCGTCGAGCTCGTGAGCAGGAGCGAGCCCACGTCTTCCGGGTCCCGTCGTGTCTCGGCGTCGAGCGTCACGGCTATGTCGGTGACGTGGCTGCCCCCGTACACCTGCCCGACGATCTCGCCCTCGTAGGCCGTCTGCACGGATTCGAGGACCTCGACGGGACGAAAGCCAAGCGCTGTCAGCCGCTCGGGCCTGAGACGGATGGCGATTCTCGGCGCGCCCGGCGGCGCCTTCACCTGGACGTCCTGCGCTCCGGGGACGGCGGCGAGCACGTTCCTGATCTCCCTCGCCTTGGCGTCGAGCGCGTCGAGGTCGTCGCCAAAAACGCTCACGGCGACCGGAGCGGTCTCGCCGCCGATCGTCTCGCCGATGCGGTCGCCGAGAAATGTGAGGACCTCCGACTGGATGCCGGGGATCCCCTTGAGTATGTCGTGGATCTGATCCTCGACCTCCGCCTGGACCTTCCCCGGCAGGCCTGGCTTGAGCTCGACGTGGACCTCGCTCCAGTTCGGCGGCTGCGTGTCCTCGCCGCGTTCCGCCCGGCCGATCTGCTGCTCGGTTGTGGCGACGCGATCGTTCCTCAGAAGAGCGGCCGAAAAGATTTTGCCCAGCCGCATCGTCTCGGCGATCGAGGCGCCGGGGGCCGTGCTGAAGCCGACGACGAAATGCCCCTCCCGGAATTCGGGTAGAAATTCGCCGCCCAGAAAGGGGATCAGCGCCAGGGCGAACGCGCAGAGGACTCCCACCGTTCCGATCACGGGCCACGCGTGGCGCGACACCCACCCGAGCAGCCGCTCGTAGCGGACGCGCAGCGCAGCCTGCAGCCGCGGCGGATGCTCTTCGCGCGCTCCCCGGGAAAAAAACAGGAGCGCCAGGGCCGGGGTGACCGTCAGGGCGACGGCGAGCGAGGCCAGGATTGCCAGGATATAGCTTTCCGCGAGCGGGGCGAAGAACGAGCCCTGGAGGCCCGTCAGGGTGAGCACAGGGAGGAAGACCAGAGCCACGATGAACGTTGCGTAGACCACGGCGCTGCGCACCTCGAGCGAGGCCGCCAGCACGACGGCCGGCACCGCGCGCGGCCGGGCGAGCGACCGGTTCTCCCGCAGGCGGCGCAGGATGTTCTCGACGTCTATGATCGCGTCATCCACCACCTCGCCGATCGCGATGGCGAGGCCTCCCAGGGTGATCGTGTTGAGCGTGACGCCGAGCCGATCCAGGATGACGATGGCCGCGAGGAGCGACAGCGGAATGGCTGTCAGCGAGATGAACGCCGTCCGGAAGTTCCCAAGGAAGAGGAAAAGGACCAGCGCGACGAGGACGGCGCCGAGGAGAAGCGAATGGCGGATATTCGCGAGCGACGCCTCGATGAACGTGGCGGGCCTGTGCAGCGCCGGGAAGAGGGTGATGCCCTCGCGATCGAGGGCCGGCTTCAGATCGGCCAGCGCCGCCTCGAGGGCCGCCGTGACTTCCATCGTGTTGGCGCCGTACTGGCTCAGCATCGTCATCAGGACGCCGGCCCGGCCCATGACGAGCGCGTCGCCGAATTTCGGCGCGGCGCCTTCCGCGACTGTGGCGACGTCGCGCAGCCGCACCGGCGCGCCGCCCGATCCGGCGGCGACAACGATGTTCCCGAGGGCTGCGATCGTGAGCGTCTGGCCTTCGGTTGCGATCACGACGCGCTGGTTGGCCGTCTCGATGAATCCCGCTCCGCGGACGCCGCTCGCGAGGCGGGCGGCGGCGAGGACGTCCGAAAGCGTCAGGCCGTGCGCCACCAGAAGGTCCGGATGCACCTGGATCTGCCATTGGACGACTTCTCCGCCAAAGGTGCTGCACTGCGCGACGCCGGGGACGGCGAGGAGCCGGGGCTTGATCGTCCAGTCGGCGAAGGAGCGCAGCTCCCGGGGCGAGAGCTTGTCGCTGACGATCCCGATCTTAAGCAGATCCATCGTCGCCGATGTCAGCGCCGACATGGTCGGCGTCTTCACGCCCGCGGGCAGCGAGCCGGCGATCTCTCCGAGCTTTTCCGCCAGGAGCTGGCGCGCGGGCAGGATCTGGGTGCCCTCCTGGAACACGATCGTGATGATCGACAGGCCCTGGATCGATTCCGAGCGCATGGAGTCCTGATGGCCGAGCCCGTTGAGCGCCGTCTCGATCGGCCGCGTAACCAGGATTTCCACCTGCTCCGCCGTCAGGCCTTCCGCCTCGGTCTGGACCGTGACTTCCGGCGGGACGAAATCGGGAAACACATCGAGCTTTGCGTGTGCTGACACATAAAGGCCGTAGACGAGAAGCAGGCTCGCAAGCGCGACGACTATGCCGCGGAAGCGCAGCGAAAACCGGACGATGGCTTGGAGCATGGTCTTCCGGTCCTAGTTTTCGCCTTCGCCGCCGGCCGGGCCCAGAAGCTCCGCCGCGAGCAGCTGCTGCGCTCCTGTGACGACGATCCGATCCTTTTCGCTCAAGCCCGAGGCGATCGCGATTCCATCCGGCAGCGTGGAGGCGACGTCCACAAGCCGGCGTTCGTACCCCCCCTTGTCCGTCTTGGCATAGACGAAGGTGGCGCCGTTGTGGCGGATAAGGGCGCTGCGCGGCACCTCGAGGAATATCCGCGGCGGGCCTGGCGCAGCCAGTGTTGCGCGGAGCGCCGTGCCGGCAGGGAGGGGATGATCGCGCCAGGCGGCCAGGTAGCTGGAGTCCTGGGCCTGGGCGTCCGTGACGGGAGCCCTTCCGAGCAGCTGGACCTCGTGCCAGCCGCCCTCTCCGGCGAGCGCGGCGACGCGGCTTGATCCCGGGACGGCTGCGGGCATTTCGCCCGGCGGCAAGTCGATGCGGACAAGCGCGGATTCGCCTGCGGCGAGGGCGTGCACGAGGGAGCCCAGGTCCGGCCGGGATGCGGCTTCCCTGCCCCAGCCCGCAATCAGCCGCGCCTGCGCGGCGAGGAGCTGCGCGCTGTCGCGTTCCATCGCGGCCGCCGCAGCCTCGACGGCTTGGGCTGAGGCGTTTTCACCTTCGTCGTGCAGCGCCTTGACGCGCGCCAGTTCCCGCGACGATGCATCCGCCGCCGAGCGGGCCGCCGCCGCATCGCCGGCCAGCGCCACGAGCGGTGAGGAATCGAGCACTCGGCCATAGCCTTTGACCTCGGGCGCGATCCGCACCTGCCTCGGGGCCGCCTCGGCGATCTCGTTTCCGGAAACTTTGCTTTCAGCGGCGCTTTCTCCGCCTGCGGCCGGGGCGCCGGCCGATTTCTCGTCGGCCGGGCTGGCGGCAGCCGGGGCTGTATGGCGGAAAACGAGCCACGCAATGCCGACGCCGATGACGAGGCCGGCCAGAAACTTGGTTGGGAATGATTTATTCATGGCGGTGATTGTGCGGAAGCCCCGCCGGAGGCGGGGGCGAGGGCTTCGAAGTTCGAGAGAGGCACCTGGAGGGCGTCCTCGAGCTGTCCGGAGGCGCGCGCGGCCTGTGCGCGGGCGTCGAGGAGGGCGATTTGCCCGGCGGCCACATCGAGCGCGGAGGTCTCAACCTCGAGGCTGTCTGCGCCGCCCGCCGCGAGCCGGACCCGAATCCGCGCGTCCTGACGAGCCAGCTCTTCCTGGATGGCCTCGAGGCTCCGGACTTGGCCGTCCGCCGCCGCAAGCGCGGCCGCGACCCCGTCGATTTCCGCGATTGCCGCGGCCTGGATGGCCGTGAATGAAGCCGCGGCCTCCCCGCGGCGGGCCTCGGCCTGAGCGACAGGACCTTCGTTGTGATTGAAGATCGGGAGCTCCAGGGTGAGGGCGAGGGTCCACTTGTCCAGGCCCTGGTCGTATTGGTAACCCGGACCCAGGTGGAGGTCGGGGTGTTGTTTTGCAATCTCGAGGGCCAGCGCATGCTGGCTCGCCTCGTAGCCGGCGAGCGCCCCCAGGACATCCGCCCGTCCCTGGAGCGATCTGCGGCGCGCCGCCGCGAGCTCATCGGCGGACAGCGAAACAGAGGCGGGGAGATCCAGGCGGATGCCCGCCAGGGCGGAGACGGGCAGACCGAGCGCCTGTGCCGCGCGGCTTCGCGCGAGGGGCAACAGCTGGTCGGCGTCCGCCACCGCCGCCTGCGAGCGCGCGAGCATGATGCGGGCGGCGGAGGATTCCGCCGCGTCGCCCGCTCCGGCGGCGCGCCGTTCCTCGAGCAGGCTGAGCACGCGCCGCTGCACATCCGCCTGGCTGCGCAGGGCCGCGGAACGCCTGCCGGCGGCGTCGAGATCAATCAGGGCCGCGCGCAACTCGGCGCGCACGCGCCAGGCTTCCGCGAATACGGCCTGCCGGGCGGCTTCGGCGCTGAAAGTCGCGAGGTCGACCTGCTGCCCTCTTTTTCCGGCAGTGGACAGCGGAATATCGAAACTGATCGCCGGCAGCCAGGGCGAGACGCCCGTCGGATTGTTTGTGTTGTAGCCCGGCACCAGGCTCACCGTCGGATTGGCCCGGGCGCCTGCCGCCGTCACCCCGCCCCGCGCTTCGGCCCATTGGGAACGGGCGACCTCAAGCGAGGGATTGTAGTAAAAGGCAACCCAGGAGAGCGCTTCAAAATCCCATTCCGCCCGCGGCCACGCGGAGAAGTCGCGGTGGAGGCTTTCCTCGAGGAAGCGGCGCAGATCGGGGCTTGCGAGCGACCGCGCGTCGAAGGCGGCCGCGGAATCGGCAGGCGCGAGCGGACGCGGCTCGTAATGGGCGTAGTGCGCGCATCCGCCGAGGGCCAGGGGGATGGCGGAAGCGAGCAGCACAGTCCGCAGCCGCAAGGGGAGGCGCATGGCGCCAAAGTGTGCCTTGTGGGGTGCGTGTGTCACGTCGGGATCGTATTTTGCGGATGATTATGCTGGGATTACCGGCGGGTGAAAAGGCGCCGTCATCGTCCCGTAATGCTCCTTGCCGTAGTTTGGACCGGCAACGCATGAACCGGCACTTCTGAATGCGCGTCCTGGTTGTCGAGGACTCATCGCGGCTGCAGCGAGCGCTTGGAACGGCCCTGCGCAAATCGGGCTACGCCGTCGACACGGCTGGCGACGGCACGGAGGGGCTCTGGCTCGCGGAGTCGCACGACTACGACGTCATCGTGCTCGACCTGATGCTTCCCCGGCGCGACGGGCTGTCGGTGCTCGCGGAGCTCAGGCGGAAGGGAAAGTCCACCCACGTCCTGCTGCTCACGGCGCGCGACACGGTTGCGGACCGGGTCGAGGGGCTGCAGGCGGGCGCCGACGATTACCTGGTGAAGCCCTTTTCTCTCGATGAATTGCTCGCCCGGGTCCAGGCGCTATGCCGGCGCGCCTACGGGACCAAGCAGCCGCGCCTGGCGATTGCCGACATGGAGATCGATCCCCTGGCGCGCCGGGTCCAAAGGGCGGGGCGCCCGATTGAACTTACGGCGCGCGAATATCTTCTCCTGGAATACCTTGCGCGGCGCGAGGGGCAGGTGGTTTCGCGGACTGAGATCGAGGAGCACATCTATGACGGACAGATCGACCGGATGAGCAATGTGGTGGATTCGGCCATTTGCGGTCTCCGCAAGAAGCTGGGTTCGGCTCCGCTCATCCACACGCGCCGCGGCCTCGGCTACGTCCTTGAAGCGGATCCTTATTCCGCGCGACCGTGAAGTCGATCCGCCGCAGGCTCACGCGGGAATTGCTCGGTGTTTCGCTTGTCCTTCTCGGCGGCGGATGGATTGCATTCTTTCTTTCCGCCCGCGCGGAGCTGATCGAGCAGTTTGACATCACCCTCCGGGCCCGCGCGCTGACCCTGACCGCGCTGACGGTGCGCGAGGGAGGACGCCTGCGCATCGAGGCGGCCGATCGCCTGGCCCGCGAGTATGGCTCGGCGAGGCCCCGGGACTTCTTCGAGATATGGCAGGATCCCGGAACGCCGGCCCTGCGGTCGGATTCGCTTGGCGGCGCGGATCTGGTTCCGCCGGGGGGACTGCCTGACCGCCATGCGGCATGGGACGTCGACCTTCCCCGCGGCCGCCCCGGCCGCGCAATTTCGGTCAATTTCAAGCCCCGCCCGATCGGGAACGATCGTGGCCAGGCGGCTGGAGGCGAGGTGATGCTGGTCGTCGCCGGCGATCGGGACGGCCTGGACGAGGCCCTCGACGAACTCCTGGGAATTGCCGCCATCGGAGGAATCCTGCTGCTCGCCGCGATCCTGATTGGCGTGCCGAGGGTCCTGCGCCGCGGGCTGCGGCCCCTCGATCGCATGGCGGAGCAGGTCTCCGGCATCCGCGCCGACTCGCTTGCCGCCCGCCTTTCCGTCGCCGATCTGCCGACGGAGCTCCTCCCGATCGCCGATCGCCTGAACGACCTGCTCGCCAGGCTTGAGAGTTCCTTCGACCGGGAACGCCGGTTCAGCGCGGATCTCGCCCATGAGCTCAGAACTCCGATCGCGGAGATCCGCAGCCTCGCGGAGTGCGCCCTGAAATGGCCCGAAGCCCGGGATCCATCGACGGACCGCGACGTGCTTGCCAGCGCCCTGCACATGGAGTCGATGGTGGCCCAGCTCCTCGCGCTTGCCCGCGGCGAGCAGCGCCAGATGAGCGCGCAGCGGATCGAATTTCGGCTCGATGCCTTGGTGCTCGCAACATGGGAGCCTTTCCTGTCACGTGCCGCCGAGCGCGGGCTCACGCCGCATTTTGAAATGCCGCCCGCCCCCGTGGCCGCCGACCCGCTTCTCGTCCGTTCGATTCTGCGCAACCTGTTCGACAATGCGGTGGACTACAGTCCGGCGGGCGGGGAGATCCGCGCCTCCATCGATTTCCCTGGCGGAGCCACCCGGCTGCGAATCTCCAACCCGGTCGAGACGCTCGACGCAGGGGATGTCGCCCAGCTGTTTGACCGCTTTTGGCGCAAGGAGGCGGCCCGCAGCGGGCAGCAACACCTGGGCCTCGGCCTGCCTCTCGCCCGGACCTTCGCGGAGGCGATGGGCTGGTCGCTGGCGGCTGCGCTCGAGCCCCATCCCCTCCGGCTCGTCTTTACCCTGGCGAATTCCCGTTGAATGACGGGCGTTTCCGGACGATATTCCAGCGATGTTCTCCCATCTCGACGCCCAAGGCCGCCCAAGAATGGTCGACGTGGGCGCCAAGCCCGTGACGCACCGGACCGCGCATGCCGTGGCGGTCGTCGCGCTGCCGCCCGCGCTGGCGGCGCTTCTGCGCGACGGCGAGATAGCGACGAAGAAGGGACCGATCTTTCAGACCGCCATCCTGGCCGGAACGATGGGCGCGAAGCGGACGAGCGACCTGATCCCGCTCTGCCATCCGCTGCCGCTGGACGATTGCACGTTCGAGATCGAAAGCGCCCCCGTGGGAATCGACGGCACCGCGGAGGTGCTGATCCATTGCCGGGTGCAGACGCACGCGAGGACCGGGGTCGAGATGGAGGCGCTCACCGGCGCCACGATCGCCGCCCTGACGCTTTACGACATGGGCAAGGCGGTGGCCTCCGGCATCGTGATCAGGGATGTGAGGCTGCTCGAGAAGACCGGCGGCAAGGCGGACTATCGCGCCACGCGATGAAGCGGCTCCGGGTGCAATACTTCGCCATCCTGCGCGAGCAGCGGGGCCTGGATGAGGAGGCGCTTCTCACGGGAGCCGCCACCGCCGGCCAGCTCTACGACGAGCTCCGCGCGCTGCACGGATTCTCGCTGCCTCGCGACCGGCTTCGCGCCGCGGTGAACGACGAATTTGCGCCTTGGACCGCGGCTCTGAGCGATGGCGACAAACTTGTCTTTCTGCCGCCGGTCGCGGGCGGCTGAACTGCGATTCCAGGCGGCGCGCCCATGTTCTCGATCTCTGCAAAGCCCATCGATCCCGCGCTCATGGCCCGGGAGCTGGCGGACGAGGCGGCCGGCGCATGCGTGACATTCGAGGGCTGGGTTCGCAACCGGAACGAGGGCCGGCCCGTCCTCTCCCTCGACTACGAGGCCTACGCCCCGCTTGCGGAAAAGGAGGGGGCGAGGATCCTCGAGGAGGCCCGGGCAAAATTTTCTGTGCTGAAGGCCGCGTGCGTCCACAGGACCGGCGCGCTCGCGCTCGGAGACCTCGCCGTCTGGGTCGGCGTCGTCGCGGAGCATCGCGGGGCGGCTTTCGAGGCCTGCCGGTACGTCATCGACCAGGCGAAGATGCGGGTGCCCATCTGGAAACGGGAGCATTACGCGGACGGCTCCTCGGGATGGATCGACGTCTCGAGCGGAACCGCACGCTAGCGGGAAAATCAGGTTTGTTTTTGGGGCAATACCGTCTAGGTTCCGCCTCTTCTTATGGCCAAACCACTCTCCGACATCGGGCTCATCGGCCTTGCCGTTATGGGCCAGAATCTCGCGCTCAACATCGCCGACCACGGCTTCAAGATATCGGTCTACAACCGGACGACGGAAAAGACGGACAAGTTCGCCGCAGAAAACCCGAAGACCCCGGGTGGCGTTGTGGGCACGAAGACCCTCGAGGAGTTCGTCCAGTCGCTGGCGAAGCCGCGGAAAATGGTCATACTCGTCCAGGCCGGAAAGGCCACGGACGCCGTCATCGACGGCCTGGTTCCGCTGCTCGAGGCGGGCGACATCGTGATCGACGGCGGAAACGCCCTCTGGACCGACACGATCCGCCGGGAAAAGGCGCTTCGCGACAAGGGCCTGCGTTTTATCGGCAGCGGCGTGTCGGGCGGCGAGGAAGGGGCCCGCTTCGGTCCGTCCCTCATGCCCGGCGGCGCTTTCGAGGCCTGGCTTGAGCTGAAGCCGATCTGGGAGGCTGTCGCCGCCAAGGTGGATCCGAAGACCGGAAAGCCGCTCATGGGAGCCTCGCCTGGGAAGCCGATCGTCGGCGGCGTGCCGTGCACGGCCTACATCGGAGAAAATGGGGCCGGCCATTATGTGAAGATGATCCACAACGGGATCGAGTACGGCGACATGCAGATGATCTGCGAGGCCTATGCCCTCATG
>CAZJNA010000015.1:0-39377 GCA_964547325.1 uncultured Opitutaceae bacterium | reverse complement strand
AGGCTGCAATAATTGATGCCGCTTCCGGGTGGCATCAATTATTGCAGCCTGACCCCTTCGCCTTGACCGCGGAGCGGAGACCGTCTGCAATGAAACCGATTGGTGGAACGCGGGCGTAGTATAACGGCTATCACGTGAGCTTCCCAAGCTTGAAATCGGGGTTCGATTCCCCGCGCCCGCACCAACTTGGGCCGCTCATCCGGAAGGCCGCCCTCGCGGCCCTTGTCGCGGCGGCCGCGCTCACCGGGCTCCGCGCCTTCACGATGCAGGACCTGCTGTCCGACGCAAAGATGACTCCAAAACGGTTTGCGGGCCGCTTCGCCGACTTCGAGTTCGAATTCAACCCGTATGTTCAGGATCCGGACGTGTTCCTGCAGAGGCAGCGCGGCGATTGCGCGGACTACGCCATCATGGCCGACTACGTCCTCAAGCGGAAGCAGTTCGAGACACGGATCATACGCGTCGCCCTCGTGGGAACGCTCGCCCACGATGTCTGCTATGTCACCCAGGTGAAGGCCTATCTCGACTACAACAACCGGGTCTACTTCAAGAACCTGGAGCGCAGCGGACGCTCCCTGAGGGAAATCGCCGAGAAAGTCGCCGCGTCCTTCGACGCCAACTGGACGTCGGTCTCGGTTTACACGTTTGACTACGGCGAGGGCATCAAGCACCTCACCCTTACCGTGGTAAAGACAGACCCTCCCTCCGAGGATGCCGACTCCGCATCCCCGGGCCCGGCAAAATAACGGCGGAACCGGAAACACAACCCGCCGCGAAGCCATGAAAGACAAGACCATCGGGCGCATCCTTGCCTTCTTCCTGCTCATTTCCGCCGTCCTCGCCGTCGTGGCCGTGGACTCGGTGCGAAACATCAACCGGTCGGTGGCGAGCAGCGACTGGGTCAACCATACCCACGCGGTGATCCTCGAGGCGAACGGGGTGGCGTCGGCGGCCCAGGCGGGAAACGCGGCCGCGCTGACCTACCTCATCACCGGGGAGGCGCGGAGCCAGGCGCAGGCGCGCGATGCCCTCTCCGACATGTTCGAGCACCTGGAGGTCGCCAAGGCGCTGACTCGGAATGAGCCGTCGCAGCACGCGCAGGTCCTCCGGCTCGAGACCCTCGTGAACCAGCGCGCCGAGTTCCTGCGGAGCGCCATGGCCGATGCGAAGTCAAACCGGCCGGAAGCGGAGCGCGCCTATGTCGCCTCGGACGCGATCGGGGCCTCGGCGGGCGAGATCCAGCGCGCGGTCGAGAAGCTGACCGAGGAAGAGATGGCGCTTCTTGCGGACCGCGACCGGGCGTCCTACATCCAGGCGCAGACGACCCGCTGGACGGTGGGATCCGGGGTCGCCCTGGACGTCCTCCTTCTCGGCGGGGTCGCGTGGCTCATCTGGACGGACATCGAGGTGCGCAGGCGGGCCGCGGCGGCGCTCCGCGAAGCCAACGAGCTCCTGGAGACGAAGGTGCGCGAGCGCACCGCCGAGCTGGCTTCCGCCAACGAGCATCTGACGACCGAGAACTTCGAGCGCCGCTGGGCCAACCAGGCGCTCGAGCACCAGGTCCGCTACAACGAGCTGATCATCGATTCCATCAACGATCTCGTGTTCGTCCTCACAAAGTCCCTGAACATATCGCGGCTGAATCCGGCCGTGGTCCGGCTGACGGGTTTCGAGGCGGAGGAGCTGATCAACCACCCGTTCCCCCTGTTTGCGCGGATCACAACGGCGGGAGGCGCGCCGCTTGCCGATCCCCTATCCCGGGCGCTGATCGAGGGCCACGACCTGCGCGACCAGCGTGCGATCGTGACCGACAAGCGTGGCCGGGAGATTCCCGTCAGCCTCGCCTTGTTTCCGCTGAGGGACCGTGACAAGGTGGTCGGAGGCGTCGCAATCCTGCAGGTCCTACGGGAGAGCTCCTAGCCCACTCATGAAAAAACATATCGTAGTCGTGGACGACGAATCCTCCATCCGCGACCTGTTGGGCGAATTCCTGACCCTGAGCGGCTATCGGGTGACGACCGCCCAATCGGCCCTCGAGGCGCAGCGGGCCGTGGAGCGCGAGGCTCCCGACCTGATCGTGTCGGACCTTCAGCTCGAGGATTCGGACGGGCTCGACCTGATCGCGGAGCTGAAAACGACGCTGCCCAACACCCCCGTCATCCTGCTGACCGGTGTGCACTTCGATCCCAAGGTCGCCAAGGAGATCCTGAGCAAGAAGGTGTCCTGCTATCTCCAGAAGACCTCCCCTCTTTCAAAGATCCTGGAGGAAGTGCGGCGGCTGATCGGCAGCTGATCGGGCCGCAACCGGATGCAAGCCGCGGGTCAGCCGCGGCGGATCGCGAGCGTGTCCTGACGCTGGTCCAGAAGCCCGTATCCCTTTTCGAGGAGCAGCGCGCGGCAGGCTGCCCGATCCGCGCCGAGGAGCACGTACTCGTAGTTGATGAAGCGGGGGCGCGTCGCGGCAAAGTCGATCGACTTGATGATCTCGTAGTCAAACCCCTCCGCGTCTATCTGCAGAAAATCCAGCCCTTTGAAGCCGTGCTTTTCGAGCAGGCCTGCGAGCGTCACGCATTCGACGATCTCGGTGACGCGGTGCCTCAGGTAAAACGCCTTGTACTCGGCGATCCCCTCGTAGGAGTCCCACAGCGATTCCATCCGCTCCCCCTTCAGGGAACTGAGCTGCGAGAGCCAGGCAGGGAAGCCGTGCTCGACGGGATCCACCCCGAGCCGGTACATGGGCCGTTTTCCGCTCCGATCCGCGACAGCGACGTTCTCGAGGATGACGTTCTTGCAACCCGCATAGAGCCGCTCGAGCTTTTGAAAGTGCTCCCTCACGGGCTCTACGAGGATGACCCGGCGAGCCGCCTTGGCCCCTTTTCCAACGACATGCCGCGCGATGAATGCGTGAAGCGGATCGTTGTCCGTGTCCCCGACAAATGCCCCGATCTGGACGATCGTGAACCGAGGCCGCAGGGATAATGCCCAGAGGGCCACCCTTGCGGGATCTATCGCGAAGCCGAGCCGGAAGGCGGCCGAGTGGATGGCCCCCCACGTCCCGCCCGTGCGCCAGCGGGCGGCGATCGCCTGGAGCGGACCGCTCATACCGGAATGCCACCGGGCTCCCAGGCTGCGATCACGGCCTGGCCTCCGCTTCGTCCCCATAGGGCGCGACTTCCACGGCCCTGAGCCGAACGCCCTTCTGGACGGGGTTCAGGCGCATCGTGAGCACGTTCCTGCTCCCGGCGCCGAAGCGGAGCCAGCACTCGGGCAGGAAATACTCCCGCTGCGGGCCCGCTTCCCAGTAACGGCCGAGCGACCGGCCGTTGAGATAGAGTTCGCCGTCGCCGGCGGCGTCGACGAGCGCGCGCCATGGAACCCAGACGCCCGGAGCCTGCGCGGGGAGATCGAACTCGACCCGGTACCAGGTCGTCAGGGAGGAGACAGGGCCCGGGAAGACTTCGCCGAGCCCGGCTTTGCGCGGAACCGGACCCGCCGAGTCGAGGGCGACCGGCGTCCAGCCGGCCGGGATCCCGGGGCCGAGCTGCGGCCAGCCGGCTGCGACCCCCCCGAGCGAGCGCCCGACCTTCCAACCGGCTATCGGCAGGGACGCGCCGTTCGCAATGAGGATGGCGTCGCGAAGGCCGCATTCGTCCTGGATGGGCCTCCCGATGTTAGGCTGGCCCGCCTGCGCGTAGAGAATCTCGAACGAATTTTCGCCCGGGCGCAGCCACGGGCCCACGGCGGCCTCGAGGCCGTCGCCGCATGAAACCACGTGACCGTTGACCTGAACGGCCATCGCATCGCCGGGATACGCATCGAGGCGGAGGGTTGCGCCGGGCGCGACCTGGGAGGCTGCGAGCGTGGTTCCGGCGGAGTAGACGACCGGGCGCGCATCGTAGACGCCGAGCTCGGGGAGCATGGCGCCGGGTCCGACCGGCGACCAGTCCGTGGCGCCGGGATCATCCCGCATGACAGCGGCTGTCGGCCGCACCGGGGCGGGAATCGCGGAAGGACGGACAGGCCCTGCGACGGGACCGGGGAGCCACTCTCCCTTCGAGGGATCAGTCCAGCCCGGAGCGAGGTAAAGCACCCGGTAGCCGAACGGACCCAGCGCGTATTCGACCCGCGTCTCGCCGGCGGATTCCAGCCAGACCGTCGCGGCGCCCTTTCTTGCCTCGAGGATGGAATGATTCCTGAAGAACAGGTACAGGCCGCCGTCTCGCGAGCGCCTCGCCGCGACCGTGACGTCGGGGCTGCCCGTCTCCGCCTGGCAGGGGACGGTCTTCGCGCGGACAAGCGCCGGGCCGTGCCGCCTCAGCATCAGGCCGATAGCCTTGACCGCGAGATACTTGTCGCCAACCCCTCCCGACTCCCGGATCGGAGCGAAGTAGTCGTAGGTCGCCGTGTCTCCCCTCCCGGCCCAGAGGCCAAAATTGGTTCCTCCTGCCAGGAGATACACATTGAGGATCGCCCCGCCCTCCTGGAGCGCTAGCAGGGCATGGGCGTTGAATTCCGCGGCCGTCAGGCCCGGCTGATCCTCGCTCAGCATGCCTCCGACTCCGGAGAACCAGCCGCCTCCCATCTCGGAAATCATCGCAGGCGCGTCGGGCTGGGCGGACTGGACGTCGTGGATGCGCTTGGCGGAATTGTCTATCGAGAATCGGGGATAGGAATTGAAGGCGTCGAAGACCTGGCTCAGCTCGGGATCGGAGCTGCCCCGGGCCTGCGCCGTCCAGCAGGTGAAGATCGGGACGTCGATCCCATCGGCGACCGCCTCGCGGTACAGGGCCTTCAGATGCGGGGCCCTCTCCGCGTCGGGAACCTCCTTGTAGTAGTTATACTCGTTTTCGATCTGAAACAGGATGACTCCGCCGCGGCCGGGAGGCCGGCGCGTCACCTGCTCGGCGGCTACGACCGGACAGACCGCCTTAAACCAATGCCGGGACCAGTCGAGGAACGCGGGTTCGTCGCTGCGGAGCCAGATGGCGCCGGCAGCCGGCGCCATCTGCCCCGAGCGCAGCCGAGGGGCCGCATCCGCGCCAGCCGCGGACTGGATGTCGACGGGCGCGGCTGCGGGAATCCTCGCCTCCGCGGGCATTTTCGTGAGCAGCCAGCGGGGAAACCCGCCTCCGTCCCATTCCGCGCAGATGTACGGACCGGGGCGGATTATGGTGTAGAGCCCGAACTCATCGTGCGCCATCCGGAGCCAGTCCCGGAGGTCCGAAAGGTCCACCTGGGAGGTGTCGTCCAGGGACGAAGGCATCCCGCGCTCATGCAAGTTCCACGGGACATAGGTCTCCACCGTATTGCACCCGGCATCCACGATCTTCCGGAAGCGATCCCGCCACAGCGGCTTCGGGCAGCGAAAATAATGAAAGGCGCCGCTGTAGACGACGAGGTCCCGGCCGTCGATCGTCACGCACTGCCCGTCGTAGCGGATCCTGTCCGGGTGCGGGAAAACCTTGGCGGGCGGATCGGCCCGAACAAGGCAGGCTGCGGCCAAAAAGGCGGCCAGGCAAAACGAGCGGCTCAAGGGGGTTTTGGAGGATCCGGCGGCAGGATGAACGGCATCAGCCATAGTTTCGGCGCCCGTCCAGGGCGCTCCTCAGGGTGACCGCGTCGGCGTAGAGGACGCCGCCCCCGCTGGGAAGGCCGAAGCCGATGCGCGACACCTTGACGGCGTGTCCGGAGGGAAGATGTTCCGTCACGTAATGGCAGGTGGCCTCGCCCTCGACGTCGTTGGCCAGCGAAAGGATAAGCTCGTCCACCTCGCCCCGCTCGATCCGGCCGAAAAGGGGCGCCAGGTTGAGATCATTCGGACCGACGCCGTGCTGCGGGGAAAGCCTTCCGTGGAGGACGTGGTAGACGCCCCGCCAAGCCCCGCTGCGCTCGAGGGCAACCACGTCCGGGACGTGCTCGACGACGCAGACCAGCCTCTGGTCCCTGCGGGGATCGGAGCAGATCGCGCACAGCTCGCCGCCGGCGAGGTTTCCGCAGCGGGTGCATCGATGCACGCTCCGCCCCGCCTCCTCGAGGGCGGCAACCAGCTCGCCCCGCTGAGCCGGCTGCTCGACGAGGAGGTGAAGGGCGATCCGCTCCGCGGAACGGTAGCCGAGGCCGGGCAGCTTCTTCAGCTGCTGCTGCAGCTTCTCGAGGGGAGAGGACGACACGGAGGCATACAAAATCGAAAAGCGGAAAGCGGAAAGCGGAAAACGGGGCAGGCAAAGCGAAAAGCGGAAAGCGGAAAGCGGGGCAGGCAAAGCGAAAAGCGGAAAGCGGAAGGCGGAAAACGGCAGGCAAAGCGGAAATCGAAAAGCGGAAAGCGGAAAACAGAGATTGGAACCAGGCAGCCTCACGCTAAGGTCGCCTTCTCAGGTTTCCGATTTCCGATTTCCGCTTTCCGCTTTGCCTTCCCCGCTTTTCGCTTTTCATTTGACTGTTCTCGTCATACTCGCCGACGGATTCGAGGAGATCGAGGCCCTCACCCCGATCGACCTCCTGCGCAGGGCGGGCGCGGAGGTCACCACGGCCTCGGTCGGGGAAGGCATCCATGTGACGGGGCGCTCGGGCGTGACGCTCCACGCGGACGTCCCGCTGGGCGCCGCAGCAGCGCGGGAGTTCGATTGTGTCGTGCTTCCCGGAGGGCCCGGCGTGAAATCCCTGAGGGCCGACGCGCGGGTGATGGAGATCGTGCGGCGCCAGCACGCCTCCGGCCGCTGGCTCGCCGCGATCTGCGCGGCGCCCACGGTCCTCAATGACGCCGGGCTCCTGGCCGGTCGCCGTTACACCGCGCATCATTCCGTGGCCGGCGAGCTCCCGGCAATCCTGGCAGGCGAACGGGCTGTCGCGGACGGACGGCTCCTGACTTCCCGCGGCGCGGGCACCTCGCTCGACTTCGCCCTCCTCATCATCCGCATGCTTTTTTCGCCCGAAAAGGCGGCCGAAATCGGCGCCTCGATCGATGCGTGAAACTGCGCATCCCAAGCGAGATTGCATCGCACAGGGTTTTGTATTGGAGTGATTTGCGCCAAGACGAAGCTCCCATTTCCACCCCGTGAGAGCTCCCACAACCCAGCATGGGCCCTGGTTGCTTCGCATGCCCGGAAGCGACGGGGCGAAGCGTTGATCCCCCGGACACCATGTGCGGCATAGCCGGATTCATCGACCCGAACACCTCGGCGGACGACCGCGCGGGGGCGGTGCTGCGCATGTGCGCGGCCATGCTGCACCGCGGTCCGGACGACGGGGGCATGGAGTCGCAGGGACCGGCGACCCTCGGCATGCGCCGCCTCGCGATCTTCGATCCCGCCCACGGCCACCAGCCGATGAAGACGCCGGACGGGCGCTTCACCCTGGTCTTCAACGGCGCCATCTACAATTTTCAGGAGCTCAAGTCCGAGCTCGCGTCGTCCGGATGGGCCTTCCGGACGGAATGCGACACGGAGGTCCTGCTCGCCGCGTACGCGCGCTGGGGCGAGGCCTGCCTCGGACGGCTGCGCGGCATGTTCGCCTTCGCGGTCTGGGATGCGCAGGAGAAGCGCCTCCAGCTGGCCCGCGATCCGTTCGGCATAAAGCCCCTGTACTACAGGCAGGACGGGGAGCGCCTCCTGTTCGGCTCGGAGATCAACGCCCTCCTCGCCGCCCGGGTGTTCGACGGCGAGATCGATCCTTTGGCGGTGGCGGACTATCTCTCCTGGTTTTCCGTCCCCGCGCCGCGCACCATCTATCGCGGCGTCTTCAGCCTGCGGCCGGGAGAGTGCGCGACCTGGCATCACGGCAGGCTCGATATCCGCCCGGCCTGGAATTTCCGGACGATACCGAAGGACACGCGCATCTGCTCCTCGCAGGAGGAATTCATCTCGGAGCTGCGCACGCGGCTAAACGATTCGGTCCGGATGCACATGCTCGCGGACGTGCCGGTCGGGGCTTTCCTCTCGGGGGGGCTGGATTCCGCGGTCATCACGGGGCTGATGACGCAGGAAAGCCCCACGCGGCTCCGGACGTTCTCGATCGGCTTCGACGAGAGCGGCTACTCGGAGGCCCGGGAGGCGGAGGCGACCGCGCGCTATTTCGGCACCGAGCACCACGCGCGCATCCTTACGGGACGGGAGGTCGCCCTCGACATCGAGCGGCTCATGGCCGCCTACGACCAGCCCACCGGCGACGGAATCAACACCTACTACGCGAGCCAGGCGGCCCATGCGGGCGGGGTCACAGTGGCCGTTTCCGGCCTCGGCGGCGACGAATTGTTCGGCGGCTATCCCTCGTTCCGCAATGTCCCGCGGGTGGCGCGGTGGCTTCCCCTGTGGAGGAGCCTTCCGGACTGGGTTCGGCGCTCGGTGGTCGCGCGCCTGCGCCGCGGCGACACGCGGCAGCGGAAGCTGGCCGACCTCCTTCGCAACGCCCGGGACATCCACGAGCTCACGGCCATGCAGCGAAGGGTGTTTTCGGAGCCGCGCCGGCGTTCCCTGATGGGCCCGGACGCGATCGCCGCCAGCGCCTCGCGCAGCTCGTTTCATCCCGAACTCGCGGCCCTCAGGGCCGACCTTGAGGAGGCGGACTCGTTCGAGATCGCCAGCGCCTGGGAGCTGCGCACCTACATGGCCGATGTGCTGCTGCGCGACAGCGATGTCATGAGCATGCGGCACTCCCTCGAACTTCGCGTGCCTTTCGTCGACCGCCCGCTCATCGAGTGGCTCTGGCGCCAGCCCTCTGCATTCAAGGACACGCCACGGCACCCCAAGGACGCGCTGGCCGAGGCGACGGCCGACATCCTGCCTCCGGCCCTCCGGTCGCGGCGCAAGCACGGCTTCACCCTTCCCTTCGCCGTCTGGATGAAGGGCGACCTGAGGCCTTTTCTCGAGGAGACCTTCTCGGATTCGAGCCTGGGCCGCAGCGGGTTGTTCCACCGGGCGACCGTGCAGACGCACTGGAGGGATTTCCTGGGCCTACACGATACCCGGGAGTGGTCGCGCATCTGGAGCCTGGCGGTCCTCATCGCCTTCATAAACCGCCGGACCCCCGGCCGGATCGCCGAAGGAATCCCGGCAATCGCCACGGCGTCCCGGGAGCCGAAAGCGGCTCCGGCCGGCGGCGCGGCTCCCGCGCGCGCAGCGCCCGGCCCAGCCGCGCCCGAAGCCAAGGCGGGGCACCGGCGCTACGAACACTGCACGCTCCTCCTCGCGCCCGAAATCTTCTCGTCGGTCGGGGGAATCCCGCGAATCCTCCAGCTCTACCTCAAGGCGCTTTGCGACCTCGGAGCGGAGCGAAACGAGGGCGTGCGCCTGGTCGCGCTCAACGATCCCGCGCTCGATACAGCGGACCTCCGCCGCTACACGAACGAGAACCTCGACAACTGGTACGTCTGCAGCCGCAACAAGCGCCGCTTCGTCCGCGCGGCGCTGCGGATGTCCCGCGGATGCGACCGGCTGGTCTGCGGGCACGTGGCGCAGCTGCCGGTGGCCTGGGCGGCCCGGCTCCTCAATCCGCGCCTGCGCTATTTCCTCGTGGCACACGGGATCGAAGTTTGGCGCCGCTTCACCCTGGCGGAGCGGATTGCGCTGCGCGGGGCCCACCGCATCTTCTGCGTGAGCGAGTATACCCGCGGGGAACTCATGCGCTACTGCAAGCTCCGGGGGGACCGCGTCGTCGTGCTGCCGAACGCGCTCGACCCCTTCTTCAAGATCGGAAACGGCATTCCGCTAGCCGAGTGCCCGCCGGTGTTACTCACGGTCACGCGGCTCGACTTCTCCGACCGCTACAAGGGAGTCGAGCATCTCATCGAGGCCATGCCGGCCGTGCGCGCTGCCGTGCCGGGCGTCCAGCTCCGGATCGTCGGGCGAGGCGACGATCTGCCGCGGCTGCAGGGGATCGCGCGCCAGCAGGCGGTGCTCAAGTCGGGAGTGGATTTCTTCGGCTACCTGGACGACAAGCGCCTGGTCGAGGAGCTCCGCAGCTGCCGGCTTTTCGTCCTGCCGAGCAAGAAGGAGGGGTTCGGGCTCGTCTTCCTCGAGGCAATGGCCCACGGCCGGCCCTGCCTGGGCGCCCGCGCCGGCGGAATCCCGGAAGTCATAACCGAGGAGACCGGAATCCTCGTGCCCTTCGGCGACGTGCCCGCCCTCGCCGCGGCCTGCGTCGCGGGCCTGCAGCGCCCCTGGAGCGAGCAGGCCATCCTCGAGCGGGCCGCACTGTTCTCCTATTCGAATTTCAAGGCGCGCCTCGCGACCCTTCTTGAGCTCTGAAAAAGAACCGGGGCCGCCCTCCCTCCCGGCGGGCCTCCTGCTCCTGGGGGCGCCCGCAGCGCTGTTCGGCGCCGTCATGGCTGGAAATGCCGTGAACGTGCCCGCTTCCGACGACTACGGGGCGATCGTGCCCTTTCTCAACGGATGGCGCCTCGCGGCCGGGTTCGGGCCGCGGCTCCACCTGCTGTGGGAACAGTTCTGCAGCACCCGCCAGCCGCTGACGCGCGCGGCCGCGGTGCTCGCCTCGGGCTCCGGAGGGGCCTGCGATCTCAGGATCCTGGACGCCATCGCCTGGCTGGGCTGGATCCTGTTTGCCGCCGGGCTCGTCGCGTCCAGCCGGACGCTGAGCCGGCACGTCCCCGCCGCGCTGGCGCTGGCCTTTTTTCTCCTCCAGCCGCAGGGCTACTCGAACATGCTGACCGCGACCGGATCGCCCGGGCACGTCTGGATCCTCATCTTCTCATTCTGGGCGTTCCTCCTCTCGATGTCACCCGGCAGAACGCAGCGCACGGCGGCCTGGGCGTGCGCGGCCGGCGCGGCGCTTTCCGGGGTGAACGGCCTGCTCGTTTTTCCGATCATCGCCGCAGGCAAGGCATTCGGGGGCGACCGACGGCAATTCGGGGAGTGGACCGCCCTGGGAATAGCCGCCTGGGCCCTGTACTTCATCGGCTACTCGACAGCCATGCAGCCCTTCGCCCACAACCCGTTCTCCGTCGCGACGCTCGCCGGAAACGCCGCGGTCATGGTCGGCGGCATCGCGGCTTTCGGCCCGCTCGCGGCAAAGACCTGGGCGGTGGCCGCCGTGGGCGCCGCCGTCCTGGCCGCCGCGCTCGGGATGTGCTGGCTCGATTGGAGGGCAAGGCGCGTTGCGCACACGACTCTCTTCGTGCTGTTCCTGCTCGGCAGCGTGGCGATGGCCGCCTGGGCGCGAATCGGGTGGGGAATGGACTACATGCTCCAGGACCGCTACCGGCCCTATGGGCTCGCTATCGTCGCAACGCTCTTCCTGCGCTCCGCCGAGGGGATGCCCGGGACAAGGCTGCGCCGCTTCGGGATCGCGGCCGCGCTCGCGGGCGCGGCCTTCTGCTTCCTGTCGTACTACCAGACGTACTCGCAGATCGACAACGGCCGGTCGTGGGCCGAGGCGACGGCGATGAACCTCCAATTGAGCCGGCAGCTTCCGATGGCGTCCGTTCCGGACCAGGCCGGGGCGGCCGACGGCCTGGCGCAGGCGGTCGGGCTCGGGACGCTCCGGCCGCCGCGATTCCTGAGCGAAGGCGATTTGGGAACGATACGTTCGCTGGCGCAGCCTCCCGGGCCGCGACCCGACCCGGGCTTTCTCGCACGGCCCTCCGGCGCTTTCTGCGGCTATCTTCTGTCCCGGGCCGGCGGCGCCGCGGCCCCGGCCGGGGGCGTCCCGGTCTTCGGCGTCGTGCTCCAGCCCCAGGGGCCGCTGATCGTTCCCCTGCTCAGGCCCCGCATCCGGCTGGCAGAGGTGCCCTCGCATCGCAGTTTCCTCGAGGATCTGTCCGTCTTTCTCATTCCGCAGATCGCCTACGAGCCGGGCGTGCACCCTTTCTTTGTCATGGTCCGACGGCCGGATCGGACGCTTTCGGCCGCCTGGTCGGGAACGGTGGCGTGCCCATGAGCCTCTTTCGAGTTGGCCCCCGCCCGGGCCGCCGATAACATCCTGTTCCAACCCCGGCCCCGCGAATGCCTGAAACAAGCACCTTCGGCCAGATCCGCCCGAGCGCGTCGCACGCAAACGCCTTCGACGCGCTCCGCCTGGTCCTGGCGATCATGGTCGTCTATTCGCACGCCCATCTCGTGGGCGGGTTCGCATCCGATCCCTGGATCGGATTCACGAAGGACCAGATGAGCGCGGGGCGGCTGGGAGTCCTCGGCTTCTTCGGGATCAGCGGCTACCTGATTTCCGCCAGCTACGACCGCTCGCGCACGCCCTGGGCGTATCTGAACCGGAGAGTCCGCCGGATCTTCCCGGCCTTCTATGCGAGCCTGGTCGTCTCGGCGTTTGTCATCGGGCCGTTGATTTTCGCGCTGAAGCCCGGCGGCCGGCTCGCGGACTACCCGCTGACGGGCTCAGGAGGGGCGCTCCAATACATCTATGCCAATGCCTTCCTGCACATGCGGTCCTGGGGGATCGCCGGCATGCTCGACGGACTTCCCTTTTTCGGCTCGCTGAACGGGTCGCTCTGGACGCTGTTCCCCGAGTTCGTGTGCTACCTGGGAGTCCTGGCCGTCGGCGTCTGCACCGCCCTTCCCCAGCGCCGGATTTTCCTGCTTCTGTGGGCGGCGATCGCCTTCGGCTTCAACTTCGCCCTGGCCGCCGTGCCCGGGGCCACCTACCCGCTCCTGCCGACCTTCGTCGCCCTTTCCGACACGGCGCCCTTCATCTGCGCCTTTGCGGCCGGCGCCTGCTGCTGGGCGTTTCGCGACGAGATATCCGTGGGCCCGGGACCGACGCTTCTCGTCGGAATGTCCGCGCTGGTCCTCCTCCACTATGGCGGCTGGATGATCGCCGGGCCCGTCCTTTTCCCCGTGTTCGTTCTCAGCCTGGCGCAGAGCTTCGAGCTGCGGCTTCGCCACGATTTTTCGTACGGGGTCTATATCTATCACTTCCCCTGCCAGCAGCTGCTGGCAAGGACTGGAATCGTCCACGGCTCATACGCGGTGTTCTTCCTTTCCTCGCTCGCGCTGACGTTCGCCTTCGCGATCCCGAGCTGGTTCCTGGTCGAACGCCCGTTTCTCCAGCCAAGACAGCCCGCCGGCCCCTAACCCGGACCGTCAGCCGGGCGGAAGGCAGACAACCCGGCGCACCAGGCCGTCGCGGGCCACGGCCGCGGCGGACACCGGGCTCCCGGAGGGATCGACGATCGCGTATCCGAACCCTTCAAGAAATGCATAGATCTCGGCGATCGCCGTCCCCCATCTGCCAAGCACCTCCGGGTGAATTTCGAGGAATACAAGGGGATGAAATTCACCGAGGACCCGGCGCGCTCCCTTGAGAACCCTGAATTCGTATCCCTCGACATCGATCTTGATGGTGTCCGGCGGCTCCTCCTTGGAGAGGAGTTCGTCGAGGGTGACGACGTCGACCTCGATGACCTGCCCGGGCGCCCCGGATTCGCCCTCGCCGAGGGCGCACGCATGATGCCAGAAGAGCTCGAACCTTGCCTTGCCGCGCTCCTCGCCGACCGCGCAGCACAGGTGCCGGATCGACAGGTCGGAATTCCGCGCGAGGTTGTCCCGAAGGACCGGCGTTGCCACCGGGGAAGGCTCGAAGGCGAGGGCCTTGCCATGGTTCTCCCCGCAAAATGCCATGGAAAATATCCCGTGAAGGGCGCCGATGTCCCAAAGAACCTTCCGGCCGCGCGACAGCCGGAGGAAACCGTCGAGCTCGTCGCACATCTCGGCGTCGCGGAACGCAAAGTACTCGAAGCCCCCGCGGGCCTCCTTGTTGACTTTGAAGCGAAGGCCCGGGCGGATCTCGATCTGGTCGGCGGGAACATTCCGGTTCCCGGCCTCGAAGGCTTTCCGCAACGCGCGTTGCCGCCAGCTGAGGCTGGCCGCCACGAGGAGCCCGCGCTGCCGGCACAGGCGGACAAAGGCGATCGCGGGCGCCGGCAACATCCGTTTTGCGAGGGATTTGAGCATGGTGGGCGGGAATGCGCGCGCGGACCTGCGAAGCATGCCTGCGTCCCGCGCAGCGCGGCCGGGACGGAGACAAACGCATCCCAGCGCGCGGGCCCCGGCAAGCCCCTTCTTGGGAGGCAGATACGGCGAGGCAGCAAGGGGTTGCCTCGGGCGCGGTTTGCCGCTGAAGTGGGCCGCGGGGCGGAGGTGACGGGGCGAAGCTGCGCATTTTTACAAACCCATGCGGCATAATCGGTTTTACTGTCCGGAATCCGGCCTTCCGCGCGCGCGCCCGGGGGACGCGGCGCTTGACCGGGCCCGGACGCCTTATTATCCAACCCTGATGCGGCGTCGCGCACAGCCGCTCAAGAAATGAACGAGAACCCGGGCACCGCCATGGAGACGGTCATCGAGCCGACGCGGGGCGGGCACCTGGTCCCCTGGCGCGAGCTGTACGGACATCGCGACCTGCTCTGGCTGCTCGTCTGGCGCGACATCGCCTCCCGGTACAAGCAGACGCTGCTCGGTCCCCTCTGGTTCGTCGTGCAGCCGGTCCTGATGACGGTCGTCTTCATGGTCATCTTCTCGCGCGTCGCGCGCATCCCGACCAACAACGTGCCCTCATCGCTCTTTTATTTCTGCGGACTTCTCCCCTGGAACTATTTCGCGCAGACGTTCCAGTCGACGTCGTCCACGCTCGTCGCAAACGCCGGGCTGTTCGGGAAGGTCTATTTTCCGCGCCTGATCGTGCCCTTTTCTGTCGTGATCTCGAACATGGCCACGCTCGCGATCCAGCTCGGCACGTTTCTCGTCATCTACGCGCTCGAAAAGGCCGGCCCGCGGTCGGCCAGCTTCGGAATGACCGGCACCGCCTGGATGCTGCCTCTCGTCTTCATCCAGGTCGGGCTGATCAGCCTCGGCGTCGGGCTGTGGATCGCGGCCCTTTCGGCGAAGTTCCGCGACTTCGGGGTCCTGTCGGGATTCCTCCTCCAGCTCTGGATGTTCGCGACGCCGGTCGTCTTCCCCCTGACCCGCGTGCCGGCCCGGTGGTACTGGGGCGCGGCGATCAATCCCATGACCTTTCCCCTCGAGACGACGCGGCTCATGCTGCTCGGCGCCGGCACCCCGACCCTGTCCCTCTTCGCGCTATCCGCGGGGACGACCCTGGCCATACTCGTCGGCGGCGTTCTCATATTCCAGCGGGTCGAGAAGAACTTCGTCGACGTCATATGAGCCGGCCGGTCATCGAGGTGACGAACCTCTCGAAGTGCTACCGCCTGGGCGCGATCGGCGTGACGACGCTGCGGGAGTCCCTTCACGCCTGGTACGCCCGGAAGCGGGGAAACGCGGAGGGCGACGGCCAGGGTTTCTGGGCTTTGCGCGACGTTTCGTTCGAGGTGCAGGCCGGGGAGGTCGTCGGAATCATCGGCTCGAACGGCGCGGGCAAGTCGACCCTCCTCAAGATCCTGAGCAGGATCACAGAGCCGACCTCGGGGCGCGCGGTCCTTCGCGGCCGCGTCGCCTCGCTCCTCGAGGTGGGGACGGGGTTCCATCCCGACCTGACGGGGCGGGAGAACATCTTCCTGAACGGGGCGATCCTGGGAATGACACGGGCGGAGATCCGCAGGAAGTTCGACGAGATCGTCGCCTTTGCGGACGTGCAGAAATTCATAGACACCCCCGTGAAGCGCTACTCGAGCGGGATGTACGTCCGGCTCGCGTTCGCCGTGGCCGCCCACCTCGAGCCGGAGATCCTGATCGTCGATGAGGTGCTGGCGGTCGGCGACACGATCTTCCAGGAGAAGTGCATGGGCAAGATGAAGGAGGCCAGCATGTCCCAGGGCCGGACCGTCCTGTTCGTGAGCCACAACATCGGCGCCGTGCAGACGCTCTGCAAAAGCTCCGTCCTGCTCGACGGCGGCCGCGTCGTCTTCAGCGGGGACACCCAGGAGGCGGTCAGCCTCTACCTGAAGAAGACCCGTCCGCAGGCGGTGGTCGAGGACCTGAGCAACAGCACGCGGAGCGGCACGGGCGAGGCCCGGATCACCCGCATCCGCTTCGAGAACGACGCGGGCGTGCCGCAGACGCATTTCAGGATGGGCGAGCCCATGAACATCGTCGTCGGCGCGCGCTTCAATTCCGCGGTCGAGAACCCGACCCTGGGGATCAACATCGTGACCGACACGGGGATCCGCGTGGCGGACTGCCGCTCGTCCCATTACAACGTGAAGATCGGGCGCACCGAGGGGCTGATCGAGTACCGGATGCGGATCGACCCGGTTCTCCTCTACCCGCGGACCTACACCGCCGAGCCCTGGGTTGCCGACGCCGGGGGGCTTGCCGACTTCGACTGGGTGCGCAACGCGGCCAGCTTCGTCGTGACGTCGGGCCCGAACTTCAAGTC
Source organism: uncultured Opitutaceae bacterium (assembly GCA_964547325.1). Taxonomy (GTDB): domain Bacteria; phylum Verrucomicrobiota; class Verrucomicrobiia; order Opitutales; family Opitutaceae; genus Palsa-1447. The sequence continues at coordinate 23,078 of CAZJNA010000015.1, read as the reverse complement.
CGGAGCCAACGTCAACACCCACCACGGCATCGCGTTCATTCCGACGACGTGGAGCGCCAGCGTCCCGGCCGAAGCGGGCCGCCGCTGAACCGGTCGCAATGCCGCCACGCAACACCATGATCACGGAAATTCACCATGAGGGGAAATTGATGGCGATCATCCTGTCCCATAAATTCAACGAGCCGGGCATTCACTTCTTCACCCCAAACCATCTGTCGCAGCAGCTCGCGCACATGCAGCATCCCGCGGGCAAGCTCATCGAGCCGCACTCCCACAACCCCGTCCGGCGGGAGGTGCAGCTCACGCAGGAGACGCTTCTCATCAAGCGCGGGAAGCTGCGGGTGGACTTCTACGACGACAGGCAGGAATACCTCGAGAGCAGGGTCCTCGAGGCCGGCGACGTCATCCTGCTCGTGAACGGCGGGCACGGATTCGAGGTCCTCGAGGACCTCGAGATGATCGAGATCAAGCAGGGGCCCTACGCGGGGGACCGGGACAAGACCCGCTTCAAGGGCGAGCGGCCCGCGAACCTCAAGTTCGGGCCCGATCCCGCGATTCCATGAGCGAGGACGTGTTCCAGCGCTACAGCGCCTACTACGACCTCCTCTACAGCGACAAGGACTACGCAGGCGAGGCGCGGTACATCGGCGGCCTGCTGAGGAGCGCGGCGCCGGAGGCCCGGCGCATCCTCGAGTTCGGCTCGGGCACGGGGCGTCACGGCCGCCTCCTCGCGCGGGAGGGCTATGACGTCTTCGGTGTGGAACGGAGCGCGGCCATGGTCGCGGCCTGCCCCGCGGACGATCCCGGGCCCGGAAGCTTCTCCTGCGTCCAGGGCGACATCCGGACGGCGAGGATCGACCGCGCGTTCGACGCCGTTCTCGCCCTCTTCCACGTGGTCAGCTACCAAACGCTCCTCGCCGACGCGCGGCTCACCTTCGCGAACGCGGCGCGCCACCTGCCGCCGGGCGGGGTGTTCCTCTTCGATGTCTGGCATGGGCCGGCCGTCGTGAGCGAGCGCCCGTCGATCCGCGTGAAGCGCGTCGAGGACGGGCGCACGCGCCTCATACGGATCGCGGAACCGGAAATGGACAGCGCCGCGGGCACCGTCACGGTCCGCTACACAATCCTCGCCGAATCCAAGGCCGACAGCCGGCTGACGACCTTCGGCGAGGAGCACCGCCTGCGCTACTTCTTCCCCTCGGAAATCGAGCTCCTTGCGACGGAGTCCGGCTTCGCCGTCGAGAGGACCGAGGAGTTTCTCACGGGACGGCAGCCCGGCGAGCGCACCTGGGGTGTCGCCTACCTGCTGCGGAAACGCACCTGATATGCCCGCGGGATTCATACCGGTCAACGAGCCCGTCCTGGACGGCAACGAGAGGAAGTATCTCGCGGAGTGCGTGGACACGGGCTGGATCTCGTCGGAAGGGCCGTTCATCCAGCGCTTCGAGGAGGGCCTCGCGAGGCGCGTCGGCCGGAAGCACGGGGTCGCCGTCTGCAACGGCTCGGCCGCCCTCGACGCCGCGGTCGCCGCGCTGCAGCTCAGCCCGGGCGACGAGGTCATCCTTCCGAGCTTCACGATCATCTCCTGCGCGACGGCGATCCTTCGGGCGGGCGCCACCCCCGTGGTCGTGGACGCTGATCCGCTCACCTGGAACATGGACGTCGGCCAGGTGGCGGGGAAGATCACGGCGCGCACGCGGGCGATCATGCCCGTCCATATCTACGGCCTGCCGGTGGACATGGACCCGCTTCTTGCGCTGGCGGCAAAACAGGGCCTGAAGATCATCGAGGATGCGGCGGAAGCGCAGGGGCAGACCTACCGCGGACGGCCCTGCGGAAGCCTCGGCGACATAAGCACCTTCAGCTTCTATCCGAACAAGCACATCACGACGGGAGAGGGAGGCATGGTCATGTCGGACGACGACGGTCTCGACGCCCGCTGCCGCTCGCTGCGAAACCTCTGCTTCCAGAAGAAGCGGTTCGTCCACGAGGAGCTCGGCTGGAATTTCCGGATGACCAACCTCCAGGCGGCGCTCGGCGTCGCCCAGCTCGAGCGGCTCGACGAATTCGTGGCGCGAAAACGGCGCATGGGGCGCCGCTACTCGGAGGCCCTTCGCGGGATCGGCCGGATCCAGCTGCCCCTCGAATCGACCGGCTTCGCCGATAACATCTACTGGGTCTACGGCATTGTCCTCGGCGACGACGTGCCGTTCGACGCCGAGGAGGCCATGAAGCGACTGGCGGCGCAGGGCGTCGGAACGCGCCCGTTCTTCTGGCCCATGCACGAGCAGCCCGTCCTGCGCCGCATGGGTCTCTTCAAGGATGCGCGCTGCCCGGTGGCTGAGCGCCTCGCACGGCGCGGCTTCTACATCCCGAGCGGGCTCGCGCTGACGGATGCCCAGATGGATCGGGTGACGGATGCCCTGAAGGGCCTGCTCGGCGCCTCCCCGTAGCCGTTCGCCGGAGAAAACAAGCGCGAAAGCGCGGGCCATGCCACAATCAAGAAGAGCAGCCATCTTCATGGCGCACTGGCCGCTCCACTCGAACGTCTGCTATCTCGCGGCCTGCCTTGAGGGAAAGAGCTGGGAGGTCGACGTGTTCCTGTATGAGTCCGACGAGCGCTTCAGCGGGGACCTCCTGAGGGACACGGCGGGGATAAGGGTCCATCGACTGGGCGCCCCGCGCCCCGGGCCCGATGGGCGGCGCCCCCGGATCCTGCGGAGGATTTGGGCGCGGGCGGAAGGCCGTTTTCGTCGGACCCGATTCGCCTCCCCCTTCGACAACCTCCGGGAGCGCTTCTGGCGCCGCGTGCGGCCCCAGCATGGCCTGCTTCCGGACGCTGCGACGGACGCGATCGTCCTCGGCGCCGGCACCCGGCCGTATGCGGCCCTGATCGGCGTCGAAAAGGGCGGACTGGCGTGGGCGGGCACTGTCGCCGCCCGAACCCGGACGCCCCTCGTCTACTACAGCCTCGAGCTCTACACGCGCGACCATCCCTGGATCGTTTCCTCCCTGTGGATGCAGCGCTTCAAGGCGCTCGAGGAGAGCTACCATCGCCGATGCGCGGCCACGATCATCCAGGACCCATTCCGCGGAAAGGTCCTGCTCGCCGACAATCGGGTCCGCCGGCCGATGAGGATGGCCTACCTTCCCATATCGCTGTCGGGCGGCACGGTCGACACCCCGTCCCGCTGGCTGCAGGACCGCCTGGGCTCCCCGCCCGGCGAAAAGCTGATCCTTTGCTACGGCGAGGTCTCCGGGCGGAGGCTGAGTCCCGAACTGGCCCGCCTGGCCCAGGGCTTCCCGGAGGCGTGGCGGCTCGTTTTCCACGGCTTCGGGGAGGCGGACGCCATCGGGCAGGTGCGCGGCATCGACCTCCTGGGGCGGGTCGGGATTTCGACGACGCTCGTCCCGGCGATCCAACGCCAGGAGCTTGTCCGATCCGCCCACATCGGGCTGGCGCTCTACGGGAGCGCGACCCTCAACGACAGGCTCACGGGGCGATCATCCGAGAAGATCGCGATGTATCTCCAATGCGGAATCCCCCTGATCGCGTTTCGGTACCCGTCCTACGAGCACATCGAGGCGGAGGGGTCGGGGATCCTCATCGATGGCCTCGATGAGATCCCGGGGGCCGTGGCGAGGATTCTCGGCAATTACGACTTTTATGTGCGGAATGCGCGCTCCTGCTACAGGAGACACTATTGCTTCGAGGACAATTTCGAGGCGGCGTTCCCAGAACTCGAGGCCGCGGCCCGGCCGCCCTCGGAATCATGAGGATCATCCCCCGCAGATTTGACTCGCACTGGCGCCGCCTGCGCCGGATTGCCGGCAGCCTGGGCCGAAAGCGCCTCTGCCCGGTCTGCGGGCATCGCTCCGGCCGCTTCGAGCCATTCGGGATAGTCCCCCGGGAGGACGCCCGGTGCCCCTGGTGCGACTCGCTCGAAAGGCACCGGCTTGCCTGGCTCTTCTTCAACCGCAGGACCGATCTTTTCTCCGGAGCATCGGGCAGAAGGATACTCCATGTGGCGCCCGAGCCGTGCTTCCAGGACCGGTTCCGGCGGCTGCTTGGGCCCGGCTACCTGACCGCCGACCTTTTCCCGGGCGGCGTGGATGTGAAGATGGACATCTGCAACATCGCCTACCCCGATGGCTCGTTCGACGTCGTCTATTGCAGCCACGTTCTGGAGCACGTCCCCGACGACAGGAGGGCCATGCGGGAATTCCACCGGGTCCTCGTTCCGGGCGGATGGGCCGTCCTCCTCGTGCCGATCACCGTCGCGGAGACGATCGAGGATCCGAGCGTCTCGGATCCGAAGGAGCGGCTGCGCCGGTTCGGCCAGGAGGATCACGTCCGCTGCTACGGCCCCGACTATCCGGACCGCCTGAAGTCGGCGGGCTTCCGCGTGGACCGCGTGCTTCCGTCCGACTTTCTCTCCGCCGCGGAGATCGCGCTCATGGGGATAAACCCGGCCGCCGGCGAGATCTACTTCTGCGCGAAGTCCGCGGGGCCCGCTCCCGCCCAATGAACGCCGGAGCCGAGGTCTCGATCGTCATCCCGATCAAGGGCCGTCCAGAGCTCTTCGCCGAGACCGCAAGATCCCTCGTCGGCCAGAGCCTCCCGAACTGGGAGGCGATCGTCGTCGACGACGGCTCGCAGGCCGGGGACCTCAGCCGGATCGCCGGGATAGCGGCAGCCGACAGCAGATTCCGGCTCATGGCGAACCCGGGCAGGCGCGGAGCCTCCGCATGCCGCAACGCCGGCCTGCGCGCGGGCACGGGGGGCCTTGTCATCTTCCTGGATTCCGACGACGCGCTGGCGCCGACCTGCCTGCAACGGCGGACCGCGGTCATGGCGGCCGACCCCCGGCTGGATTTCGCGGTGTTTCCGACGCTCAGGTTCAACCAGGTGCCCGGCGACAGCGACCTGCCCTGGTATCCGCTCACACCCGAGGACGATCTGGACCGCTTCCTGGCCGGTCCGTCCCCGTGGCAGACAACGGGCCCGGTCTGGAGACGGGCGAGCCTGGCGCGCGTCGGACCCTGGGACGAGCAGGCCCTCAGCTGGCAGGACTGGGAATTCCATGTCCGTGCGCTCTCGCTCGGGCTTCGCTACACGAAGATGGAGGGGCCCGATTCCTACTGGCGGACGCCCTCCCCCGCCTCCATCAGCCGCATGGCCCACTCCCGGCGCTACATTGCCAACCGCGTGCGCCTCTACTTCAGGATCGTCGCGCTCCTCCGCTCCCGCGGCGCCCTGACCGTCCGTCGGCGCCGCATCCTTGCGCGTCATTTCTTCGGCTACGCGTTCCGGTCGGGCCAGCCCCGAAAGCGGGCCCTGCAATTCTGGAGCCTGGGCCGGCGAAGCGGGGTCGTCTCCGCGCTCGATTTCATCTTCATGCTGGCCTGCGAGCCGGTGGTGAGGAATCGGGAGCGGCTCGGCCGCGTATTCGAGAACGCGCTGTATCCCGACGGCCCGTAGCATCCGGAACAGGCACCCACCGTGGACGTCTCCGTAATCATCCCCACGCACAATCCCCACGAGGGCCGCCTCCGGCGCACCCTGGCCGGCCTGCGCGCCCAGGGGATGGATTCCAACCGGTGGGAAACGCTCGTCATAGACAATGCGACGAGCCCGCCGCTCGATCTCCCCGCGCTCGAGGATGCGGCGCCGGCCAATCTGCGGATCATCCGGGAGCCGCTGCTCGGCCTGACCCACGCGCGGCGGCGCGGATTCACGGAAGCAGGGGCGCCGATCCTCCTCCTCGTCGACGACGACAATGTCCTCGAGCCCGACTATCTTGGGAACCTGGTCCGTCTGTTCGCCGAGCACCCGCGCGTCGGGGCCTGCGGAGGGCGCAGCCTCGCCGAGTTCGAGCGGCAGCCAAACGCCTGGCAACTCGACTTCATCGGCCTCCTTGCCCTTCGCGACTACGGCGACACGCCGCGGATATCGAACGGCCTCCGCCCCAACGGCTCGGCACGGATCCAGTATCCCGTCGAATCCGCGCCCATCGGCGCCGGGATGGGGATCCGCCGGGCTGCGGCGCAGTCGTGGCTCGCGGACACTTCCGGGCGGCAGCTCAGCGACAGGCGCGGCGGCGAGCTGACCTCGGGTGGCGACAACGACATCGTGCTCACGGTCATGGAGGCCGGATGGGAGGTCGCGTATTTTCCCGAGCTGCGCCTCACGCATCTCATTCCGGCGGCACGCCTCGACGAGGCCTATCTCGCCCGCCTGAATCGGGGCATTCAAAAGTCATGGATGCAGGCGCTGACAAAACACGGCGCGAATCCCTGGCCCGCCATTGCGGCGTGGACGGTTCCCCTCCGCAAGGCCAAGGCCTGGTGGACCAACCGGGCGTGGACCGGTCCGACCGGGCGCATCCTCTGGGAAGGCGCGTGCGGCCACTTCGAGGGACGCGTCCGTCCCGGAGATTCCCCGTGACGATCCTCGGAAAGGCCGCAACGGCGGGCCGCCTCGTCCTCCGGGGCGATTTGCGCATGATCCGGATTCAGATCCGGCAGCGCACGGCCGGCTTCCGGATCAGGCTCCACGGGGGGCGCCCCTTCGTGTACCGGGACATGGGATTTCCATTCACCTACCAGCCCGACTGGCCCGACTCCGTGGATTATTTCCGGATGCACGATGGCGATTGGTGGGAATTGAGGGCGATCGCGCGCTGGCTCGAGCCCGGCGACGTCGTATTCGACGTCGGCTCGAACCTGGGGCTGTATGCCTTCGCCGCGGCGGCGCGGATCGGCCCCTCCGGCCGGGCCGTGGCCGTGGACGCGGACGCCTTCATAGCCGGCAAGCTCCGGGAAAGCGCGCGCCTCCTCGGGACCGCGCAGGTCGAGCCCGTCCACGCCGCAATAACGAGGGAGCCCGGACCCGTGACCTTCCACGTGAGGGCGGACCGGCACCACACCGGCGGACAATCGCTCAAGCCCACGCCGGAGGACCGCGCGGCCTGCGTTCCGGTCGAGGTGCCCGGCCGAACGCTGTCCGGCCTGGCGAGCGAGATGGGAGTCCGCCGGATCCCCGCCTTCGTAAAGATCGACATCGAAGGCGCCGAGGCCATGGCCCTGGCGTCGACGCCCACCGACTGGTTCGGCGCAAGCGGACCCCTGTGGATAATCGAGATCAACCCCGGCGCCCTGGCGAACTTCGGCTCGGATCCGCAGTCGGTGACCCGACATTTTCCGGCGGAATTCTTCGACCGTTGGCTCCTCCCCAAGGATCCCATCCTGCCCGAAGCAACAACGGCTCTCCGCCGCTTCAATCCGGAGGCGCCGCTCACGGATTCGCGGTACTACAATTTCCTGGCCATCCCGAAATCGCCGGACTCGCGGGCGCGGGCCGGGAGGATCCGCGGGTTTTTCCCATCCGACTGACCGTGTCCGCCCTCGGCAAGATCGCATACCACTCCGTATTCCGGCCTTTCTGGTTCTGCGCGAAGTTTTTCAGCAGGGACGGATTCGTCGAGAAAGCCGTCAACCGGCGCTGCGACGCCGCGATGAAAACCGCGGCCGCGGCGCTTCCGCCGCTGCCTCCCCCGCCCGGAGGCGCGCCTTACGCCGCCCACTTTCTCACGAACGGCACCTTCTTCAGCCTGTCGTCCTTTGCGGCGTATTCCCTGCAATACCACACCGGCGGGCGCGTGTCGCCGGTCTTTCACAGCGACGGACGCCTGGACGAGGAGGCGATCGCGCGGTTCCGGGCCGTCTTCCCAGCGGCGCGCTTCGTCGGCAACGAGGAGCAGCGGGACCTGCTCGCCGCGCACCTGCCCGCGGACCGGTTCCCCGCCCTCAACCGCGCCTGGCGGGAGTTCGTCCTGATCCGCAAGCTCGTCAGCGTCCACCTCGGCCGGCGCGGCTGGAACCTCTTCATCGACTCGGACACCCTGTTCTGGCGCCGGCCGGATTTCGTCCTGGACTGGTTCGCGCATCCCGCGCGCGCGTTCTGCATGGAGGACATGGCGACGGTGTATGGCTACGACGAGAGCGTGCTGGCCCGGCTGGCCGGCGCCCCCATTCCGGCCAGGGTGAACAGCGGACTCGTCGGAATCCAATCCGAGTCCATCGACTGGGATTTCCTCGAGCGGGGCGTCCGCGAGCTGATCGCGGTCTCTGGCATCAACCACTTCATGGAGCAGGGCCTGACCGCGGTCCTTCTGGCCCGCCAGCCCTTCGACTATGCTCCGCCGGCGGACTACTTCATCCCGACCCGCGTCAGCCAGTGCACCGGCCGGGAGGGCGTCTTCCACCACTACGCGGGACCGGCCCGCAACTGGCTTTATCGTCGCGCGTGGCGCCTCTTTCTGGACACACTCCCGGCTTCCTAATCCCCCGCCCAAGGCCGCCTCCAGCCATGCCAACCCAAGCAATCGACGCCCGCAATCCACGCTGGCCGGCCGAGACCAAGCCGGTCTCCGGCGTCGTCTACGTCGCAACCGGCGCAGCCTACGTGCAGGAGGCCCGCGACGCCACCGTCAGGCTGAGGAAATTCAACCCCGGCCTGCCGGTCTGCCTCGTCACCGACCAGCCGTCGGAGCCCGCTTTCTGGGATGAGCTCGTCCTCATCGAGAATCCCCACTTCGGGTTCCGGGACAAGGTCCTGATGGGGCTCTGCCCGTTCGAGCGGTTTCTGTTCCTCGACACGGACACTACCGTCCTCGCGGACATCGCAGAGCTTTTCGAACTGCTTTCCCGCTTCGACTTCGCGGGACACCAGCTCTTCGAAGGACACGACTGCCCCGTCGAGGGAATTCCGGACGCGTTCCCGGAATTCAACACCGGGGTCCTCGGGTTCAGGCGCTCCCCGGCCCTGTCGGGATTCTTCCAGGCCTGGCTCGCCAACTACGATGCGTTCTACGCCCTGAACCGGGACGGCAACTATCACTATTCCAATGCCAGCGACCAAAAGAGCCTGAGGAAGACGGTCTACGAGTCCGGGCTCCGGATCGCGATCCTGGGGCCGGAATTCAATTTCACGCCGCATCATGTGGACTTTGCCTGCGGCCAGGTCCGGATCCTGCACAGCCGCGGTTGGAGCCACATCGGGGAGCTTTCCGCCAGGCTCAACGCGCGGGTCGGCAATCGCGCCTACGTGCCCCGGCTCGACGTCGTCGTCTCGAACGACATGCCCGCCTCCGAGCTTCTGCGCCTCTGGTGGATGTCGTCCCTCCAGATCTTTCGCCAGGCGGCGGTCCGGCTGACGCCGCTCGGGCTCCGCGACCGGCTGCGCGGGAGCGCCTGGATCCGGCGGCTCTTCCTGCGCAACCGGTTCATCGAGCCGACGCCGGCCCTCGATTCGAAATGGCACCGCTCCTCCGCCAAGGACGAATGAGGCCCAAGCGCCCGCATGCGCCGCCTGCTTAAGCGCCTGGGCTTCGGCCGGCTCCTCTACTACGCCTGGCACTGGCCCCGCGGCGAGATAGCCATCTCCATCCGCGCGGGCGGACCGGTCGAGCAATGGCGCACGGCGCGCGGCCGCGCCGCGATGAGAAGGGCCGCGGCCGGCCTGGCCCGGCAGGATTTTGCGGGGCCCGCCCTCGAGCTCCACCTCCTGACCGGCAGGCGCTTCTGGTACCAGACCGCATTCTGCCTCTGGTCATTCTCCCGCCAGGCGGGCAGGGCCCTGGCGCCGGTGATCTACGACGACGGGTCGCTCGGCGCGGCGCACAGGGCGGAGCTCGAGCGCCTGTTTCCCGCGGCGCGGTTTGTGGCGCAGGCGGACACCATCGCCCGCCTCGACGCGCACCTGCCGGCTGCGCGTTTTCCCGTACTCCGCGAGCGGTGGATCCGCTACCCGCACATCCGGAAGCTCACGGATCCCCACGCCGGATCGTCCGGCTGGAAGCTCGTCGTCGACTCCGACCTCCTCTTCTTCCACAAGCCGCAATTCCTCATCGACTGGCTCGGCGCGCCAGCGCGGCCGCTGCACGCGGTCGACGTCGAAAAGTCGTACGGCTATTCCGACGCGCTGCTCGCCTCGCTGGCGCAATCCCCCCTGCATCCGCGTCTCAACGTGGGGCTCTGCGGCCTGAACAGCTCGGAATTAGACTGGGAACTCCTCGAAGACTGCTGCCGCAGGCTGATCGCAGCCGAGGGAACGAGCTACTACCTGGAGCAGGCGCTGGTCGCCCTGATCCTCGCAGGCCGCGGGTGCGCCGAGGCGCCCGCCCTGGAATACCTGACGCTGCCCCGGCCGCCCGAGGCCGTCGATTGCAAGGCTGTCATGCACCATTACGTGGCTGACTCGAAGCGCTGGTATTTCCGGCGCAACTGGCGCGTCGCCGCCGGCATCGCGTGAAACTCCTCAAGGCCATCGTTCGGAGGGCGATCGAAGGGCGGGGATACCATGTGTTTTCCAGATCCTTCCTGGGGTTCGACGCGATGGCAGACTTCAAGGTCCTGCTGGCCGGCGCGCCCGCGCCGATCGTCGCGGACGTGGGAGGATTCCTCGGGGGATTCGCCGTCGGGATCAGCTCGGCGATTCCCTCAGCCCGGGTGCATTCCTTCGAGCCCGCCCCGGTCAATTTTGAGAGGCTCACAGCCCACACCTGCCGGCATCCGAACATCACGGTGGTCAACCTCGCCCTGGGAGCGGAGGCGGGCGAGAGGGACTTCCACGTCAACGCAGCACCGGCAACCAGTTCCTTCTTTCAGCCGACCGCCGATGGGCTCCGGCAAATGCCGCCGGGCGCCCTCGAGTGCCGCGCCCCGGCCAAAGCGCGCGTCGCCCGGCTCGACGACTACGCCAACGAGCACGGACTCGGGCGGATCGACCTCCTGAAGATCGACACGCAGGGCTACGAGCTGCAGGTCCTGAAGGGCGCCCAACGCCTGCTCGAGGCGGGCAAGGTCAGAATTGTCTACTGCGAAGTGCTTTTCCGGAATCTTTACGAAGGCCAGTGCTCCTTCGGGGATATCCATTCCTATCTCACCGCACACCGCCTTGCCTTCGCCGGATTTTACGACGTGGCCCGCAGTCCCGAGAACGATTTCATGTGGGCCGACGCCCTCTACATCAGCCCGGCGCCCGCCTAGCCGATTCCGCCGATGCAAGAATCCGACTACCGCCCCTCCGAGCGTCTCGCCCGGCTCGAGCGCACTCCCCTGCGTCCGCTGGTCCGCGGCGCGCGCGGGCTCTGGCGAAGGGCCTTCGCCCTTCGCTGCCGGTGGCTGGACCATCGGATGTTCCGGGAGCGGGCGGCGCTCGTCCTCACCAGCCCGGACTGGGCTCATATCGAGAAGGTTGCCGATGCCGGAAAGGTGCGCGGAGACACGCAGGTGATGCACAACGGGCTCCTGGTCCTCAAGGGGAGCTACTACGGAGCGGCCTCGGTGCCCCTCCTCAGGAAGACGCAGGGCGTGCACGAACCCCAGGAGGAACGCGTGTTTGCGGCTGTCCTTCCCCTGATGCCGGTGGGCGCGGTCATGGTCGAACTCGGCAGCTACTGGGCTTTCTACTCGATGTGGTTTGCAAAGGCCGTGCCGGACGCCCGCTGCTTCATGGTCGAACCGGAGCCAGGGAACCTGGAATTCGGGCGGGCCAATTTCGAACTCAACGGCCTTCGCGGAGAATTCCACCGCGCTCTCGTCGGAGCGGAGCCCTCACCCACAACGGACGGCGGGGCGCCCACGATCAGCGTGGATTCCTTTTGCGAGGAGCGAGGCATCGGGCGCATTCACCTCCTGCACGCCGACATCCAGGGCTTCGAAATGCAGATGCTGCGCGGCGCAAAGCAAATGCTCGCCGGGGAGCGGATCGATTTCCTCTTCATTTCAACGCATGGCGAAGCGCTGCATGCGGAGTGCCGCGGCCATCTCGCCGGCATGGCGCTCACGATTCTCGCCGACGTGGCGCCCCGCCAGAGCTATTCGGTGGATGGATTGATCGTGGCCGCCCGCGGCGTGTTGTCCCGCCCGCCCTCCGTGTCCCTGTCCCTGCGGCCCGAACAGCGGGGCACACGATGACCGCCCTCGTCAGCATCGTCATCCCCTGCTACAACGCCGAGCGCTGGATCGCCGCGACGATCGATTCGGCGATCGCGCAGACCTGGCCCAGGACGGAGATCATCGTCGTGAACGACGGCTCGCGCGACGGGAGCCTTGCGGCAGCGCGGACCTTCGAGAAATTCGGCGTCCGCGTGATCGACCAGCCGAACCGGGGAGCGCCGGCCGCGCGGAACGCAGGACTGGCGGCAGCCGCCGGCGACTACATCCAGTTTCTCGATGCGGACGACCTGATCGCGCCCGACAAGATCGAGCAGCAGATGCGGCTCGCCGGCGAATGCGGGCCGGAATTTCTCGTGTCCGGCTCCTGGGGACGGTTCCGCGACAAGCCGTCGGAAGCATCCTTCCCGCCCCAGCCGCTGTGCAGGGACGCCGGCCCGGTGGATTGGCTCGTCCTGAAATTCGAGACGGGCGGAATGATGCATCCCGCCGCGTGGCTGACCTCCCGCCTGCTCGCGGTGCGCGCCGGCCCCTGGGACGAGAACCGGGATCCCGACGACGACGGAGAATACTTTGCCCGGGTTCTCCTTGCCTCCAAGGGCGTCCGGTTCTGCCGCGAGTCCGTGTCGTACTACCGGTCGGGCCTGGCGGGCAGCCTGAGCGGCGCGGGCTCCGACGAGGCCTGGACAAGCATCTATCGCTCCCACGCCCTGACCGCAGGCCGGCTGCGCCGCGCCGAAGAGTCCGCCCGGACCCGCCATGCCTGCGCGAGCATGTTCCAGCGGTTCATCTACGAATCATATCCCTGGGCCGCCGAGTCGCGCCGCAGGGCGGCTGCCGAGGTCGCCGCCCTGGGCGGCTCCCGGCTCCAGCCCGAGGGCGGGCCAAAATTCCAACTCGCCCGCCACCTGGTCGGCTGGCGGCTAGCCCGGCGCATCGCCATGCGCCTTTCCCGCTGAAGGCTCCCCTCATCTGCCTGATCACTTCGGGCCACGCCGCGTCCACGCCGCGGATGGTCAAGAATGCGTCCGCACTGTCCGAGGCGGGCTACCGCGTCCATGTCGTCGCGGGGCGCTACAGCCGTCCCCTCGACGCGCTGGACCGGGAAATCCATTCGGGCGCAGCCTGGGCGCACACGGAGGCGGATTCCCGCGGCGGCCCGGGCGCGGCCGCGAGGAAACTGATTCGCCGGATGCTGCGCGCCTGGGCGAGAGGGAAAACAAAGATCCCCGTCCGGCTGGCCGCGCGAATCCAGCATGCCGAGGCGCTGCACCTGGCGGCGCTGGCGGCGCGGGTGCCGGCGCAGTTCTATCTCGGGCACTGCCTGCCCGGACTGCCGGCCGCGGCGTTTGCGGCGCACGCCCGCGGAGTGCCCTACGGATTCGACGCCGAGGACTTCCATGACGCGGAGACGGAGGAGGCGATTCAGGATCCGGTGGAGGCCGCCGCGCGCAGAACGATCCAATCCGCGCTCCTGCCCGGCTGCGCCCACCTGACCGCCGCCTCGCCGCTCATCGGCAGGCGCTACGAGGAGGCCTACGGCGTCAAACCGGCGACCATCCTGAATGTGTTTCCACTCGCGGAGGCGCCGGCCGCGCCCGTCGATCCCGGCCCGGTCGGCGCGGACCGGCCCGCCCGCATCTACTGGTTCTCGCAGACGACGGGCCGCGGACGCGGGCTTGAATCGGTCGTCGCTACCCTGGCGCGGATGCGCACGCCCACGGAGCTGCACCTCCGCGGGTTTGCGTCGGCCGATACTGTCTCCCGGCTCGAGTCGCTCAGGCGCACGTCCGGCCTGGCGCGGCCGATCGTCTTCCACGCGCAGGGCCCGGCCGCGGAAATGGCCCGCCTGGCCGCCGCCTTCGACCTGGGCCTTTCCACGGAGGAATCGCAGCCGCTCAACCGGGACATCTGCCTGACGAACAAGATATTCACCTATCTTCTGGCCGGAATTCCCCAGCTCCTGTCCCGGACCACGGCACAGGCCGCCCTTGCGCCGGAGATCGGCGAGGCGGCCATCCTCTGCGACCTCGGTGAGAGCGGGAAGACCGCCCGGAGGCTGGATGAATTCTTTGCAGATCCCGGGCGCGTCGCCCGCGCACGCCGCGCGGCCTGGGACGCGGCCCGAAACCGGTTCTGCTGGGACATCGAAAAGGGAAAATTTCTGGACTCCATCCGCCGGAACCTGCCGGTCGGAGCCGGCCGGGACATATGACGCTGAAGCAGAGGCTCGGAAAGTGGATCCAGGCCCGCCGGCCGTGCAGCCGGCGGCTGTTCGAGACGCTCCGGCTGGAGTTTCGCTTCCTACGCCAGCGGATCTGGAATGCCGCGCTTCCGTGGCGGCGCACGCGGATCGCCCGACTGCGGAGCATGAGTGGCGCCTCTCTCAACGTGGGAAGCGGCGGCCGCGGACGGGCCGGATGGATCAATTTCGACGCATCGCCCCATCACGCCGACCTCTACTGCCCCTTCGACATCCGCAGGCCGCTGCCCTTTTCGAACGGGGCGGTGAAGCGCATCCTGGCCGAGCACATCGTGGAGCACCTGGATTACTCGGACGACATCCCGCGCGTGTTCGCGGAATTCCACCGCGTCCTGGAGCCGGGCGGGGCCGTCCGGATCATAGTCCCCGATGCCGGGCGCTACCTCAGGGCCTACGCGGGCGGCGACGCCGCCGCCTGGCGGGACCTCGGGCTGGACCCCGATCGATTGCCGCTCGGGATGCGCACGCCGATGGACATGATCAACCACGTGTTTCACCAGGGCGGCGAACACCTCTTCGGCTGGGATTTCGAGACCCTTGAGGCCGCGCTCGGGCGGGCCGGATTCTCCCGGGTCATCCGGCAGCGCTTCGGCGTGTCCGTCGATCCCGGATTGGCCCTGGATCAGCCGAATCACGCCCCGTATTCGCTTTATGTCGATGCCATCCGGTAGCGCATCGCCCGGCTCGGCGTGGCTCTCGCACCTGCGGCCGCCCCACAGGATCGCGCCGCGGCTGTCCCAGGCCCTCGACATCTCGCGCTGGGCCGCGGCGGCTCTGGTCACCACGGAGCATGTGCGCGGAATCGTCTTCGCAGGGTACCGGCAGATGCACGGCGGCATGAACCTCTTCGCCAAGGGAGTCTTCTTCGTCACCGATTTCGGCCACCAGGCCGTCATCGTATTCTTCGTCCTGAGCGGCTACCTGGTCGGCGGGGAGGCGCTCCAGGGATTTCAGCGGGGCGACTTCGACGGGCGCGCTTACGCGGTCAGGCGCGCGGCGCGGCTCTACGCGGTCTATATCGCGGCCCTGGCGCTCGGCGGCGCCTTCGACTGGATCGGGGCGCATCATTTCAACTCCTCGGGGCTTTACACGCACCAGGTCCACGCCCAGGACCTCCCCTATTCCATCGTCGAGCACCTGAACCCGCCGACCCTGCTCGCAAATCTCATATTCTGCCAGGGACTGCTGGCCGGGACGTTCGGAAGCAACGCCCCGCTCTGGTCCCTTTCAAACGAGGCGTGGTACTACCTCATGTTCCCGCTCCTTCTCGGAGCCCTTCTGGCGAGGAAGGGCGGGGTTCGCCTCGCCTGCCTGGCAGTCCTGGCCGGGGCCGCCTGGTTCGTTCGCGGGCAGCTCCTCGTCTATTCAAGCATCTGGCTCCTCGGGCTCGCGCCGCGCCTGCTCACCGGGCCGGCATTCAAGTCTTTCTGGTGGCCGCTCTGCATGATCGGCATGATTGCGGCTGCGACCCGGGTGGGGCTGCTCGACAACCTGACGGAGCTGCAGCAGGACCTTCTGCTGGCGCTCGCCTTCGCCCTCTTCATAAACTCGGTGGATCATGCGGCGCCGTCCGCGCCTCCGCGGTTTGCCGGCGTCCACCGGGAACTCGCGGGATTTTCCTACAGCCTTTATCTCCTGCACGACCCCTTCATCTTCCTATTCGTGGTGGTCGCCTGGGAGCGTTTCGGCACCGGCCTTCGAATGACCGAGTTCACCGGGGGATCCTTCGCCTTCTTCGCGGCGGCGCTCGGGGCCTTCTATGCCTTTGCCTGGTCGATCGCCCGGCTGACCGAGCGGAATACGCCCGCCCTCCGGCGCTGGCTCGGGCGGCTGGCGGGCGTTCCCGAGAGATCCCGCTGATGCGCATCCTTCTCACAGCCGATCCGGAGATCGCCGTCCCGCCCCGCGGGTACGGCGGCATCCAGCGGATCGTCGACGCGCTCGTGAGAGAGTACCGCGCCCAGGGCCACACGGTCGGCCTCGCGGCACGAGCCGGGTCCGAATCGCCCGCCGATGCGGTCTTCGGATGGCCGGGCAATTCGTCCCTCTCGAAGCTGGACACGCTGCGAAACACGCTCGCCCTCCGGCGGGCCGCGCGCGATTTCCGGCCCGATGTCCTGCACAGCTTTTCGCGGCTGGCCTATCTCGCGCCGCTCCTGCCGACGCGGCTGCCGAAGATCATGTCCTACCAGCGCCACACGGGCGGGCGGCAGGTCGCGCTCGCCGCGCGCCTTGGCGGGCGCTCCCTCCGATTCACGGGCTGCAGCGAATTCATAAGCGCGATGGGCAGGAAGGCCGGGGGCGACTGGCGGACCATATTCAACTTCATAGAGCCCGATAAGCTGGACTTTGTCCCGAGCGTGCCGCCGGACGCCCCGCTCGTCTTCCTGAGCCGCGTGGAGTCCATCAAGGGGGCGGATCTTGCGATCGCGGTGGCGCGGGCCGCCGGACGAAGGCTGATCATCGCCGGCAACCACGCCGACACCGGGCCCGAGCGGGACTATTGGGACCGGGAGATAGCCCCCCATCTGGGAACCGCAGGGATCGAGTACGCCGGCGAGGTCGACGACGTCCGGAAGAACGCGCTTCTGGGCCGCGCCGCCGCGATGATCGTGCCCATACAATGGGATGAACCGTTCGGGATCGTCTTCACGGAGGCCCTCGCCGCGGGCACCCCGGTCATCACGTGCGCCCGAGGCGCGTTGCCGGAAATCGTGGAGGAAGGCCGAACCGGATTCTTCATGGGGACGGTTGCGGAGGGTGCGGCCGCGGTGGGCCGCCTGGCGGATATCGACCGGGCCGAATGCAGGCGGGCTGCGCTGGGGCGCTTCAGCCTCGCCGCCTGCGCGGCGCAGTACGTCGCCCTCTATCGGGAAATGACCTGACCCCGCATCGTGTCCTCCCCAGTCAAAGACCTCATTCGCGCGGGATGCGTGACCCTGATGAAGGGCGCCCTGCGGCTCTCCAGCGGACGCTTTTCGCCCGGCCCCGGGGGCAGCCTCATCGTGGCGCCGCACGCAGACGACGAGACCCTGGGCTGCGGCGGGCTCATAGCCTCGCAGACGGGAGCCGGGAGGCCGGTCGACATCGTCTTCATAACAGACAGCGCGGCATCCCATCCGGGGCACCCCGTCCTGGCGCCGGCCGAGCTCGCCCGAGTGAGGCGCGCGGAGGCGACATCCGCGGCGGCGGTCCTCGGTGTCGCCGCCGGCCGCCTCCATTTCCTCGGCCTGCCCGACGGCACGCTGGACAAGCTTCCTCCGGACAGCCTCAGGGGCCTGGTCGCCCGCCTCGCCGGGCTCATCGGCACGCTCGGCCCCTCGCGTGTCTTCGTCCCCTACAGGGATGGCGGCAGCACCGAGCACACGGCCGCCTTCGATGCGACCGTCTCGGCCCTCGCGCAGGCCGGCGGTGGAACGCTCCTGGAGTACCCCGTGTGGGCGTGGTGGAATCCCTTCCGGCTGCTCCCCCGGCTCCGAAAGCGGGAGGGGAACTTTCGTTTTGCACTCGGTCCCCTGCGGCGGGTAAAAATGAAGGCCCTGGCCTGCCATCGCTCCCAGATCGAACCCGTTCCGCCCTGGGGCGAGCCGGCGCTTTCGCCCTCGCTCACGCAGGCCTGCTGCGGCCCGGAAGAATTTTTCTTCGAGCGCCACATACCCGCCTCAAGGGACGGCCGATGACGAGGCCCCTCCGCATCTTCCTGTGCTGCCAGCAGGACCTGCAGCCGCACCCCGTGCCGCCCTATCGTTTCTGGGCGGGTTATTTCCGCTCGGCGCTGGCCGAGGCGGGGCATGCCTGCATCGAGGCTCCCGGATGCGACTGGGCGGCCGGCCTCGTCCCCCAAAGCGGGGAGTCGCTGGACGCGTGGCGCGAATCGACCTGGCAGCGCGCGCTGGACTTCGTCCGAAGGGAGCACGCAGCGCGTCCGATCGACCTCTTTCTCGCCTACCTCTACCCGGAACAGGTGGAGCCTGCGGCTCTAGCGGAGATTCGTGCGGCCGGCGTGCCCTCGGTGAATTTCTTCTGCGACAATGTGCGGCTCTTCCGGCGGGTGCCTCCGGCCTACCGGGCCTTCGACCTTCACTGGGTCCCCGAGGCCGGGGCCCGGCCGATGTACCGGAGAGCCGGCCTGGAATTCATCGCCGCACCCATGCCCTGCTGGGTGCCGCCCGCTTTCCGCGTGGCCGCGACGGGCGAGACGCTTCCGCCGACCTTCGTGGGCAGCGGCGACGAGGTGCGCCAGAGGCTCCTGGCGGACGCCTTCGCCCGCGGCCTGCAGCTGGAACTGCGCGGGCGCGGCTGGGCGGAACGCGAGCCGGATCCGCCGCGCGGCGAAGGGATGAACCTGTGGCGCAACCAGTGGGACTTCGCCGCCCGGCACGGGCCGGCCGCCCTCGCCCGCAAGATCTGGCATAGATTCCGGCCGCCCGAGCCCGTCACCTTCGATTTTCTGCCGCACGTGCGGCCATCGCCCGAGGGGGAGGACTACTGGCGCGTGCTGCGGGAATCGCGGGTATGCGTCGGCATAAACCGTTATCCCAGCCCGCGCCATCCGCCAGGCCGGCCCCGCTGCTACTCCCGGCTGCGGGACATCGAGGCTCCGATGGCCGGCGCCTGCTACCTCACGGAGTGGGCTCCGGGACTGGATGAGCTCTACGAGCCAGGGCGCGAAATCGAGGTCTACCGCGATCCGGCCGAACTGGCGGCCCAGGTCGCCGCGCTTTCCCGCGACGAGCCGCGGCGGCGGCGGCTCCGCTCGGCGGGCCAGGCCCGGGCGCTCGGCGAGCACACGATCGCCCGAAGCGTTGAAAAGATCGCCCGGCATCTCGGGATCCGATGAAAAAACTCCTGATCGTAAGCCCGCACTGGCCCCCGCTGAACGCCCCCGATCTCCAGAGGGTGCGCATGAGCCTGCCCTACTACCGGGGCAGCGGGTGGGAGCCGGTCGTCCTCGTGGTCGGGGACCGCTGGCAGGATGGCACCCGAGAGCCGGAACTCCTCGACACGATTCCCGGCGACGTGCGGATCGTGGCGTGCCGGGCAATTCCCGTGCGGTGGTCGCGCTGGCTTGGAATCGGCACCCTGGGCATCCGCGCCCTGCCGTTTCTCCTCATGGCGGGGATCAGGCTGATGCGGAAGGAAAAGTTCGACCTCGTGTTCTTCTCGACGACGCAATTCATGGCATTTCCGCTGGGCAGAATCTGGAAGGCGGCGTTCCATGTGCCCTACGTGCTCGACGTCCAGGATCCCTGGCGCACCGACTACTACGAGCGGCCCGGATCGCGCAGCCCGCCGGGGGGCTGGAAATACCAGGTGGCCCGCCTGCTCGCCTGGATGTTCGAAGGCTGGTCGTTTGCCGGTGCGAGCGCCGTGATGAGCGTGTCGCCGAGCTACATAAAGGATCTGCGCGAGCGCTACCCGGGGTTCCGGGCCACCCCGGCGAGCGTGATCCGCTTCGGCACGACGATGGTCGACTTCGAGCAGGCGCGCCGGATCGCCTCGCCGACATACACGTACGACCGCTCGAAGCCCTACGTGCATTTTCTCTACACAGGAGCGGCGGGGCCTGTGATGCCGCACGCCCTGACCGTCCTTTTTGTGGCGGTGCGGATATACAGGGACCGCCATCCGGAGAAGGCGGCGCGCCTGCGCTTTCACTTCGTCGGAACGAGCTATGTGCGCCCGGGACGCGGCAAGTTCTCGGTCATGCCGGTGGCCGAGCAATGCGGCGTCGCCGACCAGGTGTCGGAAGTGCCGCATCGCGTGGGCCATCTCGAATCCATACGCATGCAGCAGGACGCGGACGCGCTCCTCCTGCCCGGATCGAGCGACCTCGCCTACTCCCCCTCGAAAGTGTACGTTTACTACCTGACGCAAAAGCCCATCCTCGGCCTCGTGTTTTTCAACAGCGTCCTGGAACGCCTTCTCGAGGAGCTCTCCTGCGCCTACATAGCGCGCTTCAGCATCATGGGAGCAAAGGACGACGCCTATAGGGACATCCACCGCTTCTTCGACCTCGCCCTCGAAGGATTCCCGGCCGGCTCGCTGCCGAAGCGCAATGACGCGGCATTCAACGCCAAATTCCTCGCCGACGAGCTGACCCGCCAGCAGTGCGCGCTTTTCGAACAGGCGCTGTCCCGCTTCGCCGCCCGCCCATGAACGGATTGCCGCCCCCCGCGCCCGACGAGCCGAGCCCGCGCCCCGAGAATTCGGGCGGCGGCAAGGCGACGGCAGGCACTCCGGTGTCGCGCAGGTCGGGACGGCAGCTTTTCCAGTTCGGACTCTCCGCCGGGGTGGCGATCATGCTCTACTATGCCGTGACCGCCAAGGTGCAGGATCCCCTGCACCTGTACCTGGGAGAAGGCATCATAGCGCTTTCGATCCTGCCCGGCCTCCGGTGGGCGAAGCAGGCCCGCTATGGGCTGCCCCTCTTCGAGATGTTCATGCTGACGAACATCAGCACGTATGCGATCCCGATGCTGAGCGCGCAGCAGGAGATCACGGGCTACGACGCCGACACCGTCACCAAGTCCGCGCTTGCCGTCCTCCTCTTTCAGATCGTCGCGAACGTAACCTTCGCCTACCTGCCGGCCCGGCCCAAGAACGGAAAGATGTGGCGCGAGGAGGTCATTTCCGGAGGTGCCTCCCGCTTCCTCGGCTACGGGATGATCCTGACGACGATCTACACGATCGTCGTCCAGTTCACGGACTGGATCCCGGGCGACCTCACCGGAATCGTGCGCGCGGTGTGCTACGGGCTCGGCATGCTCGCGACGTTCATCCAGGCCCGCCGGTGGGGCCAGGGCGAACTCCCCTATTACGACAAGGGAATCTTCCTAACGCAGGTGATCGTCCAGGTCGTCTTCAGCTGGGCCGCCCTCTTCCTCGTCCAGGGAATCACGATCCTGATGATCGCCCTCCTGGGGTTCGTGTCCGGAAGCAGGCGGATCCCCATCCTCGCGGTGTGCATAGCGCTCCCCATCACCGCGCTCTTCCACAATGGAAAAAGCGCCATGCGCGCGAAATACTGGGCGCAGTCCGGAGCCCCGCAGGTGGGAATCACAGACCTCCCCGGATTTTTCGGCGAATGGATCCAGGACGGCCTTCATCCGCCCGAGGAGGACGCCTCCCGCAAGGGAAGCGCCATTCTCCAGCGCACGTCGCTCATGCAGATCATGTGCCTGGTTGTGGCAAATTCTCCCGACAAGAAGCCGTTTCTCAACGGAGAGACGTACATAGACCTTCCCGCGCAATTCATCCCGCGGTTCTTCTGGCCGGGCAAGCCCCGCGTCCACGAGAGCACCTACAGGATGGCGATCTATTACGGGCTCCAGTCCGAGGAGGACACCATGTCCACGACAATCGGCTTTGGGACACTGACGGAGGCCTACGTCAATTTCGGCTTCTTCGGCATGGCGGCGATCGGCTTTTTCTTCGCCTTTCTTTTCAGGAAAATCAGCGGCTGGGCCTCCGAGAGCCCGATGCTGTCCTACCCCGGAATGTTCATGGTCATTCTCATGGCGTGGTCTTTCCAGACGGAGCTTCCGCTGAGCGACTGGATCGGCTCGCTCTATCAGGCGACGGTCGTCGCGCTCGGCGTGCCGTTTGCGTGGAGGAATTTCCTGGGGTGACCTCCCCTCCTCCAAAGGACGTCTGGGCGCCGCCGCCGGGCCTGCGAGCCCTCCAGCGCCTGGAATTTCCCGGGAAGCTGGGGCTGTGCGAACGGCTGTTCGCGGCCCGCCTCGCAAGCCAGGGCGTCAGATGGGTGCAGACGGCGCCCGGGCCGGGCTGGAGGCTCGACCTCGGCAATCCGACCCACCGCTGGATCGCCTACGGCTGGTACGAGGGGCCCTCGCTCTGGCGCTGGCTGCGGCGGCACGGCGCGGAATTCCGGACGATCGTGGATTCGGGAGCGAACATCGGCCAGACGGTCCTCTACTTCGCGACCCTGCTTCCCCGCGCCCGCATCCTCGCCTACGAGCCCGGGCGCGCCGCGCGCCAGTGGCTCGAGGAGGGCGTCGCGGCGAACGGCCTCAGGCAGGTCGCGGTCCACGCGGCGGGCCTCGGAGCATCGCCCCAGAACGCATTCCTTGGAAACGTCGGCGCCGGCGGCCTTCACGGCTCCTGGAACCAGGTCAACGCCTCGGAGGGCGAGCCGATCGAGATCGTCACGCTGGACGGGGAGCTCGACCGCCACGGGATCGAGGCCCTCGACCTGTGGAAACTCGACGTCGAGGGCTATGAGATGGAGGCCCTGTCCGGCGCGGCGCGTTCGCTGGCATCCGGGCGCGTGCGCGCCGTCTATCAGGAGATCGGCAGCGCGGGTGCCGAGAGCATAGCCTTCCTGCGCCGCCATGGCTACACGCCGTGGCGGCTCAGGGACTCGGGCAGGCCCGAGCCCCTGCACGGCCTCACCCCGATGGAGAACGCCCTCTTTCTGGCGCCCGGGCATCCGTCCGCCGCCCCGCCGTGACTCCCGCGCCGTCCACGCCAGGGCTCGGGGAGGGCGCGCCCGCGCGACGGCTCGCGGTCGTCCTCTCGCATCCGATACAGTACTACAGCCCCTGGTTCCGCTGGCTGCGCGCGAACGCCACGCTCGAATTCCGCGTCTTCTATCTGTGGGAGTTCGGGGTCTCGGTCCAGCGCGACCCGCTTTTCCAGGCGGCGTTCAAGTGGGACGTCGACCTCTTGTCCGGCTACGATTCGGAATTCGTGCCGAATACCGCGCGCGCGCCGGGAACCGATCACTTCGGCGGCCTGAGGAACCCGCAGCTGACGGCGCGCCTGGCTGCGTGGCGGCCGGACGCCCTCCTCCTCTTCGGCTACAAGTGGGCGAGCCACCTGCGCGCGATCG
>CAZJNA010000014.1:21125-40802 GCA_964547325.1 uncultured Opitutaceae bacterium | reverse complement strand
GCCCCGTGTCGTTGTCGTTGCGAAGCACCGTCACCCCGCCGTGGTAGTTCGCATACACGATGTCCATGTTCCCGTCGCCACCCAGATCCCCAAACGCCGCACCAAAACTCACCCCCTTCTGGTCCAGCCCCCAGGCCCCACTCACGTCCTCAAACCTCAGATCCCCAAGGTTCCGAAACCCAAGATGCGTCTCGGCGAGAACAGGGCTATTGTACAGGTTTCTGATGCGTGCCGCCGTGGTTTCGGCTTCCATCGAGCGCTTGTGGACGTCGGGGTTCGGATCGCGATTGAATCCATTGGTCACGAAGAGGTCGAGACGTCCATCGTTGTCGAGATCCTCAAACCGCACCGACCATGTCCAGTTGCTGGCGGCGATGCCGGAGAGGTAGGCCCCTTCAAGGCATCGGCCCGTTCCGGTGTTGAGATAGAGGGCGCTGCGGCGATACTTTGGAGCGCCGGCTGGGTTGTAGGGATCGGGATCCTTCTCGCGGGATTCCGCGATCGAGTGCTGATCCTTCTGGTGGGTGGTCGCGGCCATGTCGGCGACGAGGAAATCGACAAGACCGTCGTTGTTCACGTCGCCCAAATCGGAACCCATCGAATAATACGAGGTATGGGGCAGAACGCTGTCGGCGACATTGGCAAATGTCCCATCCCGGTTGTTGTGGTAGAGCTTGTCGGGCACGCCGTAGTCATTCGCGACATAGAGGTCGGGCCAGCCGTCATTGTCGTAATCCCACCAGGTGGCCGAGTGGCTCTGGGACTCCCCGGCGATTCCCGCCCGCTCCGTCACGTCGGTAAAGGTGCCGTTTCGGTTGTTGTGGAAGAGGTATCCGCGCTGGCCGTTCGGATGAGCGCTGATATCCAGGATATTTGTCGTTATATAGACGTCGAGCCACCCGTCGCGGTCGTAGTCGCAGAAGGAGGCCATGACGCTGGAGTCGTTGACGTCGAGGCCATAGGCGTGGGCCATCTCCTTGAAGGTTCCGTCTCCCTGATTTATATAAAGCAGGTTCGGGGCGCCGGTGCGGCAGACGTAGATGTCGAGGAGCCCGTTGTTGTCGATGTCGACGAAGGTGGCTCCCTGCTTCCAGACCCGGGCTTCGTCGCCCTTTTGGGCCAAACCGGCCTTCTCGGTCACGTCCTCGAACTTGAAATTGCCGAGATTGCGGAAGAGCCGGCATCCCTCTGTCTTGCTCACGACGAAGATATCCGGCCGGCCGTCCCCGTCGTAGTCGCCGATCGCAACCCCTGTGCCGATCGAGCTCGTCTCAAATTCCTGGTAGAGTTTGCCCCGCATCCGGGGATCGTCGTAGCGGTTTTCGGTCCTGACGCCGGTGTCCTCCGGCTGGAGTTGGACGAACATCGTTTTTCCCTTTGGAAACGAATGGGGCGCAAGCAGCCGCCCGGTGATGCCGCTCGGGGACTCCGCGGCGCGGGTGATGTGTCCGGCCGACAGGGCTCCCGCAACGATCAAGAAAGAGATCACCTTCCGGGTTGCGGCGGGCCCCTTGGGGCATTGGGCATATTCGGGGGCGAACACGGGAGAAAGCATGATGGGCCACACCTGAATTTCGAGAGTTAAGCAGGGTTTGCGCGCCCTGCGGAGTTCGATCTTGGCTTGCCGGGGACTTCTTTGTGCGATGGGGACGTGACCCCGAGACCAGCGGCCCCAACCTCCGAGATCCGGAGGCTTTCATGCGTCGGGTGGGTGATTGTCCTCATGGGCGCGGCTGCCTGTCTTGTTTGGATCGATTTGATCCGTGCGAGCCGGGTCGAATACGTTTCCGGAGTCGCCGGGGAGCCCGCCGACCGCTGGCAGCCGCGGCTCATCGTGCCCGGGCATGACAACGCCAGCTACGGGTGGCTAGCCCAGACAAGGCAGATGATCGCCGGCCGCGAACTCAGGGTGCGCCACATCGACTATGAGAACGCGCCTATTGGCCGGGCGGTCTATGCCACCTCTCCCTATCGCTGGTGGCTGGGTTTGCTCGCCTGGTGCGACCATCGCGTCTCGGGACGTCCGATTGGCGCATCGCTGGAATGGGCCGCGTTCGTCGCCGACCCTGTCCTTCAGATCCTGATCCTGGTCGTATCGGCGGCATTTGCGGCACGGCACTTTGGGGGTCTGGCGGCCGCGCTCATTTCGATCGGCTTGGCGGCCGCCTTTCCATTTGGCGCTGGATTTCTTCCGGGGGCACCCAGCGATCAAGGACTGGCCTGCGCT
This sequence comes from uncultured Opitutaceae bacterium, assembly GCA_964547325.1. Taxonomy (GTDB): domain Bacteria; phylum Verrucomicrobiota; class Verrucomicrobiia; order Opitutales; family Opitutaceae; genus Palsa-1447. Next base: position 38,575 of record CAZJNA010000014.1, on the reverse strand, counting down.
TGCGCGCTTTGGTCCATCCTGCTCCTGGTCGCGGGATCTCGAGCGCTGCATTCCGGCGCGGCGGACGCCGACCGACGGGCTCGACGCTGGTTTTTCATTGCCGGGGTCACGGGCGGGGTCGGCCTTTGGATCAACGTGGGGGCGGAGGCGCCGGCCATCGCCGGCGCAGCATTGGGTGGGCTGATCTCGGCGGCGGTCGCCCGAGGCCGTCCGACGATTTCCGGCGGCAAGGTCGTGCTGAGCCCCTGGCGGGTTTGGGCGGGAGGCGGAGCACTGGCCACGTTGGCCGCCTATGCGATCGAATTTTTTCCCTCGCACCTGGGCGGCTGGCAGCTCAGGGCCATCCACCCGATATTCGCGATCGCCTGGCTTGGCGGAGGGGAGGCGCTGGCGCGGACCGCCGCCTGGATTCAGGGAGAAAAGGGCAGGCCGGCTCTTGGAAATATCGCCGGATGGGTATGTGCGGGGATCGGGATCGCGGTCGTTCCGATTGTCATGTGGCGGACGCACGATCTGGGCTTTCTTGCTGTCGACCTGCCCGCGATGCGGCTGACGCGCCTGGCCGAAGCCGCCTCAGCCGTAAACCTGGCGGCATGGATTTCGGCCGATGGAATGAGCCCCGCGGTCTGGGCGACCCTTCTTCCCCTGCTTGTGATCGGCCCTGCAGTCTGGCTTCTGGCGCGGGGCGGCACGGGCGCCGGGCAGCGCTCGTCGATCGCCATCGCCCTGGGCCCGGTCGCCCTGGCGCTGTGTTTTGCATTCCGGCAACTCCGCTGGTGGAATGAAGCCGATGCCCTCCTGATGGCCCTTGTCGCCGCGAGCGTCGCGGCGCCCGGGGCTGTGTCCGCATCGAGCTTCCTTCGCCGTACGTGGTCCGGCTTCTTCCTGATGATGCTTCTTCCCGGCGCGATTCTTTGGGTTTCGCGCGCCGATTCCGGGACGAGGGCGCCGCTGAATGAATCGGATGTCTTCCAGCTCATCGAGCGGGACCTCGCCCGCTGGCTTGAAGCGCACGCAGACCCGGATACGACCGTCGTTCTGGCGCCCGACAACGCGACCGTCGCGCTCCATTACTATGGCGGCCTTCGAGGACTGGCGACACTCGGCTGGGAAGACCGGGACGGTTTGGAGGCCGCTGTCCGGATCGCGAGCGCGTCAACCAATGAAGAGGCCAAGGAATTGATCGATCGCCGGGGAGTAACTCATATCGTGATTCCGTCCTGGGATCCCTATCTGGATGTCTATGCCCAAATGGGAATGGGCCAGCTCGAAGGCACGTTCATGAGCCGATTGCATAATTGGAGGGTGCCGCCCTGGTTGCGGCCCGTGGCCTACCAGCTTCCGAGGATTCCGGGATTCGAAGGGCAGTCATTGACCGTATTCGAGGTTGTTGAAGACCAGGAAGATGCCGTGGCCCTGAGTCGGACGGCAGAGTATTTTGTGGAAATTGGCCGGCTCGACCAGGCGGCCGCCGTCGCCGTCGCGTTGCGCCGATTTCCCGCGAATATGGGCGCCTGGGTCGCCCGGGCGCAGGTTGAAGTCGCGGTGGGGGACACGGAGGGTCTCGCCGGCTCGTTGAAAATCCTGATGCCCCGGCTGGGGAGCGGTGCCATTCGGACGCTCCCTTGGGATCGGCGGGTTGCTCTTGCGATCGTCCTGGCCCAGGGCCGCCGCTTGGACCTGGCCCGGGAGCAGGTGCGCCGCTGCCTGGTCGAAATCAATCAGCCGAGGCTGCGCGCCCTTCCCACGGCAACCCTTTACCGCCTGCTGGTCCTCGGACGGGCCTTCGGATTTGCGATTCCGGATCCCAAGCTGCGGGAAGCCTCGCTGGGCTTGTTGCCCGACGACTTGCGCGCGAAATTGTAGGCCAACCGAATGATTGGATGAAATACCCCGCCAAATCATCCACCCCGGCTTGCGGCCTCTTCCTTCAGGCTGGGCGCCTCGTGCGGCGGTTTTTCTCCGGAGCGCTGGGTGTGGCGGCTGGCGTCGGCGCGGCGACCGCCGGCGGCGCGTCCCGATTTGTCCCGGCGAACGACGCGGCCTTCGTCTATGAGGGCCGCGTCGCGATCGGGGCGGGTGGCTCCGTGCATATGGCCTTTCCCGGCGTGACGGCGCACCTGCGATTCCGGGGAGACTCGCTGAATGTTCAGGTCGAGGCTCCCAAGCCCCTTTATTTCGATGTCAGCGTCGACGGGGGGGCCTTCGTCGAGCTGGCCGTCGGGCCTGGAGCCGGCTTTTACCCGCTTGTCCGCGGCGTCGGCGCGTCGGCGCACACGGTGGCTCTCGTGCGGCGCAACGAGAGCTGGCAGGGAGTCTGCACCATCCGTGGATTCATGCTCGGAGACGGCGCGCAGGTGCTGCCGCCTCCGGACCTGCCAGTCCGCAAGCTGATGTTCATCGGCGATTCGGTGACGTGCGGCGAGTTGACGGACTTCCAGCCCGGCCGCGATTTCCACGACCCGGCCAATAGCGATGCGCGCCTCTCCTATGGAATGATCCTGGCGCGTCGCCTCTCGGCGCAATGCCATCTGGTCAGCTATGGCGGCCGCGGGATCTTTCGCGACTGGCAGGGAAACCGCGCCACGGGCAACGCCTCCCAATTCTACGAACGGGCGCTTCCGGATGAGCCCGGGGTTCCCTGGGATCACGCGCGGTACGTGCCGGACGCCATCGGAATCCAGCTCGGCACCAATGATTTCAGCCCGGGAATCCCCGCGGAAGGCGATTTTGTCGGCGCCTACCTGAGCTTCATTCGAAAGGTGCGTGCGGACGCCCCGAAGGCCCTCATTTTTCTCATGGAGTCGCCCATGCTCGCCGACAATTCCGCCCGGGGCCCGCGCCGGAGCGTGCTGCGCGCTTATCTGGAACAAATCGTGGCCCGTTCCGCCGACTCCCGGGTGATCCTGGCACCGCTCAGCCACGCTGCCGGCGTGCCCGGCAACGAGCATCCCTCGGGACGGGAGCACGAGGCGATGGCCGACGAGCTGGAGCCCTTGTTGCGCCGCGCACTTGGGTGGTAGCCCCTACTTGGACGGCGCCTTCTCCAGCCGGTCAAACCAGGTGAACTTCAGGCAGGTCGACGTTGCTGCGAGGACGATCGCGATCCCCGCCACCCAGGTCCACTGGCGAAGGACGAGGTAGATCGGAAGTGTCACGAGGCAAAGTTGCCAGATGATGCCCACCGCGACGTTTCCCAGATCGCGGACGGCGTCGCGATTTGCGATGAACGACGGATTTTCCCGCATCACTTTTTTGCGGATCGGGCCCCACCATCCCCATGGGTTCACCGTCTTGTAGAATTGCTTCAGGGTTTCCTCGTCCGTGGGCTTGTTCAGGAGCGTTCCCGCGAGGCATCCGGCGAGGGAGATGACGAAAAGGAAGGGAAAGGTGTAGAGCAGATTGAAGCGGTGGCCGACGATCGCCTCGGCGACCCCTGGCACGACCATCGGGATCGCCCCGCCGATGCCCGCGATCATCCCCCAGAAGTAGCCATGGCCGTTGAAGCGCCACCAATACCATTTCAGCACATTGGCCATGACGAATCCGCCGTAGAGGGCGCCGACGAGCCACATCATCACCGTCGTGATGCTGTCCGTGACGAGGCCGAGGGATATTCCGATGACGAGGAAGACGAGGGAGACGATGCGGCTGAGGGCGACCTCCCTTTTCGCGCCGGCATTGGAATTTATGAAGCGCTTGTACAGGTCGTTCACCACGTAGGCGGGAGCCGCGTTCAGTGTGGCCGCAAAGTTCGACATGAAGGCCGCCGCAAGCCCGGCGAGCAGGAATCCCAGGATGCCGGTCGGCACCTGCTGGCTCAGAACCAAGGGAAGGATCTTCTCGAAGTCCGGGGTTGCCTGGCCTTGGAGCTGCGGCATGCAGAAGGCCAGGGCGAGGACGGTGATCCCGGCGATCATGAGGTAGCGGGGAAACATGAGGACGACCGTTACCATGCCGTTCATGAGCGAGGCCTCGCGCGGATTGCGCGTGGCGAGGATCCGCTGCATGTCGTAGTTGGGCGCCGGGCCCGCCAGGCTCGCCAGCACGCCCTTGAAAAACATCAGGCCGAATATGGCCGAGAAGAACTCGTTGCCGTCATTGTGCAGGGCCGTGTTTGCGGTCTTGAGGATGCCGTCCCAATTCAATCCCAGCCTCCAGCCGAAGAAGGGGCTCATCCAGCCCGCTGGGATGCTGTGCGCGATCATCTCCGGGGTGACCTTGGTGAGGGCGATGACACCGATCATGATAGCGGATAGCGTCAGGATGGTGAACTGGGCCACCTCGGTGATCACGACGCTGACCATGCCGCCCTTGATCGAATAGAGCGACGTCAGCCCCAGGAGAATCATGGCGTAGATGTTCTCGTCGGTCAGGAGCCCGTGAGTGGCCCTGGTGAAATGCCAGGGCAGCATGACGACGGCAAACTTCCCGATGCCCTTGAAGGCGTAAGCGAGAAGGCCGATGACGTTGATCAGCGCGAAAGCCACCACGCTGAGGTGGGCAAGCACGCCGCCGCGATCGTTGCCGAAGCGCGTCTGGATCCACTGGGCCCCCGTGAGCACGTTGGAGCGCCGCAGCCATGCGCTCATGAAAACCATGAGAAATATCTGGTTGAAGGTCGGCCAGACCCAGGGGAGCCAGATGCTCTTCAGTCCGTAGAGAAACAGCGCGTACACGAGCCACATCGTGCCGCTGATGTCGAACATCCCGGAGGCATCGGAAATGCCGAGGACGTACCAGGGCATTTTTTTGCCGCCCAGGAAATAGCTGTCGAGATCCTTGGCCCCCCGGCGCGACACCCAGAAACCGATAGTCAGGACGAAGCAGAAGTAGGCGACGATGATTCCGACATCGAGGGCGTGCAGTTGCATGGGTGACGCGATCGTTGGGGGGTGGAGCGCGTTGTCCCCAACGCGCTTGCCTGGATGGGGTGGGGCGACAATTCGGCAAACCGGGCCGAGGGCAAACAAAACTTGCCCCGGACGGCAAGGTTCTCATTTCCGCGGCAAGAATTCTCCATCCGGCAGCCGCGATTCGAATTCTCTTCGCGTTGAAAGTGTTCGCCCAAGGGGCCCGTGTGGTCCAGTCTCGCGCGGCTTTCCAGATGAGACCCCGCCGCGGCCTTCTACTGCTTGCCGCCGGCTTCCTCGCCGCCGGGGACGGCGTCCGGGCGACGCCCGCCGCGGCGGGCGACGCCTCTTCGATTCCCGTCAGCCCTGTGGCCGGCGCCGCGGAAGTGCGGGAGCTGTCGAATCGGGCGGAACGGGAATTGCGCGGCGACATCCTTCCCTTTTGGCTCAGATTCACCCGGAACAAGGCGAACGGTGGATTTTACGGGCTGATTGATTCGGACATGCGCGTCCACGCGGATGCGCCGCGCGGGGCGCTCCTTACGAGCCGGATTCTCTGGACCTTTTCGAAGGCCTACCGCGTCTACCGGGATCCGGAATACCTTGAGATGGCCCGTTGGGCCTATCGCGACCTCGTCGGCCATTTTGTCGACGGGGAGAAAGGAGGGCTCTATTGGACGATCACTGCGGAGGGCCGGCCGCTGGATGCGCACAAGCAGGTCTACGGTCAGGCCTTCGGGATCTATGCCCTGGCCGAATATTACCGCGCCACCGGAGACAAGGCGGCGTTGGAGGAGGCGGTCGCCATCTACCGGCTGATTGAGCTTCATTCGCGGGATGCCAGGAACGGCGGCTATCTCGATTCCCTCGACCGGGATTGGCACGCGACGCCGCACAACCTGCTGGGCGATGCTCCCAAGTCGCAGAATTCCCATATCCACATCCTGGAAGCCTACACGAACCTCCTTCGCGCGTGGCCGGACGCCGGCCTCAGGGGGAACCAGCGGGCGCTGATCGAGACGATGCTCGCCCATATCCTCGATCCGAGGACCTATCATCTTATCTTATTCATGCGGGAGGACTGGACGCCTGTGTCTGAAGCCGTTTCCTACGGCCACGACATCGAGCTGAGCTGGCTCTTGGTCGAGGCGGGGGAGGTGCTCGGCGACCCGGCTCTTCTGCGCCGGCTGGAGCCGGTTGCGCTGGCCGTGGCCGAGGCGACCCTGTCGGAGGGCGTCGACGCGGACGGAGCCGTCCTGAACGAGGGCGGGCCGCGCGGCTTCACGAACACCAACAAGGATTGGTGGCCCCAGGCGGAGGCCGCCGTGGGATTTCTCAACGCCTACCAGCTCTCGGGGGATCCCCGGTTCCTGGAGTCGTCGCGCCGAAGCTGGGAGGTAATCGAGACGCGGTTTGTCGACCGCCTCCACGGCGACTGGATCGAATCGGTGACCCGCGATGGGCGGCCCCTTCCGCGACCCAAGGTTTCGCTGTGGAAATGCCCCTACCACAGCTCCCGTTCCTGCTTTGAATTGATGGAACGCGCCGCCCGGCTCGCCGGCCGGTAGCCCGGCCAAATCAATTCGCCAGCAGGAGCTCGAGCATTTGACGGTCGAGCTTGTGCCCCCGGAAATTCTCGTAGGCGACGTCCGGCCGCCCGCTGTCCAGGATGCCGAAGTCGCCGCGGAGATTCCACATCGACCAACCCCAGCCGGCTTCCTTCCAGAGGGCCAGCAGGTCGCCCATCCAGCCGAGGCATGCGGCGTGGGGGGTCCGCGTGTAGCAGCCCCATTCGCCGACGTGAATCGGAGCTCCCCGGTCGACGAGGGGCTTCCAGGTGTCGATCAATTCGTGGCGAAGATTCTCGCGATCCCACAGGACGCCGTGCTGGTCGAGCATGGGCCACGTGGGTTTGTCAAACGATTCGAATTCCCGGTGCGGCACCCACGTTGCGGTGTAATGGCTGACCATCTTGGGCAGGTAGCCGCGCGTGCTTTGAACGATCCCCTCGTCGAGGAGCCCGAGAACGGGCGTCTGTCCGATGTCGGCGCCGTCCACCACGATTATCCGATCCGGGCTCGACTCCCGGATCGCGCCGATCAGCGCGCGCGCGATTTCGAGATAGCGCGACTGGTCGGCCATGAAGGGCGGTTCGTTCAAGAGGTCGAAGCTCAGGTGCGCGGCCGGAATGTTCCGGTAGCGCTCGGCGAAAAAGCGCCAATGGTGCAGGGCGGCTTCCAGGGCCCGCTCCATCGAGCTGCGCGGGCTGTCGAAGAGCTTGTAGGGCTCGAGTTCGCGGCCGTTCACGCAATAGCCCGGAATCCGGTGGAGATTCAGATTGATGTGAATCCCGTACCGGCGCCCGAATTCGATCGCCTGGTCGACCGGCGCAATCGCCTCCGGATCGATCGTCATCCAGTCGTGGGGACTGGACCAGGCCCAGTAGGAGAGGGGCAGGCGCGCGAAATCGAAGCCCCACTCGGCCATCCATTCGAAATCCGCTTCGGGAAAAGTGCGGCCGCGTTGGCCGCCGGTGAGCGCCGTGAGATTGAAGCCGCGCCAGCGCGGGATGCGCACTTGGGGGCGGGGAGCGGCGTTGGAGGTTGCGCCGGCCGGGATGGGCAGCATGAGTGCGGCGGAGGCCGTGGCGGCGATCTCCATGAATTCCCGGCGTGTCACGTGCGTGTCAACGGACGGACTTCGCCGCCATACCCGGATGGGCGGCCGCAATCGGGGAGATGAGACAAGCAAGCGAAACGCCGGGCAGGTTTCTCATGGGGTTGGGCACGGATCATTGCCGTTTTTCGCCCGGGCGGAATCGCTAAGGAGGGATTCTCAAGTACATGGCAAGGATTCTCATACTCTCCGCTTCACGGGCCCGCTATCCTCCGCTTTCCCCTCCTCCGTCTGCTGCATGAACGGTGGGTCCGCGCCCGACAGCCGCGAAGTCGGGATCCCCTAATTCCATCCATGAAGTTTAAGATCGTTGGGCCGTCGTTGCCCAATATTCCTTGGCAGTCCAAGCCGGCGGCCAACCAGGATTTGGTGTGGCGCTATGACGGCAATCCGGTCATCGGCCGCCGCCCGCTTCCCCGTGTGACCGGCATCTACAACAGCGCGGTCGTCCCCTGGCAGGGCGGGTTTGCCGGGGTTTTTCGCACGGAAAGCATGAGCCGGGTGCCGGCGCTCCATGTCGGCCGGAGCACCGACGGGTTCAAGTTTGTTTTCGAGCCGAAGCCAATCGCGTTTTCCGGCGCGGACGCGGAGGTCGGGAAATTTGATTATGGCTACGATCCGCGGGTGACGCTCATCGAAGGCACGCACTATGTCACCTGGTGCAATGGGTACCACGGGCCCACGATAGGCGTCGCCCGGACTTCCGATTTCGTGCACTTCGAGCAGCTCGAAAATGCGTTCCTGCCATACAACCGGAATGGCGTCCTTTTTCCGCGCCGATTTGGAGGCAAGTACCTGATGCTCAGCCGGCCATCGGACACCGGCCACACTCCCTTTGGCGACATATTCGTGAGCGAAAGCCCCGATCTTGTGCATTGGGGCAGGCACCGCCATGTTGCCGGCCGCGGCGGCCCCTGGTGGCAGGCGACGAAGATCGGCGCCGGTCCGTCGCCGATCGAGACAAGCGAGGGATGGCTGCTTTTCTATCACGGCGTGACCACGACCTGCAACGGCTACGTCTACTCGATGGGCGCCATGCTGCTCGACCTCGAACAGCCCTGGAAGGTGCTCGCCTGCGCCAACCAGCCCCTTCTGGTGCCCGAGGCCCCCTATGAATTGACGGGATTTGTGCCCGGCGTCTGCTTCCCGGTCGGGTGCCTTTGCGACGGGGCGACCGGACGGATCGCCATCTATTATGGCGCGGCCGACACGTTTTCCGCGCTGTGTTTCTGCGAGGCGGCGGAGGTTGTTCAATTCATAAAGGACAATCCCCTCAAGGCTTGCGCAGGCGGCGCGTAACCGTGGGCAACACACTGCGCTTGCCCCCGCCGGCATTGCTGGAACTATGTCCGAGTCCGGCGACAACCCCGGACGACGAACGAGCCCGTCTTGCGCGGGCTTGAGTCGCGAATGGCCCCAACCCCTATGACTACCGCCCAGGACACCATCCCGATGCGCGAGAAATTCGCGTATGGATTCGGCGACCTGGCATGCTGCCTCTATTGGCAGACGGTCTCGACTTACCTCCTGATCTTCTACACGGACATCTTCGGGCTGACTGCGCTTGCCGCCGGAGCCATGATCGGGCTGAGCAGGAGCACCGACGCCTTCATCGATCCGGTCATCGGCATGATCTCGGACCGCACGAAGTCCCGCTGGGGCAAGTTTCGGCCCTATCTCCTCTGGGGCGGCGTGCCTCTGGCGATCGCCGGATTTCTGACCTTCACGGTGCCTGACCTGGGCGCGAGAGGAAAGCTCGTCTGGGCCTATGTCACGTTCAACGCGCTAATGATCATCTACACGGTGATCAACATCCCCTACACGGCGATGCTCGGGGTGATGTCGTCGAATCCAAACGACCGGACTGCGCTCTCCTCCATAAAGTTCGTCGGCGCCTTTGCCGCCGGGATCATTGTTTCGGCAACGCTTCTTCCCATGGCGAAGGCCGGAGGGTGGCTGGGAGCCTCGACCAACGAGCGGGGATGGCAGATGACGTTTGTCATCTACGGAATCGCGGCGGTGGCCTTTTTTCTGATCGTTTTCTTCAATACGCGGGAACGCGTCCTGCCGCCCAAGGAGCAAAAGACCTCGGCGATCAAGGACATCGGCGACCTGGTTACGAACGGGCCCTGGCTCATACTGCTCGCAACCACGATCACCTTCATTCTCTTTGTGGCGCTGCGCGGGAACGCCATCGCGTACTATTTCAAATACTACGTCGGTCCGCGGACCGTGACGCTGCCCGGGTTCCTGCCCAAGTCCGTTGCCGGCACACAGGTGTGGCAGTGGGAAAGCCTGGTTTCAGTGTTCAACACGAGCAACCAGATGCTGTCCCTGATAGGAGCCATGCTCGTTCCCTTTTTCGCCCGCCTTGTCGGCCGAAAAATGGCGTTTGTCTGCCTGTTCGTCGTTGCCGTTCTCTCCACCGCCGCGTTTTACGTTCTGAAACCGGATCAGCTGCTTCTCATATACGGGATCAATGCCGTCGGTTCGATCACGGGCGGGCCGCTGAGCGCGTTGCTCTGGGCGATGTATGCCGACACCGCGGATTATGCGGAATGGAAGAAGGGACGGCGGGCCACGGGCCTCATCTTTTCCGCCTCGATTTTTTCGCAGAAACAGGGCTGGGCCATCGGAGGGGGCTTCACCCTGCTCCTGATGCACAGCGTGGGTTTCGTCGCCAATACGGCCCAGACGCCGGCCTCGCTGCACGGCCTTGTGCTGCTCATGAGCGTTCTCCCGGCGGCGCTTGGGATCGTCTCCATCGCGCTCGTGCTGCTCTACCCGCTCAACGAGACGAGAATGTCGCAAATCGCATACGACCTCAAGGCGCGCCGAAGCCGCGATGCGCTTGAGGCCGCCGCCGGCTGACGATGATAGCCCCGGTCCAGTCCTGTGGATCCAAGCCGCGGCGTCCGCGCGCGACCGCGGTTGCGCCGGGGCTTGCCTGCGGGGACGATGGCGCTCACGCTGGGACCGTGAGACCGGAGGTTTTGCTGATCTTCAAGACGCGGTTCGAGGAGAGCACGGCCATGCTGAAGGGGATCGCGCATTTTGAGCGCACCCACGAGTATTGGTCGGCGTTTCACGACGATCAGGCCCGCGCGGAGACGGACCTCGACTGGCTCAAGAGCAAGAAATGGCACGGGGTGATCAGCCGCCATACGACCCCCGAACTCGTGAAGGCCTGCGCCGAGCTGAAGATTCCCCTGGTGGACTTGAATGATGTCGAGCTCTTTCCCCGGGTGCCCAAGATCCGTCCCGATAATGTCGGGATCGGTCATCTCGGGGCCGAGCACTTCACCGAAAAGGGGTATCAGAATCTGGCATTTTCAGGATTTTCCAATGTGAGCTGGTCGCGCGAGCGGCAGGACGGATTCGTGGAGGCGGCGACTCTCGGCGGGCGGCACTGCACGGTGCACGAGGTGGACTATCCCGGGGATCTCACCCCGTCCTGGTACGAGGAGCAGATCGATCAGCTTGCCGCGTGGCTGCGGCTCCTGCCCAAGCCGATCGGAATCATGGCGTGCAACGACATGCGCGCCCAGGAGGTCATGGCCGCAGCGCACGCCGCCGGCATCCTGGTGCCCGAGGAGGTCGCTGTCCTGGGGGCGAACAACGACGCAATCCGCTGCGAGCTCGCCTATCCCGCCCTTTCGAGCGTGGCACCGAACGCGTTCCAATCGGGCTACCGCGCCGCTGCCCTGCTTTGCGATCTTCTCGCGGGCCGCAAGCCGAAGTCGCTGGACCAGCGGGTCGACCCGCTGGGGGTCATCGCGCGCCGCTCCACTGATGTCCTCGCCGTCGAGGACCGGATCGTCGCCAAGGCGCTGAGCTTCATCCGGGAGCACGCTTGCCACGGGATCACGGTGGACCTCGTGCTGCGCGAAGCGCACACCTCGCGCAGCCAGCTGGAACGCAAGTTTCGGCATCATATCGGCCGCTCCCCCCAGGCCGAGATCCGGCGGACGCAGCTCGAAAAGATCCGGCGGCTGCTGCTTGAGACCGATCTTCCCCTTAAGCGCGTGGCGGAGCTCACGGGCTTCGAGCACATGGAGTACATGTGCGTGTTCTTTAAGCGCATGACCGGGGAGTCTCCCGGAATCTACCGCTCGACGATGCAGGGCAAGGCGGCCGCCCCGGCGCCGGAGATCGATTTCGAGTCCTGAGCCGACCGCTCATGCTTTCGCGCGGATTCATCGTCCTCGGTGCATTCCTGCTGGCTCCGCTGGCGCGCGCCGCCGCGAGGCCGGTCGAGTTCGATTTCGTTCCGCCGCCCAATCCTTCCGTCTCAAGCCCCTTTGCCCGGGAACTCTGGGCGGAAGTCGTCACGCCGTCCGGACGAACGCTCGATTTGCCGGCGTATTGCGCCGGCGCCGACGTTTTTGCGGTCCGGGCCCGTCCGGATGAACGCGGGGACTACCGCTTTGGCCGCGTGACCGAAGGAACGGCGGCCGGCGGTCGCGCGAGCCTTGGGGTCCGGCTCGTTTCTCCCGCCGATATCGAGAACCGGGACGACGCCGTCCTGCCGGCGATCGCGCTCGACCCGGAAAATCCCCACCTGTTCAAGCGGTCGGATGGACGCGCCTATATTCCCATCGGGGCCAATCTTGCCTGGGCGCCCGACAGCACGCTCGAATATCACCTGCGCGCGATTCCCGAATTCGCCCGCGCCGGGCTGAATTGGATGCGCGTGTGGATGGCCCATTGGAACGGAATGAATCTCGACTGGCTTCCCGCCTCCCTGGGACCGTCGCCTCAGCCCGGATATTTGGATGAACGCGTCGCCCTGAAATGGGATCGTCTCCTCGAGGCGGCCGAGGATAACGGCGTCTACATCCAGGTCGTCCTCCAGCACCATGGGCAGTACACGACCCACAACGACTCGGATTGGGGTATCAATCCCTGGAACGACGCCAATCCTGGAGGCTTTCTTAAGTCGCCGCCCGATTTCTTCACCGACGCCCGGGCGCGGGCGATTACCCGTGCAAAATACCGGACGATCGTCGCGCGCTGGGGATGGTGCCCCGCCGTCGTCGCCTGGGAGCTGTTCAACGAAGTGCATTGGACGAACGCCATGATCGACGGCCGTGAAGCCGATGTGGCCCGCTGGCACGATGAGATGGCCGATTTTATCCGCTCCGTCGATGTGTACCGGCACCTCGTCACCACCAGCACCGAGAAACTCCGAAGCCCGATCTATCGGAAGATGGATTATTACCAGCCGCACCTCTACGCCGCCGACCCGATCGCAGCCGCGCGCAGCTTCAAGCCGCCGGTCGACTCGCTCGATCGGCCTGCATTCTACGGAGAGATGGGTGACGACAAAATGCATCTTCCCGAACCCGCGAGGAAGGCGGGCCTGACCCTTCTCCCGATCGTTTGGGCGAGCATCATGGGGGAGGGGCCGATCCCCGCCCAGCCCTGGGACGGGTGGCAGCTGTTCGAGCAGCACCGCCTGGATCAGCTCGGGGCCGTGAATCGCTTCCTTACGGCCAGCGGCCTGGCGGCCCAGCGCGACCTGCGGGCGTTTTCCGCGCAGTTCGAAACGGCGGATGGAAAGTCGTCTGTCCTCTCGCTGATCGGCCGCCGGAACAGCCGGTTCATGGCGGCCTGGATCTGGAACCAGCCAAACCTGTATTCGCTGGCGCCCTCCGCGCCCGTGGCGGGCGTTGCCGAACTCGAGGACATTCCGGCCGGGACCTGGAAGGTGACCTGGTGGGATACCTCGACCGGCCTGCCATCCTCCTCGATGGTCATCGAACATTCCGGAGGCCTGCTCAAGTTGCCCACGCCTCCCATCAGCCGGCATGCCGCGGTCATCCTATCGCTCCCTCCGTGGCTCCCGACACCCGGCCCGCAGGAAAGGGATCCCCTTGCGCGGATATCGGTGCGCGGGAATCATTTCGTGGATCCCAGCGGGGGGATCGTCCTCTTTCGCGGACTGTCGGTGGCCGATCCCGACACGTTGGCGCGGCAGGGCCGTTGGAACAAGGAGCTGTTTGCCGCGGTGAAGGACATGGGAGCCAACCTGGTGAGGCTGCCGGTGCACCCGGGCGCATGGCGAAGCCGCACCCCCTCGGGATACCTGGCACTCCTCGACGAGGCGGTCGGCTGGTGCGGCGACCTCGGGATCCACGTGATCATCGATTGGCATTCCATCGGAAATCTCAAGGCGGGGATGTTCCAGGAGCCGGTGTACGAGACCACGGTGGCCGAGACCCTCGATTTTTGGCGGCGGATCGCGATGCATTTTCGCGGCCGTCCGACGGTCGCCTTCTATGAGCTTTTCAACGAGCCGACCCACTTCAACGGAATGCTCGGTCCCCTGAGCTGGGCGGATTGGAGGGATCTGAACGAGCAGATGATCGGAGTGATCCGTTATTGGGACAAGGACACCGTTCCCCTGGTGGCGGGATTCGATTGGGCATACGATCTCGACGCGATCCGCTACGATCCCGTCCGGGCCGAGGGCATCGGCTACGTCACGCATCCCTACGCCGACAAGCGGACGCGTCCCTGGGAGCCGAAGTGGGATGAGGATTTCGCCTTTGCCGCCGACAAGTACCCGGTCATCGCGACTGAGATCGGATTCAGCCTCCAGCCGGGCGAGGAGGTCGACGACGATCACTACGGCAACCGCATCACGCGGTTCCTGGAGCAGCGCGGGATCAGCTGGGTCGCCTGGGTCTTCGATCCGGATTGGAAGCCCCAAATGCTGCGCAGTTTTGACGGATTCGTTCCCACGGGCAGCGGAGCTTTCTTCAAGCAGGCGATGCACCGCCCGGCGGCCCCTCCGCAGAATTGACGGCGCTTTTTTCAAACCCATGAACAACCGATGAAAACGTTTACCCGCCTCCTCGCCTGTGCCGCCCTTGTGGCGAGCGCGGCCCACGCACAGAAATTCGCGGGACTTGCTCCGGCGCCCCCGATGGGTTGGAACACTTGGAACACGTTTGCAGGCAACTGCAGCGAGGCCCTCGTCAAGGAGACGGCCGACGCGATCATTGCCAACGGAATGCGCGATGCGGGCTACACGTACATCGTTGTCGACGACTGCTGGGAGAACAAGGAGCGGGATGCCGAGGGCAACCTGGTCCCCGATCCCGCGAAATTCCCCCACGGCATGAAGGCGCTGGGGGACTATCTTCACGCCAAGGGATTCAAGTTCGGCATCCACAACTGCGCCGGCAAGACGACCTGCGGCGGATACCCCGGCGGACGGGGCCATGAATTCCAGGACGCGAGGCTTTACGCATCCTGGGGTGTCGACTACCTGAAGTACGACTGGTGCGACCATGGGACGGCGAACGGGCCCGAGACCTACCGGATCATGAGCGATGCGCTCCGGGCCGCCGGGCGCCCGATCGTCTTCAGCCTCTGCGAATGGGGCCAGAGCCAGCCGTGGCGCTGGGCGGAGCCCGTCGCCCACCTTTGGCGGACGACCGGCGACGTCGCCCCGCAATACGCGGGCGTCGGCGAAAGGAAATGGGAGCACGGCTGGAAGACCCTGCTCGACATGAATGTCGGGCTGGAAAAATACGCGGGCCCCGATCATTGGAACGACCCCGACATGCTCGAGGTCGGCGTCACGGGGCTCACCTTCGCCGAATCGCGCGCCCAATTCAGCCTGTGGTGCATGCTGGCCGCGCCCCTGATTGCGGGCAACGACGTCCGCGGCATGAGCCCGGAAGTCCGCGGTCTCCTGACCAACAGGGCCGTGATTGCGATCGACCAGGACCGCCTCGGACACCAGGGTTTTCGGTTCCGGGTCGACGCGGACAAGGAGATCTGGGCCAAGGAGCTTTCCAAAAAGGAGTGGGCCGTGTGCGTCCTCAATACCGGGGACAAGCCGGCCGAGCTGACGCTCGACATGCACGAGCTCACGTTTCTGACGGAGCAGTACTACGAAGTGACCGATGTCTGGACGGGAAAGCCCGCGGGCACGGCAAACGACCCTCACGCCGCGCGCGTGGACTCGCACGACGTCATGCTTTTCCGGCTCAAGCCATCGTCCTGATCCCATGTCCTTCCATTTTAGGCTGAGCGGGGTCCGGTGAACGCATCCGGGACATCGGAATACCGGCGCCGCATCGAAGCCGATCTGCGGGGCAACATCCTGCCGTTTTGGATCGAGCGGGTTGTCGATCGCGAAAGCGGAGGATTTCTGGGCTCGCTGACAAACGATCTCGTCGCCGATCGCTCCGTCGAGCGGGGGGCTCTCCTGACGTCACGCATCCTGTGGACCTATTCCGCGGCTTATTCGCAGCTGCGGGACCCCGCGCATCTCGCGATGGCCGAGTACGCCTACGACGACCTGATGACGCGGTTCCATGATCCGGAACACGGTGGATTCTGGTGGTCGATCGACGCCTCTGGTTCCGTCCGGAGCGATCGGAAGCAGGTCTACGGGCAGGCTTTCGCGATCTACGCCCTGGCCGAATACCACGCGGCGGCCGGGCGCCGCGAACCCCTCGATTGCGCGGCTGCCGTCTTCGGACTCATGGAGGCGCACGCGCGGGATCTTCGCAATGGAGGTTACCTCGAAGCTTTCGGCCGCGGGTGGGAGCCGATCTCCGATGTGAGGCTGAGCGCGGTGGACCTCAACGCGCCCAAGTCGCAGAACACGCACCTGCACATCATGGAGGCGTATGCGAATCTCCTGCGGGTGTGGCCCGATCCGATCCTGCGCCGCACCCTTGCTGAGCTGGTCGAAGTCATGCTCGCCCGAATCCTGGATCCGGCCACGGGGCATCTCGGCCTCTTCTTCTCGGAAGATTGGAAGCCGCAGTCCGAGGCGATCTCGTACGGGCACGATATCGAGGCCGCCTGGCTGCTCGCCCGGTCCGCCGACGTGCTGGGCGATCCGGCGCTCATCGCGCGGATCGGGCCGCTGGCCACGATGATCGCCGAGCGGACCCTCGCCGAAGGCGTGGATGTCGACGGCGGGGTTTTCAATGCAGGGGCGCCGGGCGGCCCCACCGACACCAACAAGGAATGGTGGCCCCAAACCGAAGCCGTGGTCGGCTTCCTGGACGCCTACCGGCGCTCGGGACGAGACCGATTCCTGCGCGCGGCCCTCCGCGCCTGGGACTTCATCGAGATGAGGCTCGTCGATCGGGAGAGGGGAGAGTGGTTTCGCGGCGTCACGAAGGAGGGCCGCGTGCTTGAACGGGAACTCAAGGTGAGTTTTTGGAAATGCCCCTACCACAACGGCCGTTGCGGGCTGGAAGCCCTTGCGCGCCTGGACGAGATTTCGAATCTCAATAACCAAATTAATCACAAGATATGAAGAAGAAGACCTCTGGAACAAGGGACGGGCTCGCGCCCGGGTTCCTCTCGCGCCGGAAATCGCCATCGACGACGGGCGTTCCGGCGCCGCGCGCCTGGGCGCGGCGCCTCGCAAAGCTGCAGCGGGAGCACGCCCGGCTTCTTGCGCGAAGGAATCCCGCAGATCCCGAATGGGACAACGGCGTCTTCGAACGCTTCCAGCACCCGATCGTCACCCATCGTCACGTGCCGCTCGAATGGCGATTCGACCTCAATCCACGGACGAACCCGCTCCTTATGGAGCGCCTCGGCGTCAATGCGACGTTCAATCCGGGCGCTTTCCTCTGGAAGGGCCGGGTCCATCTCGTCGTCCGGGTCGAGGGCTATGATCGCAAAAGCTTCTTCGCGATCGCGGAGAGTCCCAATGGCATTGACCAATGGAGGTTCTGGGACGAGCCGGTCGATCTTCCCGAAATTGCGCCGGAGACCAATGTCTACGACATGCGGATCACGTTTCACAAGGATGGATGGATCTACGGCGTCTTTTGCGCGGAGGCGAAGGACCCGAATGCCCCCGCCGGCGACCTCTCCTCGGCGGTCGCCCAGGCCGGCATGGTGCGCACGAAGGATTTCAAGCGCTGGATCCGCCTG
>CAZJNA010000014.1:18074-21115 GCA_964547325.1 uncultured Opitutaceae bacterium | reverse complement strand
GATCTATGGCGTATTCTGCTCCGAGGCCAGGGATCCGAAAGCCGGGCCCGAAGATCTCTCAAGCGCGGTCGCCTCAGCAGGGGTTGTCCGGACCCGCGACTTCAAGAAATGGGAGCGCCTGCCCAATCTCAGGACGCCTGCATCCCAGCAGCGAAACGTCGTCCTGCATCCGGAGTTTGTCGGCGGCCAGTACGCCTTCTATACCCGTCCCATGGACGGCTTCATCGACGTGGGCTCGGGCGGCGGCATCGGCTGGACGCTCTGCCCGGACCCGGCCGTCGGCTCCACCGGCCCGGAGAAGATCATCGACAGCCGCGCCTACCACACGGTCAAGGAGCTCAAGAACGGGCTGGGACCGGCGCCCCTGAAAACGGACTTTGGCTGGCTGCACCTCGCCCACGGAGTGCGGGGCTGCGCGGCCGGGCTGAGGTACGTGCTCTATCTTTTCATGACGGCCATCGACGACCCCTCGCGCGTGATCGCACGGCCCGGCGGCCATTTTCTCGCTCCCTACGGCGGCGAGGGCTTCGGAGACGTCTCCAATGTCACCTTCTCGAGCGGATGGGTGCAACTTTCGGACAAGGCCGAAACCGTGCTCCTATACTACGCGGGCTCGGACACGCGGTGCTACGTCGCGCGCACGACGGTCGACCGGCTGGTGGACTGGTGCCTCAACACCCCGGAGGACGCGCTCACCACCCGCAGCGCGGTCGACCAGCGGCTCGCCCTGATCCGCGCCAATCGGGCTCTGTCATGATGAAATGAATAAGTACGTATTTCGCCACAACCCCGCGTTCGTTCAGGATCTCTTATGAAAACCTCCGCAGTCCTCCGCTGTCTGCCTCTCCTCTGCACCTCCCTGACTGCCGTGTTTTCCGCCCGAGCGGCCCATCCGTTCATCTGCACGGATTCCTACGGCGACACGGTATCCGTCGTCTCAGGCGACGGAAAGATAGTTTGGCAGTATTCCTGCCACCATCCCCAGGACTGCTGGTGGCTGCCGAATGGCGACTACCTCTTTTGCTACAAGGAGGGCGTCCGCGAAATGACGCCGGACTACCGCACGGTGTGGGAGTACAAGGCCGGCCCCGCGACCGAGGTTCACGCGTGCCAGCCGTTGCCTGGCGGACGCGTGCTTGCGATGGAAAACGGCCCCTGCCGCATCGTCGAAGTCGACCGTGCGGGACAGGTGGTGAAGGCGATCCTGCTCAGGCAACCGCCAGCCAGCGTGAATGTTCACGACCAGTTCCGGGGAGTCAGAAAAACGAAGGGCGGCCATTACTTCGTCTGCCGCAAGGGCGAGCACGAGGTCGAGGAGCTCGATGGCGACGGCAAGACCCTGCGCCTGATCCCGGTGCCGGGCGACGTGCACGAATGCCTCCTCCTGCCAAATGGGCACCTCCTCATTGCTTGCGGCGAAGGGCGCAAGGTCATGGAGCTCGATGGTTCCCTCAAGACGGTCTGGGAGCTGAATGGGGACGAGCTCCCAGGCAATCCCCTGCGGCTGATGACCGGCTTCCAGCGCCTGCCGAACGGCAATACGATCTTTTGCAATTATCTGGGCCACGGGCATATTGGCGAGCAGCCCCACTTCTTCGAGATAACCGCGGACAAGAAGATCGTCTGGCAATTCGCGGATCATACGCACTTCAAGACCATAAATCAGATCCAGTTGCTCGACGTCCCCGGCGATGCGGCAAAGGGGGAGATCCTGCGCTAACAGGCTTCTTGAAGGCCGATTCTATCGCTTGCCCGCCGCATTCCCCCGGACTACCAGTTGTCCGAGCGAAACGGCGCGGCAGGCAGTCCCGCCCCATTCCCGAGGTTCGCCTCGGGCGCATTCGACCAGGCGTAGCGCACGGCGATGGGACGTGTGATGTTCGGGCTGGAAACGATCAAAATATCCCCATCGATGCGCCCCTCGGCCGGGTGGAAAACCTTGTCCGGTCCGGCCAGTTCAAGTGACCGCACCCCTTTGCCGCGAACGATCAGGCCCGATCCGGCGTGGAGAAACTGGACCCGGATGGTTTCACCGGAGGGAATGGCCCGTTCGAATTGGGGGCCCGAGTCCTCGCCGTCCCTGCCATAGGTTCGGGCGATCGCGAGCAACGCGAGCCGGCGGCCGACCTCTCGCTTGTCGGTCGGATGGAGGTTGTCCGCCTCGCCGACATCGATCGCCACTGCCATCCCCGTGGCCGGAAGCGCCAGCGCGCTGGCTTGCGCTTCCCGCATGCGGGCCCAGGCGGTCCCCTGGGGCGCGTTGTCCGCATAGTTGGGAAGTTGCACAAAATTGAACGGCAGGTCGCCCCCGCCCCATTGCCGGCGCCAGCTTTGAATGAGCGTGCGGAACAATTCGGGGTATTCGGCGTCGCGGCCGACGTTGGATTCCCCCTGGTACCAGAGAAAGCCACGGATGGCGAAGGGCGCCAGCGGAGCGATCATTCCGTTGAACAAGCCCCCGGGAAGCGCCGGGGAGTCGTCGGTCGCCGGGGGAGCGGGCCAGGGGAGAGGGTTCTTCGTCTTGGCCGCGTCCGCAATAGCCTGCTCCTTTTGCCAGCGTTCCATGTCGGCAGGATAACGGGCCACGCGTTCCGGCGGCCACTCGCTCATCGCCTGTTTCCAGCGGGCGGCCAGCACGGCAGCCAGCGAAGTCGAGTTGCGGGCGTCATCGCCGATCCACGACTCGATCTGGGTGCCGCCGTACGAGCTGTGAATGATTCCGACGGGCACGCCCAATCGGCGGTGCACTTCGCGCGCAAAGAAATACCCCACCGCACTGAAGCCTCCGGCCGTCCTCGGCGAGGCGGGCCGCCACCCACCCGTCTTTGCCAGGCGGGCGGGGGTCGTCGATATGGAACGCTCGATTTTCAATTCGCGGATCAGGGGAAGGTTGCAGGAAGCGATCTCCTCGGCGCCTCCTCGCGCCCGTTCCAGCGGCCATTCCATGTTCGACTGCCCGGACGCCAGCCAAACTTCGCCGATCACCACGTCCGAAAGGACGACCGTGTTTCGACCGGCGGCGACGAGCGTGGCCGGATCGG
>CAZJNA010000014.1:0-17974 GCA_964547325.1 uncultured Opitutaceae bacterium | reverse complement strand
TAAGGGCAAGTCTCATCCCCTGAATATCATGGGGCGAACGGGCGGGAGGGCGACAGTTTCTTTGCCACTCCATCCATGAGGCCCGGCCGGGGTGGTCCAGGTATCGGAGTCCGGTTCTGGCTGGCGGAACCCGCCGGAACGGATTATCCCGATTTCCTGATTCGATGAAGCGCCCCGCTCCGACCGCCTCAAGACGCGCCGCCACCCTCGCGGACGTCGGCAGGAGCGCCGGGGTTTCGGCCATGGCGGCTTCGGCGGTCCTGAACGGCGCGCGCACCTCCTCGCGGATCTCCGCCGCCACGCGCGCCCGCATCCTGGCCGCCGCCGCCGCGCTGCGCTACCGGGCCAATGCGGCAGCCCGCGCGCTCGCCCGGCGGAGGATGAATACCCTGGGCGTCGCGGGAGTGGTGGAGAAGGGCGAGTTGGATCAATACTTTCTCGAAGTCCTCCATGGCATCCTGGCGGCTGCGTCGGAACACGGCCAGACCACCTCGATCCTGACCGTGCATGGCTGGGAGCGCGACGTCTCCCGACTCGTCGCCTATTGCGATGGGCGGATCGACGGGCTCGTGCTGATCGCCCCGGTCTTTTCGCCCGCCGCCGCCCGGATGCTTCCACGCCACGTGCCCCTGGTCTCGATCCATGCCAATTGTCCGCTTCCCGGTGTCCAAAATCTGGAGACGGATGAAGAACGCGGCGCCGCGGACCTTGTGCGCCACTTGATCGCGCAGGGCCATAGGCGGATCCTGCATCTTGCGGGGCCGCCCGGTTTGCTGGGGACCGCGCGTCGGCTGCGCGGCTACCGGCGGGCCCTCGCGGAAGCGGGGATTCGGTTTGCGAGCGCCCTGGTCGCGGAGGCCGGGTTCACAATCGAGCAGGGCAGGAATGCCACCCGGGCCTGGCTCGCCCATGCCGGCGGCCATGCGCTGCCCCAGGCCATCTTCTGCGTGAACGACGGCTGCGCCGTCGGTTGTCTCGAGGCTCTGGCGGAGGCCGGCCTGCGTGTCCCCGCGGACGTTTCAGTCGCGGGTTTTGACGACACGCTTGCCGCCCGCACTACGGTCCCCCAGCTGACCACGGTGCGGCAACCGCTGCGGGAAATGGGATGGCGCGCGGTCACCTCGCTCTTAAGCGCCCTCGATTCGGGCAGCGTGAAGGCGGCGGAGGCGCCCAAGTCGATCGTGTTTCCGGTCGATCTTGTGATCCGCGGCTCCGCAAGCTTGCCGCCCGCCGTGCATTGGCGAGAATAGGCTCTCAACAGATTGCCGGGGAATGAGATCCGGCAGAAAGATAGTTCTATGCTCACGGTTGAATTGAGCCGATTTGACCGGCTCTGGCCGCTCCCTAGGACGGTCGCGCCCGCATGGGTAACCCTATCCACGAGTATTTCAGCACCCTTGGCCTGAGACCGGGTTCGTCCGCCGAGGATATTCGGCGCGCCTACCGGAAGCTGATTCAGGAATGGCATCCTGACCGTTTCGCAGTCGGGTCGCTCATGCAGACGACCGCGGAGGATCTCACAAAGGAGGTCAACGAGGCCTACGAGCAACTGTACAAGAAGGGCCTTTATAAGAAATACCTCAAGGCGGAGGAGAAGAGACACGAGCCGGCTGCGGCCACCCGGACAACCCAGGCTGCCGGCAAGGCTGGCGCAAGCGTGGCTGATAAGCCAAAGCCCCGGCAGAAGGCAGCGCGTCCGCCACCTGCCCCAAGGCCCGGGCGTCCGGCATCCAGTGCGGAGCCCAGGCGGGCCGAGCCTCCACCGGCGCCGAAGGCTGCGCGGGCGCCGTTTCGGCTGCGGCGCCGCTGGATCCTCGGGGCCGTCGCTGCCGCTGTGGTGGTCGGCGCTTGCATCCTCTGGCCGAGAACGGGCGAGCCGGCTGCGGCTTCTGCATCCCGGCCGGATGCAGCTGCATTGGCGGAAGCCCGGCCTGCCGCCGATGCGCCGTCCGCGGTGGCCCCGGTGGCGATTCGCGCTGCTGAGGCGACGCGGGGCGCGCCGGGCCGCGGCGAGCATGGTTCGGCCCTTTCCGACTACGCTTCCACCGCCCGCGCCGAGGCCGGGCGCGAAGCTCGTCCGGCGTCTTTTTCGACGGATGCCTCACCGGCGCAGGCGTCAGCCGGCTCTGCCGGCGGAGTCTTTGTAGGGGAGGCAAACGACGCTCCCGCGGACGCCTGGAGCGCGGATGCGGCCTGCGAGCCCACCGCCTACCGCCCATCGTGGTCGGCCAGGTCGGCGGCGGCCATCTCCGTCGCCTCTCGTTTGACGGAATTGAACGAGGGGCTAACGATCACGGATGCCGAACTTGACTACTTCGACATTGGGGACTCGGAGGCGAGAGTGCTGGCGGTCCAGGGGAAGCCTGATGAGTCATCGGAGGGCATCTTCCGCTACGGCTCCTCGGTTGTATTCTTCGCCAAGGGGAAGGTTTCAGGGTGGTCGAACGGCGTGCCCCGCCTTCGTATTCGCGTCCTTCCGAACTTCGAAGCCGACGAGCTCGCGAACTTCACCATCGGGTCCACCCGCGCGGAGGTCGTCGATGCGCAGGGCCAGCCCTGGTTTTTCACCGCCGACTCCTATTACTTCGGCAACTCGGTCGTCCGCTTTGAGAACGACCATGTCGTCAGCTGGATCCAGGTGGACCGCCGGCTGAGGACCCAGATTCTGCCCGACCTGCCCTTCCTCGATATTGGCGCCCCTGCCGGGCGCCCATAAGAGATCCGTGATCAGCCGACTTTTGGCGGGCGCACTCCCTGCCCGAGGAGTTGCTGCCCCATCCGCCGCATCCGTGGCCGCCATCCGGCCGGCAACTGGCCGGCGGATCTTGGCGGCCGGTGTTGGCGGCGGTCCGGGAATTGGCAGCATCCGACGAGGAAGGGAGTGCGCCCGCCAAAAGTCGGCTGACCAACCGGGGAGCAACTTCCTCGACCTCCGCCGCCGTGCTCGCCATCATGGCGGGTTTCGATGTCCCTTCCCGATCAAATCGCGCGCCGGCGCACCTTCGCGATCATCTCGCACCCTGATGCCGGGAAAACGACGCTCACCGAGAAGTTCCTCCTCTACGGGAACGCGATCCAGCTGGCGGGCGCCGTCAAGGACAGGAAGAACCAGCGGGCGACCACCTCGGACTGGATGGAACTCGAGCGGCAGCGCGGCATCTCGATCAGTTCGACCGTCCTGCAGTTCGACTACGACGGCTACGCGGTCAACCTCCTCGACACCCCGGGCCACAAGGACTTTTCCGAGGACACCTATCGCGTGCTGACCGCGGTGGACGCCGCGCTCATGGTGATCGACGCAGGCAAGGGCGTCGAGGCGCAGACCCGAAAGCTCTTCGAGGTGTGCCGGCGCCGCGGGATCCCGATCTTCACATTCATGAACAAGTGCGACCGGCCGACGATGAACCCGCTCGCACTCCTCGACCAGCTTGAGGAAGTGCTCGGCATCCAGTCATCCCCGATGGTCTGGCCCCTGGGCAACGGCCCGGAATTTCGCGGGGTATTCGAACGCCGGCAGCGGCAGGTGCACCTCTTTGAACGGGTTCAGGGAGGGGCGTATCAGGCCCCCGTTAAGGTGACGTCGCTGGAGGAGCCGGCGGTCCGCGCAAAGCTCGACGACATCACGTTTGCGGAGGTTCGGGAGCAGCTCGATATGCTCGACGGCGCCGGGCACCCCTTCGACCTCGATGCGGTGCGGGCCGGCCGGCAGACGCCCGTCTATTTTGGGAGCGCGGTCAATAATTTCGGGATCCAGCTCCTCCTCGACGGATTCCTAAGGGATTCGATTCCGCCGCAGCCGCGCCGCTCGGTGGCCGGCGGAGTGCCGCGCGAGATCCCGGTCGAAAGCGACAAGTTCTCGGCCTTCGTCTTCAAGATCCAGGCCAACATGGACCCCAGGCACCGCGACCGCATCGCCTTCATGCGCGTATGCTCGGGGCGGTTCACGCGCGACATGCCGGTCCTCCACGCGCAGTCCGGCAAGACCGTGCGGCTTTCCTCCTCGCACAAACTCTTTGGACGGGATCGGGAGACCGTGGACGAGGCCTGGCCGGGTGACGTGGTCGGCATGGTTGGGCACGGCTCCTTCGGGATCGGCGACACGCTGACGGAGGATCGCTCGATCCTCTTTGACGAGATCCCCCGCTTTCCCCCGGAGGTCTTCACGTACATTTCCAATCCGAATCCATCCGACTCGAAAAAGTTTCGAGCCGGGCTGGAGCAGCTTCTCCAGGAGGGCGTCGTCCAGTCGTTCGCGGCCCGCTACGCGCCGCCTGGCTCGACGCTTCTCGCCGCCGTCGGTCCGCTGCAGTTCGAGGTGGTCCAGTACCGGCTCGAGAGCGAATACGCGGCGGCGTCCCGGCTCGAGGCGGCGCCCTGGACCCTGCTCCGCTGGGTCGAGCCGCACGCCGATCTTGAAAAAAAAGGGGCGATCGTCATGGCCAACGGCGTCAGCTTCGGGACGGACAAGCTGGAACAGCCGATCGTGCTTTTTCCCAACGACTGGACCTTGCGGTATTTCAGCGAGAAGAATCCGCAGCTTGTGCTGCGCGAGCTGCCGCTGGAGCAGGGCGTGCCTTCCGGGCTATAGGGCGCCGGAGGCGAACCTGCCGAAATCTCCCCGCAAGGCGCGGCTCAACGGCAGACGGGCTCCGTTGCGCAGGACGACAACGTGGTCGCCATGGAAGGTCGGCTGCAGTTCCTTCACCTGGTCGAGATGCACGAGCGCCGAACGGTTGACGCGCGCAAAATGCGCCGTGCCCAGCCGAGCCTCCAGGCTCGATAGGGTCTCGCGCACGGTCAGGGTGCGGTCGGTCAGGTGGAGGGTGATGTAATTGTCGGCCGCCTCGACCCATACGATCTCGTCGAGCTTGAGAAAGACGAAGCCGGTCCCGGTCTTCACGGTCAGCCGCTCCGGCTTCGCGGCCGCGCCCGCGTCCGCCAGCAGGCTCTCGAGCTTCGCGCCGAGATCGCCCGAGCGGCGGGCGTTCACCTGCTCGACCGCCCGGCGGAGGGCGGTCTCGATCCGCTCCCGATCGTAGGGCTTGAGCACGTAGTCGACGGCCCGCGCGTCGAAGGCCTTGACGGCATACTTGTCGTGCGCCGTCACGAACACGATGGCGGGACGCTCCTCGGGCCGGAGTTCGTCGACAAGCTTCAAGCCATCGCACCCGGGCATCTGCATGTCCAGGAAGGCGATGTCGGGCCGGTCCCTGCGGATGGCCTCCGAGGCCTCGGGCCCGTTGCCGTATTCGCCGATGATCTCCACAGAGGCGTCCTGCGGCAGCAGCGATCTCAGGCGCTTGCATGCCAGGGGTTCGTCGTCGGCTATGAGGATTCGTACCTTTCCCAGGGAGTTCATGTGTGGAAGGGGATCACCATGAGGACGGAGAGTCCGCCGCCCGGCCGGTTCGTCAATTCAAAGCGATGCCGCGTCCCGTAGAGTTCGGTCAGGCGCGCGCGGCTGTTTGCGAGGCCGATGCCTTGCCGCGCCAGGCCTGTCGCCGGAATTCCGCCGCCGTTGTCGCACACGGTCAGGATGATGGAGCCGGCCTCCCGCGCGCCGCGCAACTCGATCCGCCCTGTGCGGGCATGGGGTTCGATCCCATGGCGGACGGCGTTCTCCACGATCGGCTGCAGGATGAGGCTCGGCACCCGGGCGTCCAGCGCGTCCTCGTCGACCGCGATGACCACCTCGAGGCGATCGCGGAACCTTATTTGCTCGATTTCGAGATACCGCCTGAGGAACGAGATTTCGTCGCGCAGCGAGGTCTCGGGCGCGCCGGTCTGGGACATGGTCAGCCGCAGGAGCTCGCTGAGGCGCACCAGCATGGTATCGGCGGCCTCGACGTCCGTGTGCATGAGCGAGGCGATCCCGTTCAAGGTGTTGAAGAGGAAATGGGGTTTGAGCTGGTGCAGGAGCGCTTGCAGCCGGGCCTCGGTCAGATGCTTCTCCAGCTCGAGGGTCTGCACCGTTCGCTCGTGGTACTTTCGATAGTAGTCGAGCGCATGGCTGCCGGAAAAAATGACCCCGTAGATCAGGAGATTGTAGGGAAAGGTGTGGACGAGCAGCGGACGAAAGACCTCGGCGAAAGTCGCGGATTCGCCGGCGATCCAGCCGTTGACCACCCCGACCCCGGCGCGCACCGACACATAGACCAGCGAAAACACGAGGGCGGCCGCCAGATGGACGCCGGCCACGGCCCATCGCGAACCCCGCTCGGGCGGAAACCGGCGCGCCAGCCAGAGGACCGGCAGGGACAGCAGGCCATAGACGTACCAGTCCTCAAGGGCGTTGCCGATCGCCTCGCCCCAGGTGATCGAACGTCCCAGGAAATTGCTCGAGAGATAGATCTGGCTGGCGAAGGCGAGCCCGACCAGGGACCACAGCGCCGCGAAGCTGAGCCCGCGAAGCAGGGTGGGGGTCATGGACCGTGCGCTCATCTGTTGGGAGGATTTTACTTCAACAGAAGGGAAGTCCACGACTAAATGCTGGTGCAGGCAGCGGAACCCCGGAGGCGCAATCAAACCAAACGTCATAAATCATGTTTCCCCGCTCTGGCCGGTGCTGCTGCCGCTGGGGATCGCGGCCATTCTGATCGGCATCCTGTTCTCGCGGCTTTTCCCTTTCGCGCCGGCCGCCGGCGAGGCTCCAGCCGCGAAATTCACGGACGTCACCCGCGAGGCGGGCCTGGCATTTGTGCACGACAATGGAACGCAGGCTGACTTTGCCCCCCCGAGCACGCTGGCGGGCGCCGTCGCATTTCTCGACTACGACAACGATGGGCACCCGGACCTGTTCTTTGCCGGCGGCACCCATTGGCCCTGGACCCCTGCGGCGCCGGGCGCCCGGTCCGCATGTGCCCTCTATCACAACGATGGCGCGGGCCACTTTGTCGATGTCACGCGGGGATCCGGGCTGGACGTCGACATGCTGGGAATGGGCGTCGCAGCCGGAGACTACGACGGGGACGGCCTGCCCGACATCTTTGTCACAGGCATCGGCGGAAACCGGCTTTTTCACAATCAGGGCGGCGGCAGGTTTCTCGATGTGACCGCGTCGGCCGGCGTCGGCGGCGGCGATCACGTCTGGAGCACGGGTGCCGTCTGGGTCGACATCTTTGGAGACGGCGAGCTGGATCTTGTCGTGTGCAACTATGCCCGCTGGTCGCGCGAGGGCGACCTGGAGGCCGCGTTTGCGGCGGAGGGCGCCGGCCCGTCGTACACCAACCCGGCGGGATTTGTCAGCGTCTTCCCCACGGTCTATCGCAACCTCGGCGGCGGAAAGTTCGCCGACGTCACCGCAAAGACGGGTCTCGACCAGCTCGACCGGCAAACCGGCTTTCCGCGGGCCCAACCGCTGGCGGTCGCCGCGGTCGATGCCAACGGGGACGGGAGGCTCGACCTGCTCTTCACGTTTCAATCGGGGGATGATGTGTTGTTCTTGAACCAGGGGGACGGAACCTTTCGCCAATGGATTCCTCCGCCGGAAGGCAGGCGCGAAGGCGCTTCGGCCGGGTTGGCTGCCGCCAGCGCGTTGTCCGTCGTGCGCCAGGGAGCGGCGGCGGACAGGTTCAGCGTTCTGCGCGGGGCCGGACTGGCTTTGGCGCCCACGCCAGATGAGGGAGAGTTCTTCTGTCCGCTCGCCCGAAAGCTCGGGATCGCGCTCCTCGACTGCGACCTCGACGGCCGGGTCGATATCATTTCCGGAAACGGCCGGGCTGAGCCAGGTCTCGACCGCTTCGAGCACGGCCGGGCCTTTGCCGCCGCACCGACCCTGCTCTGGAACAACGGCAGCGTCTGGGCGGAGGCACCGGTTCCGGGCGGGGAGGGGCTCTTGAACCGCCCAATGATAGCACGCGGGGTGGCGGTTGCCGATGTCTATGGAAACGGCAGCCTCGATGTCGTCATCGCCCAGAATGGGGGGCCGCCCCGTTTGTTCCGCAATGACCTGCGGCTGAGGCACGCCTGGCTGCGGATCGATCTCGTCGGCACGCGCAGCCAGCGGGATGCCGGAGGCGCCCGGGTCGAGGTGCACACGCCCCGCAGGGTGCTCGTGCAGACGATGGAGCCGGCCATGGGGTTCATGGCCCAGTCGGAAAAGACCCTTACCTTTGGGCTGGGCGACGACGATCGCGTGGGCAAGATCGTGGTCCGCTGGCCCAGCGGAGTGCGGCAGGAGGTGCGGCCGCCTGGGGTCAACCGAAGGCTGGTGATCACGGAGCCCTCCTCGGCATCCCCGTAATCCGGCAAGCCGCCCCGTTTTGGCGGCATGCCGCCACAAACTTGTTTTCACGAATGGCCGGAGCCGCACTGTTCCTGCGCAGCTTACCCCCACCGCCGGTCCCTGGCCGGTCCCGTTCGTGCGTTCCCCCGTTCCGCTCCGCCATGATGAAATCGCTCCGTTTTCCGATCCTGCCTTCCATCCTCTTCCTGGCCGCGCTGAGCCGGCTTTGCGCCGGCAACGCGGTTCTCGATTGGAACGAGCGGGCGGTCGACTCCGTGCGGCTCTCGCGCAACCCGCCTCCGATGGCCGCGCTGCTCTACGCCACGTACCACGTCGCCATCTTCGACACGGTCAACGGATTCACGCGCACCTATCATGGCTGGCTGGTCAACGATCCGGCGCCTGCGGGAGCCGACATGGATGCTGCGATCGCCAGCGCAGCGGACACCGTGTTCAACGAACTTTGGAGCCAAAGCACCAATCCCTATAATTTCCAGACGGCCTACGAGAACGCCCTGGCTGCCATTCCCGACGGAAAGGCCAAGGCGGACGGCATCGCCTGGGGCCGGAAGGTGGCCCTGGCCGTCCTGGCCAACCGCGCCGATAGCGGCTTCAACAAGCCCATTCCGGGAAAATACTCCAGCACGGAGCCCGGCAAGTGGCGCGAGACTCCGCCGACATTCAGGCCTCCGCTGCTCCCCTTCTGGGGCAAGGTGAGGCCCTTCGTTCTGACGTCGCAGTCGCAATTCCGGGCGCCGCCTCCCGAGTCATTGGGTTCGAAGGAGTACGCGGAGGAGCTCGCTTTTGTCGCCAAGGCGGGAGTCCGCGACGGCGCCGAACGCACCGAATACGAGACCTATTGCACGCCGTTCTGGGCGGACGACCTCGGCACGGCGACGCCCCCGGGACACTGGAACGTCATCGCGCAGGACATAGCGCGGCGCCGGAACCTTTCCGTCCTGGAGTGCGCGCGGCTCTTCGCCCTTCTCGATCTGGCCGAGGCCGACGCCGGGATCTCCGTTTGGGAGACGAAATATTTCTACAGCTTCTGGCGCCCGGAGACCGCGCTGCGCGAGCTCGACCCCAAGCTGAACCCGAACCACGTCCCAAAGCCCGATTTCATCCCCAATCTCACCTCGCCGCCGTTTCCGTCCTACATCTCGGGGCACAGCGCGTTTTCCGCCGCCGGGGTGCGCGTCATGCAGTATTTCTTCGGCACGGACGACATCGAGTTCTCCGTCGGATCTGACGCGCTGCCGGGCGTCGTTCACAGCTTCAAGAGGCTTTCGGATGCCCAGCGCGAGGCTGGCATGAGCCGTGTTTGGGGCGGCATTCACACAATGTCCGACAATCTCGAGGGGCAAAAGGCCGGGGCCAAGGTTGCCGACTGGGTATGCGGGCATGCCCTCCTGCCGCTGCCCTGATCGCCCGTGTCGTTTCCGCTCAGCCCATGATCGCACTCATTCCGACGCGGACAGCTTCGGTCTCATTGCGCATCGCGCTGGCCCTTTGCTTCATCGGCCATGGCGCATTCGGCGTCATGACCAAGGCGGCCTGGGTTCCCTATTTCGGCGCCGTTGGAATTCCCGTATCCTGGGCCTGGCGGCTGATGCCCTGGATCGGCCGGTGGGACATTGCGTTCGGGCTGGCGAGCTTGCTGTGGCCCTGCCGCGCATTTTTCACCTTTGCCCTGCTGTGGGCGACGTGGACTGCGCTCCTGCGGCCGATGGCCGGGGAGGGCTGGTGGGAGTTCATCGAGCGCGCGGGAAACTATGGCGTCCCGATCGCACTCATGGCCATGGCGGGCTTGGGCGGAGGCTGGCTCGTCCGCCTGCAGGTATCAGGGAACCGATTTGGGGACCGGGAATATCGCCGGGTGGCCTGGGTGCTTCGGATCGCCGCGGCATCCCTCCTCGCCGGCCATGCCGGTTACGGCCTGGTGGCGCACAAGGCGATTCTCGCGCGGCAATACGCCGCGGTCTGGCCCGCCGCGCCGGCAGGGTTGGAGGCCTGGACAGGGGCCGCCGAATTCGTCCTGGCCGGCCTGGTCCTCGCCCGTCCGTCCGCCGCCCTCCTCCTGTTCGTTTGCGGGTGGAAATTCACCGCTGAGATGCTCTACCCCCTTTCGGGATCGTCGCTCTGGGAGGTGGTGGAGCGCTCCGGCAGTTACGGGGTTCCCCTTGCGCTCGCCCTGCTGCTTTGGCGCGAGCGCGGCCAAACGTCCGGAGTTGCGCCTCGATCACCGCCCGCCATCCAAACTTCATCTCCATGCTAAAGCAATCAGCCGCCCTCATCGCCGCCTTGTGCGCGGCCACGGTTTCCCTCGCCACGCCGGCTTACACGTCCGGCCCGCTTTTGCCGCGGGTCGGGCCTCCGCCCGGGGAGAAGCTCTTTCAGGTCCTTCCTCCGGAAGTGACCGGTGTGACCGTCGGCAACGTCTACAACGATCCCCGGATGTGGGGGGACCGTTTTCGCGAGCTGACGCTGGGCGCGGTCGAGACGGGCGTCGCGGTGGCGGATTTTTTCCACGACGGCCATCCGGCGATTTTCGCGGTCTCGCGCAACGGCCCGTGCGCCCTGTACCGGCAGGTCGCCCCGTTCAAGTTCACCAATGTCGCGGCCGCTGCCGGCGTCGACTGCGCCGGGAGCACCGGGGGGGTCACGAGCGCGACGGTCGTCGACATCAATCAGGACGGGTGGCCCGACCTGTACGTCTGCCGCTTCGACGCCCCGAATCTCCTCTTTGTCAACAATCACGACGGAACGTTCACGGAGCGGGCGCATGCCTACGGCCTCGACATCAAGGATGCATGCGTGGAAGCGACCTTCGCGGACTATGACGGCGACGGCTATCTGGACTGCTTCATCCTGACCAACGTCCTCGACTTCACGAAGGCCCCGCAGGGACGGCGGAACTACCTCATGCACAACAACGGCAACGGCACGTTCGTCGATGTGTCGAAGAAGGCCGGCATCTGGGGACTGACCCAGGGCCACACCGCGCTCTGGTTCGACGCCAACCAGGACGGCTGGCCGGACTTGTACATCGCGAACGATTTCGAGACTCCCGACCGCTTCTACATGAACAACGGCGACGGCACGTTCACAGACGTCGTCGACCAGCGCCTGCCCCACGTCACCTATTTTTCAATGGGAGCGGATTCGGGCGACCTGAACAACGACGGCCTGATCGATTTCATGGTGACGGATATGCGCGACCGCACGCACACCGGCTTCATGACGGGCCTGGAGGAGGCGGGCCGCGGCCTTTGGGAGATGGAGCGCGTTCCCGAATTGATTCCGCAGTACATGTGGAACTCCGTTTACCTGAACACCGGCACCGACCGGTACCAGGAGATCGCCCACCTGGTCGGCGTCGACGCGACGGGCTGGACCTGGGCGGCCCGGATGGGCGACCTCGATTGCTCGGGGCGCGAGTCTATTTTCTTCACCGCGGGCATGATCCGCAACTTCACGAACCCGGATCTGATCGACAAGCAGAACGTTTCCCCAAATCCGAATGCGCGGGCCGCGATCTGGAAGAATTCCGCTCCGCGGCGCGAGCGCACGCTCGCCTTTCGCAACCTCGGCAACCTGAAGTTCGAGGACGTGAGCGCCGCCTGGGGGCTCGACCGGCTGGGCGTATCCTTTGGCTGCGCCCTGGTCGACCTGACAGGCAATGGCGCCCTAGACATCGTCTACAACAACTACGACGGGCCGCCGACGATCATCCGAAACAACACGACCGGGGGGCACCGGGTCCTGATCAAGCTTGAAGGCCGGGCGCCGAACCTCGACGCGATCGGGGCCGAGTTGAAGATCGAGACGGCCTCGGGCGTGCAGGTGCGCCAGATCTACACCGAGCGCGGCGTCGTGGCCAGCGAGCCCGCCATCGTCCACTTCGGCCTGGGCAATGACACGGTTATTTCGAAGCTCACGATCCACTGGCCCAACGGCCAGGCCGAGGTCCTCGAGGATCTTCCGGCCGATCAGCTTCTGACGATTCCGCAGCCTCTGCTCGCCGCCGGACAGGTCGCACGGCGGATGCCGGCGCATCTGAAGCTGCCGGCGAACCCCTCGGCCCTGTTTGTGGAGAACGCCCATGCCCGCGGCCTGGATTTTACCGACTCGGCCCAGCCAGCCGATGAATTCAGCAGCCAGCGCCTCCTGCCTCGGCGCCTCGGGTTGAACGGCCCCGCAATCGCCGTCGCCGACGTCAATGGCGACGGGCTGCCCGATGTCTTTGTGAGCGGCACCGGCGGCCAGGCCGGCGTCCTGTACCTGGGACAGGCGGACGGGAGCTTCAAGCCCGCGCCCGACCAGCCCTGGGCTGAGGCCAAGGGATCGGACGACGTCGGGGCGATTTTCTTCGACGCGAACGGCGACGGGTTTCCCGATCTCTTCATTGCGAGCGGCGGGGTGCGGTATGAGCGCGGCGACCCTGCGCTTAACAACAGGCTCTACCTCAACGACGGACACGGCCGCTACACACCCGCCCCCGCGGGCGCGCTGCCCCAGGATGGCGAATCCTGCTGTGTCGCCGCCGCGGCCGACTTCGATGGCAGCGGAAAGACAGGCCTGTTCGTGGGCGGCCGGCTGGTTCCGGGCCACTGGCCGGCGACGCCGCGCAGCTTCCTCTACCGCAATGTCGGGGGGAAATTCATCGACGTGACCGATGAGCTGGCCCCGGGACTGCGGAACATCGGCATGGTGACCGCGGCGGTCTGGGCCGATATCGATCACGATGGCCGCCCCGACCTCGTGCTCGCGACGGAATGGGGCCCCATCGTGTATTTTCACAACACCGGGCACGGGTTCGAGAACTGGACCGCGAAGGCGGGCCTTGCGCAGCGAACGGGCTGGTGGAGCGCCCTGGCGGTGGCCGACCTGAAGGGCGACGGCAGGCTCGACATTATTGCCGGCAACGTCGGGCTGAACACCAAGTATCACGCCAGCGCCGCGGAGCCTACGGTTCTCTACGCAGGAGACCTCGACGGCAGCGGGCGCGAGCAGCTTGTCGAGGCGCAGTATGAGGACGGCAAACTCTACCCGGTCCGAGGGCGCAGCAAGCTGGCCTATGTCTTCCCGTGGCTTCCCAGGAAATTCCCGACCTATCAGGCCTATGCGCGCGCCACGATCGGCGACATCTTTCCGGCCGACCGGCTGGACAAGGCGCAGCGCTTCGCCGCCACGGAACTGGCGAGCGGCGTCTACATGCAGAATTCCGACGGCACCTTCACGTTCCAGCCCCTTCCCAGCACGGCCCAGATTTCCCCCATCAACGGGATTGTCGTCCGCGACCTGGACGGCGACGGCATCCCCGATGTGTTTTGCGTTGGCAACAGCTACGGTCCCGAGCCGTCGACCGGACGATTTGACGGGGGCGTCAGCGTTTTGCTCAAGGGAGACGGGCATGGTGGCCTGACCCCGATTCCGACCTGGACGAGCGGCCTGCTTGCCCCGGGCGACACCCGTATGGCGGTGGCCGTGGCTCCTCCGGGTTCGGGGGGCGTTCCGGCGATCGCGGTGTCCCAGTGCAACGGACCGGTCCTCCTCTTCAGCCCGAATACCAACAAGCCCAGCCCGAATTCCCAACCGGTCGCCTTGCGGTGATCGGAGGCGTTCCCCGACAGGATAATATATCCCGACCCCCACCAACCATGCAAAAATGGCCCGTCCCTGTTTTGTGTCTCATTCTGGCCGCCGCGGCTCCGCTGCGCGCCCAATACGTTCCGCCGGCGCCGGCGGCGCCCGTTCCGGGGGGGCTCGACGACTATTTTCGCGCCGAAAATCCCGCGTTCAAGGCGTGGGACATCGGCATCAATGAACGGCTGCGCTGGGAGGACAGGCTGGGCGCCGGGACGACCCACGCCGGCTCGAATTACGACTTCTCTTCGGCGCCCCCGACCGAGAACAACAACAACTACTGGATATCCCGCCTGATGCCCCGTATCGGCTATACCGGCGACTGGTTCTCCGTGGTGGCCGAGGCGCGCTCGAGCTATTCGATCGGCGACGACCGTTACAATGCCACGGCCGCCGGGACGAATCTGCCCGATCTCGACGGGCCGTTCCAGTGCCAGCTGGGCTATGTCGCGCTCGGCAACCTGAAGAAGTTCCCGCTCCTGCTGAAGGTTGGGAGGCAGGAGCTGGTGTACGGCGACCAGCGGCTTGTGGGGAGCGCGATGTGGCTGAACACGCCGCGCACGTTCGACGCGGTCAAGCTCAGATACCAGGATTCGTTCCTCGGAGTCGACCTGTTTGCCGGCAACGTGGTGTACGACCGCAGGGACCACTTCAACCGCTCCAATTCCCAGGACACGCTTTCCGGAATCTACGTCGATTTTCCGGGCCTGTCGAAGGAAAGGGTCGTCGAGACCTACCTCCTTGCCCGCAACGTGGCCCGCGGCATCGTGACCGACGACTGGTCGCTCGTCTCCGCCCCGCTGCGTTTTCCCGCGCCGCAGGACATCTACACCCTCGGGTTCCGCACCAAGTCGAAGCCCGGCGCGGTCGGTCCGTGGGATTATGGCATCGAGGCGATGTTCCAATCCGGGAACCGCACGGCGGTATTTCCCGGGACCGCGGTCGCGGCGGCCCTGGCCGCACCCCGGCTGGCCCAGGACGCATGGGCTTTCATCCTCCAAGGCGGCTACACCTGGAGCGAGTCTCCCTTGAAGCCCCGGCTGGCCTTGATCGTGAGCTGCGCTTCCGGCGACCGCAACGCCGCCGACAGGCACAGCGGGACATTCCAGAACCTGCTTCCCTCCAATCACGGCCTCTACGGCGCGATGGACCTCACCGGCCTGCAGAACATCGAGGACTACCGCCTTTCGTTCACCGTGAAGCCGACGACGACCACGAGCCTTGCGTTCGACCTCCACCAGCAGTACCTCGAAAACACGCAGGATTACTGGTACAATGCGGCGGGTGTTCCGCGCAACACGCCCGGGGCTGCCGCCGGCAGCGGCCGCGGCTTCGGAATCAATCCGACCTATGACCCGAATCTTGGTCAGGAGGCCGATGTGATCGGCGGATGGACTCCGACTCGGGGGCTGCTGATCGAGGCCGGCTTCGGCCATTTCTACCGGGGCGAGTACATCAAGCAATCGTTCAGCGCCGTGGGTTCGAAAGACGCCAACTATGGCTACCTGCAGGTGACGTTAAATCTTTGAACCATCCGCTTGCGGTCGGACTGATCGCCTGACTAGCGTGGGCCGGATGCCGCGTCCACCGGCACCTGGAAACCCCGCGCCCCCGATCATGTCCGGACCCTTGGAAAAATTCGGCCGCATTGCGGCAATGCTCATCCTCGGCTGCTCCGCCGGAGCGGCTCTCTGCCCCGCGGCCGAGTGGATGCGCCAGGCTCCATCCGCCTTCCTTCGCGCCAGCGCCGACAGCCCTGTCGACTGGCAGCCCTGGACGCCCGCGGTCCTGGCCAGGGCGAAGCGGGAGAACAGGCCGGTCTACGTCTTTATCGGCTCGTTCCTCAGCGAGCTCAGCCGCGCCACATTCCGCCAGAGCTTTTCGAACGCGGACGCCGCCGCATTCCTCAATGCGAATTTCGTCTGCGTCGTGGTCGATCAGGAGGAGCGGCCCGATCTCGCCGCCGAGACCCAGCTTTACCTCGAGGAGATCAAGCAGCTCAGCGGCTGGCCTGCCCATCTGTGGCTGACACCCGAACTCCAGCCTTACGAGGGCGCCAGCTATCTGCCTCCCAGCGAAGAGTGGGGGAAGGTCAGTTTTATCAAGACGGCGCAGGGCGCGCAGAGCGCCTGGGCGACCGACAAGGCGGGGTGCCGGCGGCGCGGGGGCGAGGCGGTTTCGCGGCTCGCTGCCGCGATTGCCTCCGCAGATGGAACGACTTCCGCCCCGGCGGCCGCATCCGGTCTGGCCGCGGCCGCGGCCAAATGGCAGGCTATCTTCGATTCGGCGCACGGCGGCTTCGGCGATCCGCCGCGCTCGCCGGAGCCCGAGCTCCTCCGCTTTCTTCTGCGGCAATCCCCGGCCGATCGCGCCGCCGCACTTGCGACGCTTCGGGCAATTGCAGGCAGCGCGCTTCGCGATCCGCTGGACGGCGGATTCTTTCGCAATTGTTCCGACGCTTCCTGGAGGATTCCCACGATGCAAAAGACGCTGACGGACCAGGCCAGGCTGGCTCTTGCCTTTCTCGACGCCGATCGGATCTCTGGAATCGACGGCTATCGGGAGGCCGCGCAAGGTGCCCTCGATTGCGTGCTCAGCCGCTTTGCGCTCCCTGGAGGCACCTTTGCCGCAGCCCAGGATGCCACACGCGAGGATCTGGCTGGGTCGAATGTCTGGACCGAAGCCGATATTGCCTCCGCCCTCGGGAAGGATGCCGAAGCCTACGAACGGGCGCATGGCGTGGAGAAGGACGGCAACATCTCCGCCGACGACGATCCCTCCGGGACCTTCAAGGGAAGGAATATCCTGCGCTCGGAATGGCTCGGAGACGACAGGGATGCGGCGGATTCAGCCCGGCTTCTCGCGCTCAGGAACCGGCGTCCGGCCCCGCTGTTCGACGGGCGGGCGACTGCGGGCGCGCATGGCTTGCTGCTCGAGGCGCTGGCCCGCGCGGGCTCCCAGCTTGCGTCGCCGCGCTATCTCGATGCTGCGGCCCGCATCTTTGTCTCGATCAAACGAGACTTCCGCCCGTCGGACGGGACGGACCTCCTGCACTTGAAGGATTCCCCCGTTCCGGCCAGTCCCTCCGACTATGCGGCCCTTGCCCTCGGGTGCCGCGAATTCGCGCGGGCCGCGCATCGGCCCGACGCCGATGCGCTTGCGAACCGCCTCCTGGTCCGTTCGGGCGATCTCTATTTTGATCCTGCTTCGGGCCGCTATCTTGCCTCAATGGCGCTTCCCGAGCCCGGCATCTTTGCCCGAGCGCCCGCCCGGGGGGACCCTCTCCGGGCGGAGGCGCTCGCGCTCCTGGCGGGTGCTCCGCCCGGAGAGGCCCGGCCCATTGCCAACGCCCTTTGGGCCGGCATCTCCGAGAGCGGCTCTCCGGCGTCCGGCGACGTCTTGCTTTCTCTGGTTCAGTGACCCGTCGGCGTGGCCCGGCGAATTAGCCCAGCGTCCGCCGGATCACTCCGACGACCACGCCCTGCGACTCCAGCTGCCGGGGCTCGATGTCGGGGTAGCGGGGATTCTCGGCGCGCAGCAGCGTCCGCTCCCCCTCGTGAACGAGGCGCTTGAGGGTCGTGGAGGTCTCATCCACCAGGGCGGCAATGATCTCGCCCGGGCGCGGATCGCGCCGCACGAGCGCCACGAGGTCGCCGTCGAAGATCTTTGCGCCGATCATGGAGTCGCCCATGACGCGCAGGAACCAGAAGTGATGCGGCCGCGCCCTCCGGATCCCGAAGACGGCCGGATCGATCGCGATCGTCGCCTCGGGCTCCTGCTCCTGCATCGCGGGCAGGCCCGCGGGAATTGCGCCGTAGACGGGCGCATCGAACAGGTGCGCCTGCACCTCCGTCGCCATCAGGCCCCATTTGCCGTCCGCAAGCTTGTCCAGCTGGCCCTTGCGGGCGAGCGCCTGGAGGTGTTTCAGCGCAGTGGGCTGGCTGCATTCGAACCGGCGCGCGACCTCCCGTGTGGAGGGAGGCACGGCCTGCGCGCCCTGATAGTCGCGCACAAAATCCAGAATCTGCTCCTGTCTCTCGGTAAGCATTTAGCAGGCTGTTGAAAAATCTGCTGAGCCGTCGTTGCGATCAGAATTCGCTCGCC
>CAZJNA010000013.1:22120-41873 GCA_964547325.1 uncultured Opitutaceae bacterium | reverse complement strand
AGGCGTAGAGGTGGTCGACGGGGATGTCGAAGAAGCCCTGGATCTGCTGGCTGTGCAGGTCGACGGCCAGGATCCGGTTCGCCCCGGCCGAGACGAGGAGATTGGCCACGAGCTTGGCGGTGATCGGCACCCGGGGCTGGTCCTTGCGATCCTGGCGGGCATAGCCGTAGAAGGGCAGGACGGCCGTGATGCGCTGGGCCGAGGCCCGCCGCGCCGCGTCGATCATGATCAGGAGCTCCATCAGGTGATGGTTCGTCGGCGGGCACGTGGACTGGATGATGAAGACATCGTGCCCCCGGACGTTCTCGTTGATCTTAACGAAGGTCTCCCCGTCGGGAAAGCTTGTGACGGCGGCCTCGCCCAGCGGTTCGCCGATGGACTTGCAAATTTCCTCGGCCAGGGGCCGGTTGGAGTTTCCCGAGAAGATCTTCAGCCGTGACTCGCTCATGCGCCGGCATCTTGCCCGATGCCGGGCCGGGGGAAAGAGAAAAGGAACGGACCCCGGAAGGCCGCCCCGCCCGCGGATAATTTCCGGTCGACAAGACGTCGGTTCTGGCTCTCCTTTGGCGGCATGGCCCAGTCCGAATCCAAGCTCGTCACTCCCGTCAGCCTGATGGTCGACGCCGTGCTCGTCGTCGCCTTCTTCGTCTACATGTACTCGGTCATGTCGACGCACGTTCCCTCCAGCGATCCGAAGATGATCCTGATCTGGGGCCTGTACACGGCTTCCTGCCTGACGGCCGTTTTCTGGCTGTCGCTGCAGATGTTCCGCGTGACGCTCAGCGCGCAGCGCGCGGCGCGGAAAAACAAGTAGCAGCCCTCCGGCTGCCTCCCGGGGACGCCCGCGCCACGGGCGTTGACAGCCCGTCCTCGGGCACTATCCCCTTGCAGGCTATGCCCTAGCCCGGGGCGCCCCCGGCAACAGATCGAACCACCCTTTTTAAACCATGGCTGCAAAATCGAAAGCGAAGAAAATCTCCAAGCCGGGCAAGGTGTCCCGCGCAAAATCGTCCAAGTACGTCTATCTCTTCGGTGCGAAGACCGATGGCGACGGCTCGAAAAAGGCCCTCCTCGGCGGAAAGGGAGCCAACCTCGCCGAGATGTGCCGCATAGGCCTCCCGGTCCCCCCCGGATTCACGATCACGACGGATGTCTGCACCTACTACTACGACAACCGGCGGACCTATCCCCAGGCGCTCCAGTCCCAGATCGAGGCCGGCATTGCGGCGATCGAACGCCAGGTCGGAGCCCGCCTCGGCGACCTCGAGAACCCCCTTCTCGTATCCGTCCGATCGGGCGCTCGGGACTCCATGCCGGGCATGATGGACACGATCCTCAATCTCGGCCTGAACGATGACACGGTGGCCGCCCTGGCCCGCCGCACCCGGAACGAGCGGTTCGCCTGGGACTGCTACCGGCGGTTCGTCCAGATGTACGGCGACGTGGTCATGGGCGTGCAGAAGCGGCCGGGCGAGGACCACGAGCCCTTCGAGACGGTCATCGAGGGCCTGAAGCACGAGCGGCACGGCAGCCACAGCATCGAGGACACCAAGCTCGGCGTCGACGAATTGAAGGAGCTGGTGAAGCGGTTCAAGGCGCTCGTTCGGGAGCGCACCGGCCACGAATTTCCCTCCAACCCGTGGGACCAGCTCAAGGGATCGGTCGGGGCCGTGTTCGGCTCGTGGATGAACGATCGGGCGATCGTCTACCGGAGGAAATACAACATTCCGCAGGAATGGGGCACCGCGGTCAACGTGCAGGCCATGGTCTACGGGAACACCGGCGAGCGTTCCGGCTCCGGCGTCGCCTTCACCCGCGACCCCGCCACCGGCGAAAAGGTGTTCTACGGCGAATTCCTGATCAACGCCCAGGGCGAGGACGTCGTCGCGGGCGTCCGCACCCCCGAGCCCGTCCACGAGCTGGCCAAGCACCTGCCCGAGGCCTTCCGCGAGCTGGAGCGGATCCGCAAGACGCTCGAGTCCCGCTTCAAGGACATGCAGGACTTCGAGTTCACGATCCAGGATGACAAGGTCTACATGCTGCAGACCCGAAACGGGAAGCGCACGGGCGTCGCGGCCGTCCGGATCGCCGTCGAGATGGTGAAGGAGAAGCTGATCGACTGGCGCACCGCCATCGGAAGGGTGCCCGCCGACCAGCTGGACCAGGTGCTGGCGCCGATCTTCGACCGCGCGGCCCTGAAGGCCACGCCGGCCATCGCCACGGGCCTCCCCGCGGGGCCCGGCGCCGCCTCGGGACGGATCTATTTCAATGCCGACCGCGCAGTCGAGGCCGCGGCACGGAATGAGAAGGTGCTGCTCGTCCGGGTGGAGACATCCCCCGAGGACCTTCGCGGCATGATCGCGGCCGAGGGCATCCTGACGGCTCGCGGCGGGGTCTCCTCGCACGCGGCCCTGGTCGCCCGCCAGATGGGCAAAGTGTGCGTCTGCGGAGCGAGCGCGCTCGAGGTCAACTACGGGGCGCGCACCCTGAAGGTCGACGGCCGCTCGTACAGCGAGGGGGACTTCCTCTCGATCGACGGCACGTCGGGGACCGTCCACGCGGGCGAGGTCAAGACGGCCCCCTCCGAGGTCGTCCAGGCCCTCGTCCACGGAAGCGCCGAGGCGCGCAAGAGCCGCACCTACCGCAATTTCTCCCAGCTTATGAAGTGGTGCGGGCAGGCGACGCGGCTCCAGGTGCGGACGAACGCGGACACACCGGAGCAGACGCGAAACGCCGTGGCCTTCGGCGCGACCGGCATAGGGCTCACCCGGACCGAGCACATGTTCTTCGAGGGAGACCGGATCGACGCAATGAGGGAGATGATCCTCGCCGACACCCGGGAGGACCGCGAGGTCGCCCTCGCCAAGCTGCTCCCCTACCAGCGCGAGGATTTTCTCGGGATATTCAAGGCGCTCAAGGGCCATCCGGCCACGATCCGGTTCCTCGACCCGCCGCTCCACGAGTTCCTGCCCAACGCCAAGGAGCAGCAGGCGGCCCTGGCGCAGAAGCTCGGCATCCCCTTCGAGCGGATCGAGCACCGGGTGCACGAGCTGCATGAATTCAACCCCATGCTCGGCTTCCGCGGCTGCCGCCTCGGGATCAAGTACCCGGAAATAACGGCCATGCAGGCCCGCGCCATCTTCGAGGCCGCGGCCCTGGCCAAACGCCAGGGAATCCGCGCAAATCCGGAAATCATGATCCCCCTCGTCGGCTTCAAGAAGGAGCTCGATCTGCAGGTGGCGATCGTCCACGAGGTCGCCGCAAAGGTGCAGGCGGAAAAGAAGGTCAGGCTCTCCTACTCCGTGGGCACCATGATCGAGGTTCCGCGCGGCGCGCTGACCGCCGACGAGATAGCCGCGACCGCCGAATTCTTCAGCTTCGGCACGAACGACCTGACGCAGACGACCCTCGGCATGAGCCGCGACGACTCGGGCTCCTTCCTCGGCGCCTACCAGGAGGCCGAGATCATGAAGAAGAACCCCTTCGCCACGATCGACCAGTCGGGGGTCGGCCAGCTCATGCGGATCGCGATCGAGAAGGGCCGGGCCACCCGGCCGGACATCAAGCTCGGCATCTGCGGCGAGCACGGCGGCGATCCGGATTCGGTCAAATTCTGCCACAAGCTGGGCCTGACCTATGTCTCCTGCTCCCCCTTCCGGGTGCCCGTGGCGCGGCTGGCCGCGGCCCAGGCGGCCGTGGCCGAGGACCGGGCAAAGCGGAAATAAGTCCGCGGATACGCGGATTTCATATTGCCCCGGGCCGCATCTGCGGCGTCATGATTAAAGTGACGCCGTCATGCCTGCACCCGCATCCGCCCTTCCTTCCATCCCGGATCCGTCCGATCCGCGGCTCCTGGAATACCTGAATCTCAAGCTCCGCGAGATCGGCCAGCCCGGCGTCGCGCTTGCCGAGCACGACGGCCTGTCGGAGCTCGTGGACCACCTGCTGGCGCTGAGCAGGGAGAAGGACCGCGCGCTCGCCCGCCATCTCTGTCCGGTGGACCAGCGGATCCAGAACTTCCTCTACGAGTGCCTCGGCGACGCGGCCGATGTGCCGAGGCTGCCCGCCATGACGCTCGTCCTTGACCGGCCGGGGCTCGCTCGCGCCCTGTCCCTGCCCCATGGCGGCGACGAGCACCGCAGCGACATCCTCACCTCCTACCGCGTCCGCCAGGGGGTCCTGCACAACCCGCGCAGCGACCGCCGCACGACCCAGGGCATCTTTCATGTGACCGAGGGCGGGCTTCCGATCCCGGACGACAAGAAGGCCGTGCCCGCCGCGGTGTTCGGCAAGCTGCTCGCGCGGGCCCTCAAGCCTCCGGCGGAGCTTCAGCGCCTTCCATTCGCCGCCGCCGAATCCCGGCCGGCCGAGTGCTTCGTGTCCCTCCACCTCCGCCCCGTCGTCGTCCCCGCAGTACCCGGCTTCACCCCCGCGCGCGCGATGGAGACGCGCTTCTTCGCCCCCGGCGGCCTCGTCGCGAACCTCGACTTCGTGGAAAGCATCTTTGGGAACGCCGGCGATCCCCACCTGCCGGAAAACGACGCGGCGCTCGATCCCGAGCACTGGACCGGGCACACCGGCTGCATCATCCTCGCGCCGCAGCTGAACGGCATTTCCAAGCGGGAACTCGGCCTGCCCTCCTGGGATCACGCGACGGAGCGGCAGCGCAGGGACAAGATGTGCTGGCGGGATCCTTCGGAGACCTACAACGACGGAACCCCCTTCAAGCTCACGGCCCGGAACGAGGCCGGCGTGATCGTCACCCTCATATCCGACAATTACTTCGGGTACTGCAAGAAGGAGGTGAAGACCCAGATCAGCTTCGCCGCGAACCTCCTCGGCGGCGCCGAGGAGGAGCACGCCGGCGGCGCGATCGTCTTCCCGAGCTACGACCTCGGCGAGGACTTCCGGCTCAACCCCAACCTGCCCGACGTCAAGCACACCTTTCCCGAGGCCCTCGCGCTCCTCGGCGAGCGGGCCGAGCTCCTGCCGGGAGGCTGGGCGCGGGACACCCAGTATCCAAATATATTTTACGTCCCCGCGGACGCGCGGTTCGACCTCCGCACCCAGCGGATCGCCTGGCTCGAGGACGGCCGAAACATCCAGGGCCTGCAGCTCCTCCCCGCCTGCACCTACGTCCTGCCCTCGGGCTACAAGGTCGAGATGGTCAAGCCCGAGGCGGACCGCCGCTGGCGGCTCCGCGGGACGACCGCCGAGGGCCTCCTCTGCCACAAGCCCTGCACCGTCTCCGGCGGCGGAAAATCCGAGATCTCGAAGCCGATCGCCGACGCCATCTTCACGGGCCCGGTGTTCGTAAGCGACCTCGCGCAGGACCTCGACGCGGTCGAGGCCATCCTGCAGCGCGACTACCGGGGC
This sequence comes from uncultured Opitutaceae bacterium, assembly GCA_964547325.1. Taxonomy (GTDB): domain Bacteria; phylum Verrucomicrobiota; class Verrucomicrobiia; order Opitutales; family Opitutaceae; genus Palsa-1447. Next base: position 36,497 of record CAZJNA010000013.1, on the reverse strand, counting down.
CGGTTTCGCGATCCCACGGGGCACAAGGCCCGGGGCCGCCCGCTCCTCAGCCCGGAGCGTTCGCTCGGCTCGGTCGTCAAGCTCCTCTCCCGCAGCCCCGACTACACGGCGGAATACAACGCGTGGATCGCTTCCATCCCCCGCTCGATCCGCGACCTCGTCCTCCTCGTGAAGCGGCTCTACAAGCCGGAATGGGGCGCGGACTGGCGCCGCCATTTCAGCGTGGACACGATCAACGCCCGCCCGGGCAACGAGCTCAAGTACAACGCGGAGCGGCTGCTGACCGACTACCTCAGGGTCGGCTACACCCGCGAGGGGGGCTGGCGCACCTTCACCCTGCGCAACGACTTCCTGCCCGCCGAGAAAATCCAGGCCGAGGACGACATCACCGCCTCGACGGTCGCCCCGCGCGCCGGCGTCGAAAGCCTCCCGTCGTGGGTGACCGAGCCGTCGCTCAAGTTCGTCCACAATTGCGAATTGCGCCTCTTCCAACGGCCGGACGACGCCGTCGTGCGCGGCTATGACAAGCGCACGGAGCGCGACTTCAGCCGCTCCGGCCTGTTCTTCTCCAATTACGAATCGATCAGCCGCGCGGTCGCGCGCGGCGTGGTCGAGGACACGCGGGGCTTCGACGAGTACACCGCCCCCCTGCGAGAGACGTTCAAGGACTTCCTGGCGGCGGGCCGGCCCGCCTACATGGTCGCGCCCTCGCACCCGCGCATCGTCGACGGCAAGCCGTCCAAGAACCCGCGCTACCTGCAGAACCGGCCCGATCTCGAGGACCCCCGCGCGAGCTATCTCGCCCAGACCGGCGCGCGCCTCTACCGCCGCCTCCCGGCCACGGCCCCGGCGCCGTTTCCCGTCGGCTCGGTTCTCGTCGGCCGCCGGCTGAATCCGCCCGAGCAGGGCGTCCGCCCGCTTTGCGTCTTTGGGCCCATCCACTACCAGGAGCTGCCCGAGGCCTTCATGGACCTGATCGCCAGCCTCACCGGACGCTCGCCCTCCACGACCGGGGCCGGTTCGGAAGGCGCGCTCACGAAGGGCCCGTTCAACGCGCTGCCGCCCATATACGATCTCAACGCGGCGCTCGCCTCCTACATCCTCACCGGGCTTCCGATCTTCTCGACGGCGGCCGGCTGGGTGGGGCCCCACCACCGGGTGGACCATGACATCAGCCTGCTCGTGCCCGAGATCTGGTGCCGGATGACGCCCCCCGAGCGCGAGCCGCCCTACCTCATCGCCCAGGGGCACCTCGAGCGCTGCGTCGATTTCGAGCACGGAGGGCGGCGCGTCCTCGCGAGCCGGCTCGGCTGGCGAATCACGGCCCGCTTCGTTCAGACCTTCTGCGGGCGGGTGCTTGGAAACCCCGGCACCCTCTTCAACGAGGAATTCCTGCAGCCCGAGAAGCAGGATGTCGCCATCTTCGCCGATGGCGTGGACAACATCGTCGAGACGATGCGGACGGCCGCCGGAAACTATTTCTCTGATGGATCGATCGGGGCGGCCTGCCCGCCGCTCCGGGCTCTCCTGCATGTCATGCGGGACGGCACGTGGGAGGGGAAGGGGGCCGACGACACCGCGTTTCGCGCCCTGTTCACCCGCGAATCCATGCTCGGCAGCGACTGGTACCGGGCCCGGCTGGACGCCCAGCGCACGATGGATGCCCATCTCTGGGAGCGCCATGCGACCTACCTGGAGAAGTTCCTGGCCCGCTCAAATTATTCCGACGTCGCCGGCCGGCTGGATATCCGTGCCCGGCTGGACCGGGCGGCGGCCGCCGCCCGCGCCGCGCGCGCGCCCGGGTATGTCGAACGGCTCGCCGGCACGCTCGGCGCCGAGCCCGAGATCGCGGCGGGCCTGGCCAGGCACAAGGGGTAGCCTACGGCGCGTCGGGCGCTCCGGGGCTGTCGCGAAAAACGAGACCGCTCGACTGCCGGACGAAAAATACCGGAACGTCGCCCGAGCGCCGGGCCTTCACGTGATCGAATGTGCCGGCCTCAATATCCGTCAGGGCGACGGCGGGACGCTGGTCATCGGCCGCAAAACCCACCTCCACATGGTCGACTGCGAGGTTCTTCACATGGCGCGCGAAGAGCCCGTAGGAGGGAAGAATCCCGAACATGCTCGGCTCGGGGTATGAATTGTCGTGCTCCTGCGGTTCCACGCCCGCCTGCTCGCGCGTTCCGCCCCCCCGATAGAGCACGTGGATATCGCTCAGCGTGACATCCTCGATGGGGTGTCCGGCGATGCCGGCTATGAGGCAGGGGTAGCGCGGATCGACATCGGAGGCCTCGACGTGGCTGATCGAGATGCGCCGGACCGCGGAGATCGGGGAGCCCTCGGGCCCGCGGCCGCGGCTGCCGAGGCGGATGAAAAGCGGCGAATTCACGATGTCGCGCATCGTGAGGTTGCTGACGGAAATGTCCTCGATCACGCCGCCGTCCACCGCCTCAAGCGCCAGTCCCCGGCAGTGGATAAAGACGCAGTTGGAAATGGCCACGTTCTTCAGGCCGCCGTTGGATTCCGTGCCGAACTTGATGCGCCCGGTGACCCCGTCCCGGTCGGGCGCCGCCAGCTGGGTCCGCCCGAAGGTCCCGTCCAGCATCGTCCCCTCGTCGAATCCGCTGACCTGGCATCCCGTGATCGTCACATTCTCGGTCGGGCGCGCGACGCCGAGAGCGTACGAGCTCTTGAGGCAGATCGCGTCGTCATTCGGCGTATTGATCGTGCAATTCGAGATCCTGACGCTGGCGCAGCAGTCGATGTCGAAGGCGTCGCGGTTGGTGTCGACCTTCAGGTTGTCGATCGTGAGATTGTCCACGCCCGTGGCGAGGATGCCGAAGTGGCCGCCGCGGCGCATGGAAAAGTCGCGCAGGATCACGTTGCGGCAGGTCCGGAGGGCGATCGCCTTGTCGCCCTGCCCCGCCATCTGCGTTCCAGGCGGAAACTCGGCGTTTCCCGCCGTGCGGCGCGGCCCGAGGCTGAGAGGCGTGTCATTCGCCTGCCGCGGGCGCCGGGGGCCCGGTCCGAAGCGGGTCAACCCCGCGCCGTCGATCATGCCCGGCCCAAGTATCGAGACATTCTCGAGATCCACACCCCAGATGAAGCCGGTGTGCCAGTGGCTGTGCCCATAGTCCTGGTACATGTCCGAGGGGTTCGGCTCGGCATCGTCATAGCCGCCGAAGCCGGGCGAGGGCTTCGCGGCAAGCAGGGTCGCGCCGGAATCGAGGTAGAGCGCGATGTTGCTCCTGAGCCGTATCGAGAAACAGAGATAGGTGCCCGCGGGAAACCGGACCGTGCCGCCGCCCGCGGCGGCAGCCGCGTCGATGGCGCGGTTGACGGCCGGGCTGTCCACCGCTTTCCCGTCGCCAAGGGCTCCGAAGGCGCGGACGTCGAAAATCGCCGGCGCGGCGGCGCCGAGCGCAAGAGCCGGGCCGGCGACGCAGAGGATGAGCGCACAGAACAGGGGATGGCGGCGCGGTGCGGTCATGGGGCGGGATCGGACTTACAATGCCACCTGTTGCGACGCCAATCCAATCGTGATCGAGGTGCCCTCGAGCCCCGGCGCGGACGCCTGAAGCGTCAGCGATTTGGAGCCGCCCGTCGGGCCGAATTTCACCCAGGCAACGCAAACCCCCTCGTAAGCCCGGCGTTCGCCCGCCTGGAAAGGCTCGTGGCTCGCGTGGTCGCCGCTGTCCAGGAGGACCGTGCCCGAGCCGGCGAGCTTGAAGCTGATGAGGTTGCCCGCGTTCGGGACTACGACCCCGTTCGCGTCCACAACGGTCGCGGTCACCTCGGCGGCGCTGTCCCAATCCGCCCCAATCTGAGCGCGGTCCGCGGAGAGTAAGATCTTCGCCGGCGCGCCTGCGGTGCGCAGTTCGTCGGTCGCCGCCACCTGGCCGTGGTTCGAGGCCACGGCCTTGAGGCTGCCGGCCGCAAAGGGCACCTTCCAGCTGCGCGGGGAAGCGTCGGCAGGCAGCATCCGGGATCCGAGCGAGCGGCCATTCAGGAAAAGCTCAACCTGCTCGCAGTTGCTGTAGACCTCCACGTCCTCGTCGTGCGCCGCGGGATCGGCCGGCGTCCAGTCCGCGAAAAGGTCGACCGGCTTCAGGCGGTAGTTGACCTCGCCCCCGCCTTCCGGAGCCCGCGGGGCGGGCGGATGGGTGCGGCGAACGGCATGGACGACCGGCTGATCGCTCCACCAGCTCTGCCGCTCATAGGCCATGGGATGGGGTGTTCCGACCCGGTCGATGAGGCCCGCGCGCGAGGACACGAGCGGCCAGAGCGGGGACTCCCCGAGGTAGTCGATGCCAGCCCAGAGAAAGTCTCCGGAATACGGGGCGTGGTCGCGCACCGCGAGCCAGCCTTCCCGGTCATGGTGGTTCTCTGTGCCGATGATCTTCCGGGTCGGCACGGCGTCATGGGCGGCCAGCAGCTCCGCGTCGCGGTAGTTCGTGCCGACGACGTCCAGAAGATCCGCGAGCCCGTCCTCATAGTCGTGGGTCGCGTTGGGCCTCAGGAGCGCCTGCGTGACCGGCCGCGTGGGATCGTTTTCATGGAAGACGGCGATCAGGCCTGAGAGAATCCGCTTCGAGAGCCCGGCGTTCGGGGTGTCGTGGATCTCGTTGCCCGCGCTGTAGAGGATGATACTCGGATGGTTGCGGTCCCGCCTCACCGTGTCGCGCGCGTCGATCTTCGACCAGTCCTCGAAATAGAGGTGATAGTCCCCGATGGTCTTCGCAACGGTCCAGCAGTCGAACATCTCGTCCATGACGAGGAAGCCCATCCGGTCGCAGAGATCGAGAAACTCCGGCGAAGGCGGGTTATGCGCGGTCCGGATGGCGTTGACCCCGAGATCCCTGAGGATTTTCAGGCGGCTCGCCCACACGTCCAGCGGGACGGCCGCGCCGAACGCGCTCCCGTCGGCATGGAGGCAGACCCCCTTGATCTTGAGATTCTCGCCGTTGATCCAAAAACCCGTGGCAGCGTCGAAATGGGCGTCCCGAATTCCGAAGGCGGCGCGGCCATGATCGAGCTCCACGCCGGCCGCCTCGGCGACGCAGGCAGCAGCATAGAGATGGGGACCATCAAGGTTCCAAAGCTTCGGATGCGCGACGGGGATGCTCTGCTGGAAAACCGCCGTTCCATGCGGTGCGACCGTCTGCGGAGCGCTTCGCCCGCCGCCGGCGGATGCATCCCCGTCGAGCAACGCAAAGCTGACATCGATCTCGCGCTCGACACCCGACTCATTGACCACGGTCGTCTGAACATGGACAACGGCCCTCTCCGCCGACACCTCGGGGGTGGTGACAAAGATGCCGCCGTCCTCGAAATGGACCGGGTCGACCGCGATCAGGCGAACGTGGCGGTAGATGCCCGAGCCGGTGTACCACCGCGAGGCCGGCTGGTCCGCATTGTTGCAGCGCACCGCGAGCACGTTCGAGGGGGCGTCGCCGAATTTGAGGGATTTCGAAGGCAGCTCGTAACGGAAGCCCACATAGCCGAACGGGCGCCGGCCGAGGTGGGTGTCGTTGATCCACACGTCGCTGTTCGCCATGACTCCGTCGAATTCGACAAAGATCCGCTTTCCGGAGAGGTTCGCTGGAATGCTGAAATGCTTTCGGTACCAGCCCACTCCTGCGGGAAGGAAGGCCCCCGCCCCGGCGGCCGGGTTCAGCCGGTCGAACGGCCCCTCGATGCCCCAGTCGTGCGGCACATCGAGCGTGCGCCAGGATGCGTCGTCGAAATCGCGCCGCTCGGCGCCCGCGAAGTCGCCGCGGCTGAACTTCCAATCGGCATCCATTGGGCGGGTCTCGGCAAAGACAGCTTGGGCGGAGCCCATCCAGACGCCCGCCGCTCCCAGGATCAGGGCAAGGGTTCGCTTCATAAGGGGTTGGGGGTAAGCCGACCAGTGTCGCCGGCCGTCCCGGTTATTCACGGTTATTCAGGCCCAATTACGGCGGACCGTCCGAAAGCTCCGGGGAAATCCGCTCCCCAAGAATTATCATTCTCATTGGCTCAGGGAAGCGTAAGCTGCCGGGCCCTCATCGCCGCATGAAAACCCTCGTCATATCAGAGCCAGGACAGGTCGCCTATGGCGAAAAGCCCCGACCCTCACCCGGCCCCGGCGAGGCGCTCCTCAAGATCAAGCTCCTCGGTTTCTGCGGCACCGACCTGAACACATTCCGCGGGGGCAATCCCCTCGTAACCTACCCTCGCGTGCCCGGACACGAGATCGCGGCCGTCATCGATTCCCTGGCTCCGGGGGCGCCGGCGGCGCTCCGGGCCGGCCTCGAGGTCACGGTTCTGCCCTACACGCCCTGCGGCCGGTGCACCGCGTGCCGCGCGGGCCGGCCCAATGCCTGCCGCCACAACCTGACCCTCGGCGTCCAGGAAGACGGCGCCTTCACGGAATTCATCGCCGTTCCGTGGGCCAAGATCGTGCCCGCCCCGCTGTCCACGCGGGAACTCGCCCTCGTCGAGCCGCTGGCGGTCGGGTTTCACGCCGTGGCCCGCGGTCGCGTCGAGAAACGGGACACCGTCCTTGTCATCGGCTGCGGCATGATCGGCCTCGGGGCGATCGCCGGGGCGGGGCTGCAGCACGGGGCCACGGTCATCGCGGCCGATGTCGAGGACTCCAAGCTGGCCCTCGCGCGCAAGGCGGGGGCGTCCCACGTCATCAATTCGCGGACGGAATCCCTGCACGAGCGCCTCCTCGCCCTCACGGACGGCAACGGGCCCGACGTCGTCATCTAGGCCGTCGGCACCCCGGCGACCTTCCTGGCGGCGGTCGAGGAGGTCGCGTTTGCGGGCCGCGTCGTCTACATTGGCTATTCCAAGGCGCCGGTCTCCTACGAGACGAAGTACTTCATCCTGAAGGAGCTCGACATCCTGGGTTCCCGCAACTCGACCCCCGCGGATTTCCAGGCCGTGATCGCTCTTCTGAAGAGCGGCCGCTACCCCGCCGCCGAGACGATCACCCGGACGGTTCCCTTCGCGGAATCCGGCGCTGCGCTGCGGGCCTGGGCGGACAATCCCGGCGCCGTGACGAAGATCCACGTCGCGTTGTCCTGAGACCGCCAGCCCCGCCGTGAAACTCCACGAGCCGCGCACCCCGACAATCGACGCTCACCACCATTTCTGGCGATACAGCCGGGAGGAATACGGGTGGATCGACGATTCGATGGCCGAGATCCGGCGCGATTTCCTGCCGCCGGATCTCAGGATCGAAACCCAGATCGCCGGCATGGACGGCGTGGTCTCCGTCCAGGCGCGGCAGTCGCTCGAGGAGACCCGCTGGCTCCTGGATCTCGCACAAAACAACAGCTTCATCCGCGGCGTCGTCGGCTGGGCTCCCCTGATCGACCCGGCTGCGCCGCGCCTCCTGGAGGAATTGCGCTCTTCAAATCCGAAGCTGCGCTCCGTGCGCCATGTGCTCCAGGGCGAGCCGGACGAGCGCTACATGCTGCGGGACGACTTCAACCGCGGCCTCGCGGCCCTTCTGAGCCTGGGCCTCGCGTATGACATCCTGATCCACGAGCGCCAGCTCCCGGCCGCAATCGAGCTGGTCGACCGCCATCCCGACCAGGTTTTCGTGCTCGATCACATAGGAAAGCCGAGGATCCGGGATCTCGCGATCGAGCCGTGGCGGAAGAACATGCGCGAACTCGCCCGGAGGCCGAACGTCTACTGCAAGCTGTCGGGAATGTCCACGGAAGCCGGGCCGGGTTTGTGGACGGAGGCCCAGCTTCGGGCCTACTTCCAGATGACCCTCGACGTGTTCGGCCCGTCGCGGCTGATGTTTGGAAGCGATTGGCCGGTCTGCATACCGACCTGCAGCTATGCCCGCTGGATGAATCTGGTGCTGTGCTGGATCGATCGGCTCACGCCCCGGGAGCAGGCCCGCATTCTCGGCGGAACCGCCATAGAGGCCTACGGCCTATGACGGGGTCGCCGCGCCTGCGCGAGGTCACCCCGCGGCAATGGCGGTCGGGAGCGGCCGCCGGCATGGGCTGGCTCTTCGACGGGCTCGAGCTGCACCTCTACACCCTGGTTGCGACGCCGCTCGTCGTCCAATTGCTCGGCGCCGTAAGCAGCTCGGATCCGGGCGTGAAGGAAAAGAGCGCCTACATCCAGGGTGCGTTTCTCGTCGGCTGGGCCGTCGGGGGAGCCTTCTTCGGCAGGCTGGGCGACCGCCTTGGACGCAGCCGCGCCCTCGCTCTCACGGTGCTCACCTACGCCCTCTGCACGGGCCTATGCGCGGCGGCGCAGACCTGGTGGCAGCTGATGCTGCTCCGCTTCCTCGCCGCGCTGGGGATAGGGGGCGAATGGGCGGTCGGCGCGTCGCTCCTCGCCGAGACATGGCCGGCGACATGGAGGCCGTGGCTTGCGGCGGCCCTCCAGACGGGCGTCAACATCGGCATCCTGCTCGCAGCGGTCACCGTGCCGCTCGTCGCCTCGTTCGCGCCCGTGAGGTTTGTCTTCCTCGCGGGCGTCCTCCCCGCATTTCTCGTCTTCTGGATCCGGCGGCAGGTACCCGAGCCCGAGGCCTGGCAGCGGGCGACGGCGGCGCAGGCCAAGCCCCGCCTGATCGAGCTTTTCCGGGGGGACCTGGCGCGCGTCACAGGCCACACGACGGCCGTGTGCGCGCTCGGACTCTCGGCCTGGTGGCTCTTCGCGTTCTGGCACCCCCAGCATCTCCGGCAACTGCTGGAGGCGGCGGGAACGCCGCCGGCAGAGATCACCCGCCGCGTCTCCGCCGTCTTCTTCGCCGTGAATGTCCTGGCGATAGCCGGAAACTGCTTTGCCGGGCTGATCGCCCGCTGGATCGGCAACCGCCGCGCAATCATCGCCATGCTGCTCGGGCTGTTTGCAAGCATGGCCGGCGCCTACGCCGTGCCGCGCGGCTTCGGCGAGCTCGCCGGCCTTTGGATTCCGCTCACCGGATTCTTCTCCGGCGTGTTCGCCCTCTTCACGATGTACCTTCCGCCCCTCTTCCCCACCCTCCTGCGAACGACCGGTGCGGGCTTCTGCTACAACGTCGGACGGATGGCCGCGGCAGCCGCATCCGTCATCTTCGGCTGGGCGGCGCCCGTGGGGGATTTTCGCTACGCCCTGTTCATCTCAAGCCTGCTCGCTCTCGCCGGGGCCGTCTGGGCGGTCTGGCTGCCGGAAGGCGGGAACAATCCTGCCTAGCAGGCTGTTGAAAAATCTGTTGCCCTCCTCATCGATAACCTCGCGAACATGAACCCGCCCAGCCATCTTATATTCGTCGGTACCTACACGACCGGCGCAAGCAAGGGGATCTACTCGGTCCGGCTCGATCCGGCCAGCGGCTCGTTGTCCGAGCCGGCGCTTGCGGCTGCGGCCAGCCACCCGACCTTCCTCGCCTTTTCGCCCGACAAGCGGCTCCTGTACTCGATCGTGGACAGCGAGGCCTGGGCCTCGGCTTTCTCGATCGAGGGCGAACGGCTCGCGCCGCTGGCCGCGCCCCCTGCTGCAAAGGCTGTTGGCGGCTGCCACCTGGCGGTTGATCGGACCGGACGGGCCCTCGTCGTCTCGAACTATCATACCGCCGCACTCGCGGCGCTTGCGGTCCGGGGAGACGGCTCTCTCGGGCCGCCGCAGGTCATAAGGCACAACGGAAGGGGCACGGATCCCGTGCGCCAGGCCGGACCGCATATCCATTCGGCCGTCATCTCGCCCGACAACGGCTTTGTCCTGGTCTGCGATCTCGGCCTCGACCGGATCTACGTCTACCGGCTGGATGCCTCGAATGCCCGCCTCTCCCCGGCGCAGCCCCCCTACGCTGTCTCGGCCCCTCGAAGCGGGCCGCGGCATTCCGCCTTCGCCGCGAATGGCGCCCGGGCCTACGTGAACCATGAGCTCGACAATACGGTCACCGCGTTTGATTTCGACCCGGCGACAGGCGGCCTTTCGCCGATCCAGACGATCTCAAATCTTCCCGCGGGCTTCACGGGCAAGAATATCGCGGCCGAAATCGCCCTGCACCCGGGCGGGAACTTTCTCTACGTGTCCAACCGCGGGCACGACAGCATCGCCGTTTTCTCCGTTGCGGCCGCAACCGGCCTTCTTTCGCCTGTGGAATTCACGCCGTCCGGCGGTCTGACGCCGCGGCATTTCGCGATTTCGCCCGATGGCGCCTGGCTCGTTTGCGCCAATCAGGGCTCGGGCACGCTGCAGGCATTCCGGATCGACCGCGCCACGGGCCGGCTCACGCCAGCCGGCAGGCCCGTCCCGGTGCCGGATCCGGTCTGCGTGCGTTTCTACGCCTGAGGAGCCATGGCCGCGGCCGCGGCCGTGGCGATGTCCTTCGTGTTAAAGGGCTTTGTCAGCTGCACATGCGCCCCAAGGCGCTTGGCGATGAAAAGATAGTCCTCGGGGGAAACCTGGCCGCCGGACGTCATGACGACGATGCGGACGGCCGGGTATTTCGAGCGGACCTCGGCGATCAATTCGAGCCCGTCCCGCTCCGGCATCAGGACGTCGGTAAAAAGAAGGTCGAACTTCTCGCGTCGGAGGGCCTCGCTCGCCTTTTTTCCGTCCGGGACGCAGACCACGCGGTTGCCATCCCTCTCCAGGGTCAGTCGGATCAAGGTGCGCAGGTCCGGCTCGTCGTCGGCAACGAGAATCGAATAAGTAGGCATGGGGGCAGCTTGTGGATGGAATCAGATCAGTGCTTGTCGACCACAAAGGGCGCGAAATAACCCGATTGCGCGGCGGGAAAGCGCCCCTGGACGAGGACGCCGGCATCCGTGTGCTCCTGCTCGTGGACCTGACCGAGCTCGTGAAGCCGTGCGATAACGTCGTACCGCCCGTGCGGCACCAGCAGCTCGATCGCGCCAAAGCCGCCCGCGATCAATTCCAGGCAGCGCTCGCCCAGCTCCCCCAGACCCGCGCCGGTTCGCGCGCTGACGCCAAGCGCATCCGGGACGAGACGGCGCGCGGCCTGAAGCTGCGGAGGGGTTGCCGCGTCCACCTTGTTGAAGACCGTGACGACGGGCTTGTCGCCCGCGCCAAGCTCGGCGAGCACACCGAGCGTCGTCTCCCGGTGCTGGGCGATGTGCGGGCTCGTCACATCGATGACATGAACAAGGAAGTCCGCAACGGTGACCTCCTCAAGGGTCGCCTTGAACGCCTCCACCAGCCGGTGCGGCAGGCGCCGGATGAAGCCAACGGTGTCGGTCACGAGGAGCTTGCGATTGCCCGGAAGCTCGAGCTGCCGCGTCGTCGGATCCAGGGTCGCGAACAGCTTGTCCTCGGCGAGGACCTGGGCGCCGGTCAGCGCGTTCAGGAGGGAGGATTTGCCCGCGTTCGTGTAGCCCACAATGGCCGCGGTCGGAAGCGGCACGCGCAGCCGCCGGCGGCGCTGGACACCCCGCTGCCGCACCACCTCGGCGAGCTCCGCCTTCAGGCGGGCAATCCGGTCGCGCACGACGCGCCGATCCTGCTCGAGCTGGGTTTCGCCCTCGCCGCCCATGGCGCCCTTTCCCCGCTGGCGCGAAAGGTGGGTCCAGGCGCGCGTGAGGCGGGGGAGCGAGTACTCCATCCGGGCGAGCGCGACCTGCAGCACGGCGGCCCGCGTCTGCGCGCGGTCGGCGAAGACCTCGAGAATGACCTCCTCGCGGTCGATGGCGGCCAGCCCGGAAAGCTCCTCCCAATTGCGCTGCTGCCCGGGAGAAAGCGCGGCGTCGAAAACAATCACGTCGGCCTCGCCCTCCTTCGCGAGGGCAGCCAGCTCCTCGGCCTTCCCCTTTCCGAGGAGCGTGGCCGGGGTGCGGCTGCGCAGTCTGACGAGAGGCGAGGCCACGATCGTCATGCCGAGGTTCTCAACGAGCTCCCTCAATTCGATCAGGAGCTCCTCTCCCTCGCCCTCCGCCATGTCCGGAGTCTGCACGCCGACGAGAAAGGCACGGTTCAGCTTTGCTGCGCTGCCGCGCTTCGTTTCCAGAAAATCGGCCATTCGCGTTGGGTAAGCCAGAGAGTGCACCGCATGCGAGCCAAGCGCAAGCGGCATCAGGCAAGCCGCCTGCAGCCGGCCATTTTTTTAGCAGACTTCTATATTGGGAACTCCTCCTGGACCCTCACCGGGCGCCGCTGCGCGATCGATCGCTTGAGGGCAGCCTCGGCCTGAAGCTCGTACAGGCCCTCGACCGCCGCGATGGGCGGAGGGCTTCCCGACCTGAGGGTTGCAAGGTAGGCGGCCAGGGCCTTGTCGAAGGAATCGCGATACTGATCCCAGCGGGAGCGGTGCTTCGCGAGGGCGTGTGTCTCCTGAGCGGCGGCGCCATCAAAAATTTCCAGCGACCCGTCGAGGTCGCGGAGAAACATCCGTCCCCGCTCAAAATTGAGGATAATCTCGTACAGCGGATGCCCCCAGGAAGCGCCCGCCGTGCCAACGATCGTGCCCGCAGCCTGGCTTTCCGTGGTGAAAGCGGCGGTCACGTCCGTCGCCTCGGACTTGATCTCGTCGCTGCGGCGGAGGACGGGGCCCTGGAGGGCGGCGATCTCGGCGAAATTGCCGCAAAAGTGCCGAACGAGATCGATGCAGTGGCTCCAGCATGCGTAGTGGACAAAGCCCGAGGCTATGGTGACGCGGCCAAAATCGCGATCACGGGCGATCGCCTTCGCCCGGACCACCTGGTCAAAAAACCGGTAGTTGAAGACGATCGCCGTCTCGCAGCCACGGGCCCGGGCCTGCCCAAGCATCGCCTTCGCGTCGAAGAAGTCCTTTTCCGATACGTTTGCCTGACCCGCGGCGGCAACCAGGGGCTTCTCGAAAAACAGGCGCCGAATCCCGAGTCCGATCAGGGCCGAGCCGATCTCGAACCGCGCCGTCTCGCTCGTCAGGACGAGCACGGAATCGGGGCACCAGGCGGCGAGCTGCTTCAGGTCGCGAAACTCCTCGCCCCCAAACTTTGCCGCGGCCTCCGCGGCAGCGTCCGGCGTCCGGTTGAAATAGCCGAGGGCGACGTCCGGCTGCCGGCACAGGTACGGGATATAGTTCTCTCGGGCCACCCGGCCGATCCCGACGATTGCGAGCTTGAGCGGCATGTTATTTCCCGATGAAGGATGGCGGGCGGGCGCCGCGGGTGTTCATGCCGGGGAAAGGCATGCCCAGCAAGACGTATGGTCACCGCCGGGGATTTGCTTAATTTGTGTCGCCCGAGGTTGCTGCCTAGCCGAAAGTGCCGGCACGAGAATGTTTCAGTCGCCCCAGGGCTTTCGCCGTTCCTCGCAGCTGAAGACGCGCGGGTTTATTCCTGCATTGCGGCCAGGAGCCGTTTTCGGCGCGGTCCTGTCCCTCAGCTTGTTCCTGTCCTTGCGCGCCGATGAGCCCGCCCGGACGCCCGCTGCCGGCCCCGGGGCTTATGTGGCCGTCCACGGGCTGCGCATGTACTACGAAGCCTATGGCAAGGGCCCGCCGCTCCTCCTCCTCCACGGCGGGATGCAGACCATCGCCACGTCATTCTCAAAGCAAATCCCGGCGTTCTCCCAATCCCACCGCGTGATCGCGCCCGAACAGATGGGCCACGGACACACCGGTGATGCGGACCGGGAATTCAGCTACAGCGTGATGGCCGAGGATACCGCCGAGTTGCTGCATCAGCTCAATATCACACAAACCGACGTCGTCGGCTGGAGCGACGGGGGCATCGTCGGGCTCGTCCTGGCGGCGCACCATCCGGAGCTTGTTCGCCGGCTCATCGTCTCGGGCGCCAACATCCGCCCGGACGGTTCGACGGCGGAATTCAACGCCCGCATCCGCGTCATGAAGCCGGAGGACATCAAAGGAGCCGCCCGGGAGGAATATGACAGAGTGTCGCCCGACGGGGCGGCGCACTTCCCCGTGTTCTTTCGCAAGATAATGACTCTTTGGGCCAACACCCCGACGCCAGCCGATATCGACGATGCACAGCTCGGCCGGATCCAGGCGCCGACCTTAATCGTCGTCGGAGACCATGACATCGTCCGTCCCGAGCACACGCTCGAGATTTTCAACCACATTCCCCATGCCCAGCTCTGCATTCTCCCGGGAACGGGCCACTTCACGTTCAACCGGCGGCCGGATTGGCTGAACCCGATCGTGCTTTCGTTCCTGGCGGAAAAGAGCGGCAAGTAATCAGCCTGCCATGAGCAGTCCCCAAAGAGTGCCTCCTAATTGGCTGCCCGGCATGGATTGGTGCCGCTGAGGCGGCATCGCTTCGCGACCGCCCTCCGGGCGTCCCTTCTCCGCTCCCGTAGGGTCGCTCCGTCGAACCAGGTTCTCATCCATGCCGCACATAGAACCTGGTGCCGCACAATTGGCTGCCCGGCATGGATTGGTGCCGCTGAGGCGGCATCGCTTCGCGACCGC
>CAZJNA010000013.1:0-22020 GCA_964547325.1 uncultured Opitutaceae bacterium | reverse complement strand
CATCCATGCCGCACATAGAACCTGGTGCCGCACAATTGGCTGCCCGGCATGGATTCGAACCATGACTAACAGAGTCAAAGTCTGCTGTGCTACCCTTACACCACCAGGCATCAATCGTAGCTCGCAGGATGCTCCCCGAGGAAGTCCGGTCAAGGGCTGAAGCCGTAGAGCAGCTCGCCCGGCATGGAGCATCAATTTGCGGCGCGGATGGCCGGATGCGCCGCGACGAGCGCGAGGGCCTTTCGTAGAAGCGTCTTCCCCGGCTCCATCCGATGCCAGGGCGAGGCGCCCGAGGGGTGCGGCAGCGGGACACAGTCGACGGCATGGCCCCGATAGATGATCGAAAATCTCCTTCCGATGATATCGTTGAGCGGCGCAGCGGGCATGAATTGCGTGATGGCGAGCTTGCCGACCGGCAGGACCAGCAGCGGCCGGAGCAGTTCGAACTCGGCGGACAGCCAGCGGGAACAGTTCTCGATTTCGTCGTTGTCGGGCACGCGATCGCCTCCCGTTGCCTTTTTTCCGGGAAAACAGCGGCAGACCGCGGCGAAGTAGATCCGGTCGCGCACCTCGTCCTCGCTCCAGCCGAGCGCTCCGTGGAACCAGGTGAACAGGGTCTTCCCCGCGGTCCACGCAAAAGGCCGGCCCAGCTTGGGCTCCTTGTCGCCCGGGGCCTGGCCGACAAGGATGATCCGGCTGGCCACGGGCCGGCCGACCACGACGGGCGCGTGCATCCGCGGACACCGGGAACAGGCCCGCAAACGCGCAAGGTGCTTCCCCACAAGGTCGGCGGACACGGTCATTCGGCCCGACTGTGGCTGGCTGAACGCCGGGAGCCAGCCAGATCCCCTTGAATAAAATTCCCTTATAATATGCCCCGCCATGCCGATTAATGAGGAGCCAGATGCGCCCATCGAGTTGCGGTAAGACCTTCTCTGCTTCCGTTGCTCGGGCCATTAACCCGGCTAATCCCCCCAGGAGAATGCTCAAAAACGAACCAACCAGACGGCTGATTTCAGCTCTTCTATTTGCGCTTCCGGCGGTATTCGCCGTCGGCCGGCTCGATGCTGCGGATTTGAATCTGCTTGGCCCCAATGGACCCACCGTCGACTTCCACGGCTTTGCCAGCCAGGGGTACATTTCCTCAAGCGCGTACAATTATCTGGGAAACAGTTCGAGCGGCTCGTTCAAGTTCACCGAGGCTGGCCTGAACGCCTCGTTCAATCCGCTTCCCCGCACGCGCATCGCGGCCCAGGGGTTCACCTACGACGTGGGCCCGGCCGGCGACTATGACGTGGTCCTGGACTACGCGATGGCGGAATACACCTTCAACGACTTCATCGGGATTCGCGCGGGACGCATCCGTCGTCCGGAGGGAATCTACAATGACATCCAGGACGTGGATCTGTCCCGGACCTGGGTTCTGCTTCCGCAGGGAATGTACAACGCCCGCTGGAGGGACTTCTATGTCTCCGTGGACGGCGCGGAGCTCTTTGGAGTCATTCCCCTCGGCGGCGCCGGCAGCCTGTCCTACGAATTGTACTATGGGCTTCAGCATCCCCGCCTGGACGGCGGCCTGGCGCTCCAAAAGGCGAACCTTCCGCCGTTCGCCAAGCTGGCCTGGTTCAATTCGCCCCAGATGGGCGGCGAACAGCTGTGGTGGAATACACCGTTGAACGGGTTGAGGGCGGGCCTCGCCCTGAACTACGACCGGCATCTGACTTTCCGGACCGTCACGGGCGTCCAAAGCGAAGGATCGCCGATCACCCAACATTATTCCCTGGAGTATGTTCATGACTCCTGGACCTTCCAGGCCGAGTACCTCCGCTTCAGGATCAACTATGAAAACACCGTGGCGGGGCATCTCGTCTCGACAAAGCTGATCGAGCCGGACAGCTGGTACGTGAGCGGCGCCTACCGGTTCAACCGGTGGATCGAGGCGGGCAGCTACTACTCCGTGTATTATGCCGACATTCACAACCGGAGGGGAACGGGCCTTCAGTTCCCGTCGGACGCATCCCAGAAGGACGCCGCGCTTTCGCTCCGTTTTGACGTGAGGGACTGGTGGATCTTCAAGGTCGAAGGCCACCATATGCGTGGAACGGCCCAGTTGCTCGACAACGTGGACAACCCGGTGCGGCAGGACAACGGCTGGTGGATGATCGCCGTGAAGACAACGTTCAGCTTCTAGCCGTGAAATTTCCGCTCCATCACGTCATGAAGCCGATTTCACTGGTCTTCTGCCTGGCTTGCGCGGCGCCGGTTGCCTCACTCGGGGCGGCTCCGTTCGAGGGGGCCGCGGTCATCGCAAATGAAGGCGTGCCGATCGACAGCCTGAGCGCATCGGCATTGAAGGACATTTACACCGGCAAGACGACGTATTGGCAGAACGGCCAGAGCGTCGTCATCGCCGTAATGGCCGCCGACGACACCGACACCGCCCTGAAGTCCGCCAGCGGCATGGGAACGAGCCAGTTCAAGACGTTCTGGCAGCGGATGGTGTTCTCCGGCCGCGGCCAGCAACCCAAGAAGACGGATGACGCGGCTTCGCTCGTGGCTCTGGTCGCATCGACAAAGGGCGCGATCGCGCTCGTGCCCGCTGACGCCGTGCTGAGCCGCGTCAAGGTCCTAGAGGTCAAATAGGACGACCGGACGAGAGCCGTTACCGAATCCCCGACAAAGACCATCCGTGAGCACCGCGCAGCTAACTTCAGATCGGACACCTGTGCGCGCGCCCGCCAGCACCGTCGAGCAGCCGCGGCAGCAGGCGAAGGCAGCCGACGTGCAGGGAGTCCGGCCCGTCGCGGCGACGTTCCACAACATCCTCGGGGTCGTGTTCCTTATTTTCGTCTTCGCGGTCGTGCAGATGTTCACCCTCTGGCGCGTGTGCAAGGCCGGCATGGCCACCGCCGCCTCCCTCGAGCACCAGGGGCTGCCGACGCTCAACGAGCTGGCGTCACTCCAGGAGCACCTGGCCATATACAGGCTCGACTCGTACGAATGTCTCTTCGCGCGCGAGGACGAAAAGGTCGCCAAGGAAAAGGCGGTCGAGGCGATGACCGCTCAAACGCAGGCGGACTTCGAAACCATCAAGAGGCTCCTTCCCGAGGGCGAGGCCCGGCGCCTCGCCTCGAATCTCGAGAACGCCTTCGACGACCTGAACATCCAGTTTCGCAGGGTGAGGAGCCTGGTGGACTCTGACTTTGCCGCAGCCATGAGGGGAATGGACCAGGACATACCCGCGAGGATTGGGCGGATGGCCGCCGCGGCGAACGCGCTGAAGGACTATGGCTACCGATTTTCCGGCAGCCAGGCGTACGCCACGTTTGGCAGCTTCAGCACGATCAAGAGGAACGCCATCATGTTCGGCGCGGGAAACATCATCGTCGCATTCGGCGCCGTGATGTTCGTCCTGCTGGCCGCCCGCCGCAGCCAGGCCCAGCTCTCCGAGACGCTGGCCCGGCTTGCGGATACGCACAAGCTGCTGCTCGACAGCTCGCGGCAGGCCGGGATGGCCGAGGTGGCCACCGGCGTCCTCCACAACGTCGGCAATGTCCTCAACAGCGTCAACGTCTCGGCCAGCGTCGTCGTCAACCGCGTCCGCCACACCAAGGCCGCCGGAATCAAAAAGCTCGCGGCGCTCATCGATGAGCACAAGGAGGACCTCGCCGGATTCCTGACCACCGACTCCCGCGGCAGGATGGTCCCGAGCTACCTCACCACCCTCTCGGACTCGCTGGCCGCCGAGCACAAGACGGTGATCAACGAGCTCGAGAACCTGCAGAAGAATGTCGAGCACATCAAGGAGATCGTCGCCATGCAGCAGTCCTACGCGCGCATCTCGGGATTCATCGAGACGGTTCCGGTGCTGGACGTTGTCGAGGACGCCCTGCGCATCAGCGGCGATTCGCTCGCGCGGCACGGGGTCGCCGTGTTCCGCAACTTCCAGACGCGTCCGTCCGTCACCACAGACCGGCACAAGGTCACGCAGATCCTGGTCAATTTCATAAGCAACGCCATGCATGCCTGCGACGATTCGGGGCAGGGCGACAAGCGGGTCACCATCCGCACGACCAGCGATGAGAAAGGCGTCAGGATTGCCGTCATCGACAACGGGGTCGGCATTCCCGAGGAAAACCTCACGAGGATCTTCCAGCACGGATTCACCACGCGGAAGGATGGCCACGGCTTTGGGCTGCACAGCAGCGCGATCGCGGCCCGGGAGCTCGGCGGCTCCCTGGGCGTGGAAAGCGGCGGCGCCGGAAAGGGCGCCGCGTTCGTCCTGGAGCTTCCCTACGAGCCGGAGCCCCCGGCCGGCGATTCCCCGGCTGCCTGACGGGCAAAGATCGGGCATCTCGGGAATTGACGCCGATTTTACACGGCGGTTTCATGTCGGGCATGCACGCGACCAAGGCGGTGGACTCCCCGGCGAAATACAAGCGCATCATCCTGAAGCTTTCCGGTGAGGTCCTGCGCGGCGGGAAGCTCGGGGACCCGATCGATTCCGCGACCCTCGAGCGCACCTGCGCCCAGATCAAGGAAATCCACGACCTGAAGGTCGAGATCTGCGTCGTGATCGGCGGGGGCAACATCTTCCGCGGGTTGAACGGCGAAAAGAAGGGCGTGGATCGAACGACCGGCGACTACATGGGCATGCTCGCGACGGTGATCAACGGCCTCGCCCTCATGGACTGCCTCGAGAAGATGGGCGTGACCACCCGGGTGCAGAGCGCGATCCCGATGAACCAGATCGCCGAGCCCTTTATCCTCCGCCGCGCCATCAGGCACCTGGAGAAGCACCGGGTCGTGATCTTCGTCGCGGGCACGGGCAACCCCTACTTCTCGACGGACACGACGGCCGCGCTCCGCGCCTCGGAAATGCACGCGGACATCATCCTCAAGGCGACCAAGGTGGACGGGATCTACGACAAGGACCCCAAGAAGTTCCCCGACGCGGTGAAGTACGACGAGATCACGTTCATAGACGCCCTCAAGCAGCGGCTCAACGTCATGGATTCCACGGCGTTCTCGCTCTGCCTGGACAACAACGTCCCGATCCTTGTCTTCGACCTCAACGACGAGCACGCGATACGGCGCGCGGTCACCGGCAAGAAGATCGGAACGCTGGTCAGGGGCTGAGCCCTCGATTTCAACCCCCAAACCCCCATGTCCCATCCCATTCTCGCCGACACGCAGGCAAAGATGAAGAAGGCGGTAGATCACACCCTTCACGAATTCAGCGCGATCCACACCGGAAAGGCCACGCCGGCAATGGTGGAGGGCGTCATGGTGGACGCCTACGGCAGCCAGATGCGCCTGCGGGACTGCGCCGCCATATCCACGCCGGACGCCCGCCTCATCCAGATCCAGCCCTGGGACGCCGGGCTGGTGAAGGCCGTCGAGAAAGCGATCCAGATGGCGAATCTGGGCTTCAATCCCCTTGTGGACGGCAAGATTGTCCGGATACCCCTCCCGGACATGAGCCGCGAGCGCCGGCAGGAATTCGTGAAGACCGCGCACCGCCTCGCCGAGGAAGGCCGCGTCCACGTCCGGAATGTCCGCCGCGACGCGTTCGATGCCGCGAAGAAGGCAAAGCTCACCGAGGACGAATCCAAGCGCCTCGAAAAGGAGGTCCAGAGCACGACCGACAAGGCGATCAAGGACATCAACGACCATCTCGCTCACAAGGAGAAGGAGCTGCTCGGCGTCTAGGGGGCGGCTGGCTCCTAGCGGGCTGTTGAACACCATGCTGGCCGCCGATCGCCTGAAGCGGATAGTCGTCAAGCTCGGAACCGGAGTCCTGATCTCGCCCTCCGGCCGGATCGACACCGCGGGCATCGCCGATGTGTGCGGGCAGCTTGCAGCCCTTCGCCTCCGCAAGGTGGAGGTGATCGTGGTCTCCTCGGGCGCAGTGGGCCTCGGGATGGGCGCCCTGGGCCTGTCGAAGCGCCCGAGGGAGCTGGCAAGGAAGCAGGCCTGCGCAGCGATCGGGCAAAGCCTGCTCATGCAGACCTGGCAGGCGGGCTTCGCCGCGCATGGCGTCAAGGTCGCCCAGGTCCTGCTCACCTATGAGGACATCCGGCTTCGCAGGCGCTACCTCAGCGTGAAGGCGACCCTGGCCGAGCTGATCGGCTACGGGACGATTCCCATCATCAACGAAAATGACACGGTCAGCGCCGCCGAAATCGAGGACGAGGACCGGAAATTCGGCGACAACGACACCCTGTCGGCGATGGTCGCGAGCCTCGTCGGCGCGGAGCGCCTTTTCATCCTATCCACGGCCCCGGGACTGATCGACTTCCGCGGAACCGGCCGGGTCGTCCCTGTCGTCGAGAAGATCACCCCCGAGATCGAGGCGATGGCGGGCGGCACCACGAGCGAGACCGCCGTCGGTGGCATGGTGAGCAAGATCAAGGCGGCCCGGATCGCCACCCGCGCCGGCTGCGGGGTGTTCATCGCCAGCGGCGCCGAGCCGGGCATCGTGACCCGGCTCCTGGCCGGTACGGGGACCGGGACGTTCTTCGTCCCAAGCG
This sequence comes from uncultured Opitutaceae bacterium, assembly GCA_964547325.1. Taxonomy (GTDB): domain Bacteria; phylum Verrucomicrobiota; class Verrucomicrobiia; order Opitutales; family Opitutaceae; genus Palsa-1447. Next base: position 15,487 of record CAZJNA010000013.1, on the reverse strand, counting down.
GCCTGCCGCTCGAGGCAAAGAAGCGCTGGCTCGCCTACTTCCAGCGCCCCACCGGGACGATCCGGATCAATGCCCACGCCGTGCCCGTCCTGCGGGAGCAGGGACGGAGCCTTCTCGCCGTCGGGGTGACGGGGGTGGACGGCGAGTTCTCAGCCGGCGACGTGATCAATATCGCGGGACCCGACGGGGTCGTGATCGCCCGGGGCACGAGTTCCTTCTCAAGCGCTGAAACGGCATGCCTCGCCGGGATGAAGAGCGACGCCGTCCTCGCGCGCCATCCCGGGCGAAAGCGCCCCGAAGTCGTCCACCGCGACGACCTGGCCTTGCTATAGTTCCGGCGGGCGCCTTCTTTGGGCCCTCCGCGCATGGAATTCACCCTGGAAAACCAACGGCCGGCCGACGCCGTGCCGCCGATCGATTTTCGCGCCCAGCTCAATGACGAGCAGTTCGCCGCGGTCACGGCGGCTCCGGGCCCCTTGCTTGTCCTCGCCGGGGCGGGCTCCGGAAAGACCCGGACCCTCACCTACCGCGTGGCGTGGCTTCTCTCCCAGGGCGTCCGGCCCGGCGAGATCCTGCTTCTCACCTTCACAAACAAGGCCGCAAAGGAGATGCTCCACCGGGTCCAGGACCTGACGGGAATCGAGCCGGGACGTTTCTGGGGCGGCACCTTCCACAGCATGGGCCACCGGGCCCTGCGCACCCACGGCGAGGCGATCGGCCTCGAGCGCGGTTTCACGATCCTCGACGCGGACGAGTCGGACGGGCTGGTCCGGGACGCGGTCGAGGAGACGGACAAGGCGTTCTTCAAGGACAAGACCCACCCGCGACCGGGCCCCCTGCACGAGATCATTTCGCTTTCCCGGAACACGCGGACCTCGCTGCCGGAGACGCTCACCCGGTACTTTCCGCAGCACGAGGGCCTGGCGGACCGCGTGCCGCTCTTCGCCCGGAAGTATGCCGAGAAGAAGAAGGCGGCCAAGGTCCTCGACTACGACGACCTCCTGGAATTCTGGCTCGACCTGCTCCGAAAGTCGCCGGAGACAGCCGCGTATTTCCAGCACCGCTTCAGGCACGTCCTCGTGGACGAGTACCAGGACACGAACCTGCTCCAGGCGGAGATCGTGGACCTGATCGGGGCCCATCACAACGTCATGGCGGTCGGCGACGACGCGCAGTGCATCTACTCCTGGCGCGGCGCCAGCGTGGAAAACATACTCACCTTTCCCGACCGGCATCCCGGCACCGTCATCTATCGGATCGAGACCAACTACCGCTCGACCCCCCAGATCCTCGCCCTCGCAAACGGCGTCCTCCTCGCCCAGCCCAAGGGCCGGCATTTCGACAAGGAGCTGAGGCCCCACCGCGCGAACAGCGAGAAGCCCTTCTTCGTCCAGGCGATGGACGGCCGCGAGCAGGCCCAATTCATCGTGCAGCGGCTCCGCGGCCTCCTCGACTCCGGCTGCGAGCTCCGGGACATCGCCGTCCTCTACCGCGCCCACTTCCAGGCCCTCGACCTCCAGCTCGAGCTCTCCCGCCTCCAGATCCCCTACCACATCACGAGCGGAGTCCGGTTTTTCGAGCAGGCCCACGTGCGGGACCTGGTCGCGCTCCTCCGCTTCGCCTACAACCCCAGCGACGCACCCGCCTGGCAGCGCGTGGCCGTCCTTCTTCCGAAGGTCGGCGAAAAGGGCGCCCAGAAGATCTATGGAGCGGCGCTCGACCACGCGCGGCTCCTGCAAAAGGACTTCATGGAAGTCCTCGGGACCGACGACGTCCTCTCCAAGGTGGCGAAGGACGCGCGCGAGGAATGGCCGCGGCTCGTCGCCTCCCTGCAGCAGGTGTCGGAGGCGATGCGCGCGGGAAAGCCCTCCGATGCGGTCGATCTCGCGATCGAGGGCTGGTACGGCGACTACCTCAAGGGCGCGTACGCCAACTATGCCTCGCGGCTCGACGACCTGAAGTCGCTGATCGGCTTCGCCGGGCGCTTCGAGGACATGGCCGAGATGCTCGCCCAGATCATGCTCCTCAACGGCGAGACGAGCGACCGCTCCGTGGATCCGGATGCCGACGCCCTACGCCTCACGACCGTGCACCAGGCCAAGGGCCTGGAGTTCGCCGTCGTGTTCGTGATCGGGCTCGGCGAGGGAATGTTTCCGCTCCGCCGGGCGATCGAAAGCGGCGACATCGAGGAGGAGCGCCGGCTCTTCTATGTCGCGGTGACCCGCGCCCGGGACGAGCTCTACCTCTGCTTTCCCATGGTCAACGCCAAGGGCGGCCCTTCGATGCTCCTCCAGGTCAGCCGTTTCGTCTCCGAACTCTCCAGCGACCTCTACCAGCCGCTCAAATTGAAGCGCAACTACGGCTGGTGATCGGCGGGAGTGGATTCTTGCGCAACCCGCAGCGACTATTTCCTGGGTTGCAGTTTGACGAGTGTGCTACTGTTTGAAGGTCCCGTCATGTCCACTCATCCCATTGAAAATGTCGTCATCGTAGGCACCGGCTGCGCCGGCCTGACTGCGGCCATCTATGCCGCCCGGGCCAACCTGAGCCCCCTCATCCTCGAGGGCTCCCTGCCGGGCGGCCAGCTCACGACGACGAGCGAGGTGGAGAATTTCCCGGGTTTCCCGGCCGGCGTCGACGGATTCCAGCTGATGCAGAACCTGCGCGAGCAGGCGACCAAGTTCGGCACCCGCTTCGAGCAGACGCTTGTCCAGTCCGTGGACTTCTCATCGCAGCCGCGCAAGCTCGTCTGCTCCGACAGGACCGTGCTCGCAAGGACGGTCATCGTCGCCACGGGCGCCTCGCCGCGCATGACGGGCATCCCCGGCGAGATGGAGCTCTACGGAGGCAAGGGCGTGACCACGTGCGCGACCTGCGACGGCGCGTTTTACCGCCAGATGGAGGTCGCCGTCATCGGCGGTGGCGACAGCGCGGCGGAGGAAGCTCTCTTCCTGACGCGTTTCGCCAGCAAGGTGCATCTCGTCCACCGCCGCGATGCGCTGCGGGCCTCCAAGATCATGGCCGACCGGGCTACCACGCATCCGAAGATCCAACCGGTCTGGGACAGCGTGCCCGTCGAGGTCGTCGGCGTTAAGGAAGGGGCTGTCAGCGGCCTCAAGGTTCGGCATCTGAAGACGGGAGCCGAAGGCGTCCTCCCGGTTAAGGGAATTTTTGTCGCGATCGGCCACGTGCCAAACACAGGCCCGTTCGCATCGGCCCTCGATGTGGATGAGCACGGGTATTTTAGGCCGGCGGCAGGGTCCCAGGTGAAGACAAAGGTCCCCGGCGTCTACGTCGCCGGGGACTGCGCCGATCATGTCTATCGCCAGGCGATCACGGCCGCGGGCATGGGCTGCCAGGCCGCCATCGAGGCGGAGCGCTGGCTCGCCGAGCACGGCGACTAGTGCCGTCGGGCACGCCTGTCGCACCATGAGCGAGCCAGCATTGATCCGGACTCGCTGCTGCGTGGTCGGAGGCGGGCCGGCGGGAATGATGGCCGGGTTTCTCCTGGCCCGCGCAGGGATCGAGGTCGTCGTCCTGGAGAAGCACGCGGATTTTTTCCGGGATTTCCGCGGGGACACGATTCATCCCTCGACCCTCGAATTGATGCACGAATTGGGGTTCCTCGAGGAGTTCCTGAAGCTGCCTCATCAGGAAATGTCCGAGATTCAGCTCACCTTCGAGGGCGCGACCTTCACGACCACGGATTTTTCCCGCCTGCCGGTTCGGTGCAAGTTCATCGCATTCATGCCGCAGTGGGACTTCCTGAATTTCCTGGCGGAGCGGGCCAGGCGTTGCCCTTCCTTCAGGCTCATGATGGGGGCCGAGGCCCTGGACCTCGTCCGGGAAGGCGGACGGATCGCGGGTGTGAAAGCCCGGAGCGCGGAGGGCGATTTTGCCGTCCGGGCGGACCTCGTCATAGCCGCCGACGGCCGCAGCTCGATCCTGCGCGAGCGAGCCGGGCTGGAGGTCATGGATGCCAACGTCCCGATCGACGTCCTGTGGACCCGCATCCCGAAGGAGCAGGCCTCGCCCCGGCAGACGCTCGGCTACGTCGAAAACGGCCGGTTCATGGTGCTTTTGGACAGGGGCGACTACTTCCAGTGCGGATACATAATCAGAAAGGGCGGCTTCGAGGCCATCCGCCGGGCCGGACTCCCGGAATTCCGCGCCAATATCGTGGGACTCGCCCCCTTCCTCCGCGGAGCGGTGGACGCCATCTCTGACTGGGACGAGGTCAAGCTCCTGACCGTGAAGATCGACCGACTGCGCCGCTGGCACCTGCCCGGCTTCCTTTGCATCGGCGACTCGGCCCATGCCATGTCCCCGGCGGGAGGCGTGGGCATAAACCTCGCAGTTCAGGACGCGGTGGCCGCGGCCAACCTGCTCGCGCCGGCTTTCGAGCGCGGCACGATCGACGAAAGTCTTCTTCGGAGCATCCAACGGCGGCGCGAGCTTCCAGCGCGGCTGATCCAGGCCATGCAGATCTTTGTGCACCGCCGGATGTTTCCGGCCGTGCCCCGGCCAGCGCGCCCTTCGGGTCGCCAAGGGTTGCCGCTGCCGGCAAGAGTGATCTGGGCGTTCCCCTTTCTCAGGCGAATCATCGGGCGCATGATCGGAATGGGACTCCGACCTGAGCACATCCGCTGATCCGGCATTCATATGCCGGGGCGCCGATCACAGGATATTTTACCATTGTTTGAAACTTAAGCACTTGGCATGCAATGTCCTATGATGAGCACTTTAGAATGGTTCTAATTCCACTTGCAACTTAGAACCATTCCAATTGCTTGTGTGGTCCTCATATTATGGCAACCCACGCGAGCACATCGGACTCCCCAGCAACGCTGAATCAAAGCCTCGCCGATAGCGGCCTGCGCGCAACTCCCCAGCGCGAACTCATCTACAACGTGCTTTTGAATAAGCGCGATCATCCGACCGCAGACGAAGTCTTCGTCCGCGCCAAGGCGGAGATGCCGACCATTTCCCTGGCGACGGTGTACAACTGCCTTGAGACGCTGGTCGCGCGCGATCTCGTCCGAGCCGTCAATTTCGAGCGCGGCCCCACCCGTTACTGCCCCAACCTGCGGCCGCATGCCCATTTTCACGACGAGCGCTCCGGCGCCACCCACGACATCGACCTGCCGCCGGCCCTGATAGACCAGGTGAAGGCCATCCTTCCTCCCGAGTACCGCGCCGAGGCGATCGAAATCAGCTTCCGCGGCTCAACGGCCCGTTGATCCCACCCTCCATGCACCAGCTCGATATCAAAGACCTTCATGTCTCCATCGGGGACAAGGAAATCGTCAAGGGCGTCTCGCTCCTCATCCGAAGCGGCGAAGTCCATGCCATCATGGGTCCGAACGGAACCGGCAAGTCGACGCTTTCCAAGGCGATAGCCGGCCACCCGGACTACACGATCACCGGGGGGGATGTCCTGCTCGACGGAAAGTCCATACTGGAGATGGAGCCCGACGAGCGTGCCCGCGCCGGCCTGTTCCTCGCCTTCCAGTATCCGAGCGAGATCCCGGGCGTCAGCATCGCCAATTTCCTACGCGCCGCCGTGCAGGCCCGGCAAAGCGAGGGCGAGGAGCTCGATGCCTCGGCCTACTACAAGCGCCTGTACGGGAAGATGGACCTGCTCAAGATCGACAGGAAATTCACGTCCCGCTCCGTCAACGAGGGTTTCTCGGGCGGCGAGAAGAAGCGCTGCGAAATCCTGCAGATGGCGATGCTCGAGCCGAAATTCACGCTGATGGACGAGACCGACTCCGGGCTCGACATCGACGCCCTCCGCATCGTGGCCGACGGCGTCAACGCGATGCGCGGGCCCGGCCTCGGCGTCCTCCTGATCACCCACTACCAGCGCCTGCTCGACTACATCGTGCCCGACCACGTCCATGTGATGTGGGACGGCAGGATCGTGAAGAGCGGAGACAAGTCCCTCGCGCTCGAACTCGAGGCCAAGGGCTATGACTGGGTCAAGAAGGAGCTCGTCACGGCCTGAGCGCGCCCTCCGCCACCATGAGCGAACTTCCCGACACAGACACCCTCCCCGCCGCAGACGAGGCCGCGGCCAATCCCGTCGTCGGCATCGACCAGACGGCCGGAAACTTCAGCTACAAGGTGGACTACGCCTTCGACGCCGGGACCGGCCTCAGCGAGGACACGGTGCGCTATATCAGCTCCGTCAAGAAGGAGGCGCCGTGGATCCTCGAGTTCAGGCTTAACGCGCTGAAGAAGTTCCTCTCCATGCCCATGCCGACCCACTGGGCGACGAAAGACCTCGAGAACATCGATTTCAGCAAGATCCGCTACTACCTCTCGCAGGGCCAGAAGCCCAAGCGCACGTGGGACGAGGTGCCGGACGACATCAAGAAGACCTTCGAACGGCTCGGCATCCCCGAGCAGGAGCGCCGCTTTCTTTCCGGAGTGGAGGCCCAGTTCGACTCCGAGGCCGCCTATTCGAACATCAAGGAGCTGGTCGCCAAGCAGGGCGTCATCTTCGTCAACTCGACGGAGGGCCTTCGCGAGCACCCGGAGCTGTTCAGGAAGTTCTTCGGCAAGGTCATCCCGACCGGGGACAACAAGTTTTCCGCGCTCAACAGCGCCGTCTTCTCCGGCGGCTCCTTCATCTACGTCCCGAAGGGCGTCAAGGTGGCCCAGCCGCTCCAGGCCTACTTCCGCATCAATGCGGAGAACTTCGGCCAGTTCGAGCGCACCCTCATCATCGCCGACGAGGGCTCCGAGGTCGTCTACATGGAGGGCTGCACGGCGCCGAAGTTCTCGACGTCCACGCTCCACAGCGCCGTCGTCGAGCTCGTCGCCCTCAAGGGCGCGAAGATCCAGTACATCACCGTCCAGAACTGGGCGAACAACGTCTTCAACCTCGTGACCAAGCGCGGCGTCGCGCACGAGGAGGCCGAGATCAAGTGGATCGACTGCAACATCGGCAGCCGCCTCACCATGAAGTACCCCGGCGTCGTCCTCAAGGGCCGCAAGGCGCGGGGCGAGGTCCTTTCGATCGCCCTGGCCAACGACGGGCAGCACCAGGACACCGGCGCCAAGATGATCCACGCCGCGGACGAGACGACCTCGAACATCGTCGCCAAGTCCATCTCCGTGGGCCAGGGCCGCAGCACCTACCGCGGGATCGTGCACATCCCGAAGCACCTCAAGGGATGCAAGAACAACACCGAGTGCGACGCCCTCCTGATCAACGCGAACAGCAGGACCGACACCTATCCCGCGATCACCGTGCGCGGCGATCGCAATGCCACCCAGCACGAGGCCAGCGTCTCGAAGGTGAACGAGGAGATGATCTTCTACATGCAGTCCCGGGGCCTGACCGAGGGCCAGGCGATGAGCCTCGCCGTCAACGGCTTCATCAACGACCTCGCCCGCCAGTTCCCCATGGAATACTCGGTCGAGCTCAAGCGCCTGATCGATCTCGAGATGGAAGGCTCGGTCGGTTGATCGCCGGATTCAGGACATGAGCACCGTTTCCATTGCCGCCCGCTCTCCACTCGGCAGCTTCACTCCCGAGGCCTTCAAGGCCCTGCTTGCGGAGCAGTCCTCGCTGCCCGGCTGGTGGCTCGACCGCAAGCGCGCCGCCTATGAGAGGTTCGCGGCTCTGCCCCTGCCGAGGCGCACCGACGAATCCTGGCGGTTCAGCAGCATCGGCTCGCTCTCCCTCGATGGGGTCGAGCCGGCGGCGCCGGCAGCCGCGGCCGCGCCGATCACGAAGCTCGGCCTGGCCGGCTCCCAGGCCCTGACATTTGCGAACAACCGCCTGGCGGCCCAGACAGGCAGGATCGCGGCGCAAGGGGTGATCGTGATGACCCTCGCCGATGCGATGGTGCGGCATCCCGAACTCCTGAAGGCGCACTTCATGGCCCAGCCGCAAAAGCTCGGCTCCGAGAAGTTCGCCAGCCTCCATGCCGCCTTCATCGGCGATGGCGCCTTTATCCACGTGCCCCGGGGCGTCGAAGTCCCCGCCCCCATCGTCATCACCCACGCCGCGGCGGGCCCGCGAGCGGCCGTCTTCCCGCACACCCTGGTGATCGCCGAGGAAAACTCCAAGGTCACCGTTGTGGATCACTTTGTCTCCGCGGATGCCTCGGCCCATTTCGCCTGCGGGGCCAACGACCTTTATGCCGGCCACGGTGCCCAGCTTACCTACGTCGCCGCGCAGAACTGGTCGCGCGAGACGCTCTCCTTCCAGTTCAATTCGACCGTCGTCCGCCGCGACGCCCGTGTTCAATCGCTGAACCTGCATCTCGGAGGACGCCAGTCCCGCCATGAGTCGCTTTCCCAGATGCAGGCTCCCGGGGGCTTCTCGCAGATGCTCGCGCTCACCCTCGCCGAGGGGACGCAGGAGTTCGACCAGCGCACGCTCCAGATCCACCAGGCGCCGAACACGAAGTCGGACCTCCTCTACAAGAACGCCCTTCGCGACCGGTCTCGGACGATCTTTTCCGGGTTGATCGTCGTGGATCCGGACGCACAGAAGACCGACGCCTACCAGAGCAACCGCAACCTGATGCTCAGCGACGACGCGGAGGCCAATTCGCTGCCCGGCCTCGAGATCCAGGCCAACGACGTCCGCTGCACCCACGGAGCCACCAGCAGCCGGATCGATCCCGAGCAGGAATTCTACCTCGAGAGCCGCGGGATAAGGCCCGCCGACGTCCAGGAGCTGCTCACCTTCGGATTCTTCGAGGAAGTCCTGGAAAAGATCGGGCATGAGGGGCTCCGGGAGGGGCTTCAGGGCCTGATCCGGGCCAAGCTCCAGCCTTTGTCCTAGCCAGCAGCCATGGAACGCGAGCGCACACTCTCCCGCGACGTCGCCGGCACCCAGATCCCCTCCGGGGACAGGCACTCCTTGACGGCCGGCACCCGCGTCATGATCCACCAGACTCTTGGCGGAAGCTTCACGGTCCAGACCGACTTCGGCCTGTTTCGCATCGATGGCAAGGATGGCGACGCCCTCGGCGAGCAGGTCGCCGACCATGCCGTCGCAACGGCGACCCTCGCGGACGGGGCGCCCGACCCGGCGGCGGTCTGGGAGCAGCTGCGCAAGGTCTTCGACCCGGAAATTCCCGTGAACATCGTGGACCTCGGGCTCGTCTATTCGATGGACGTTGAAAAGAAGGACGCCGGATACCGCGTGAACGTGGCGATGACCCTGACTGCGCCCGGCTGCGGGATGGGACCGGCCATAGCCGAGGACGCCAAGGGCAAGATTCTTCTCGTCCCGGGCGTCTCCGACGCCGATGTGCGGATCACCTGGGACCCGCCGTGGAACCAGTCCATGATCAGCGAAGAGGGGAAGATGAAGCTCGGGCTGATCTGATCCGCCGCCGCCGGTTGCTATAATCGGCGGGTATGAGATGGATCAGCCTTTCGTTCTGCGCGCTTGCCGCGGGCGTCCGCGCAGCAGCCCCTGATCCGGTTTCCTCGCTCCCAACCGTCGTCTTTGCCGATTCGGAGGGCGTCCTCGATGTGGCCTCCGCCCTCCGGGAGCGGACTCAGGACGCGATCCCCAACCCGTTCCGGATCCGCCACCAACCGCAGAAGCAGGCGAGGGAAGTTCCCCTGGCCATCGGCTCGGTGCTGGTCGCGGATCGCCCCGAGAATTCCTCGGCGATCATCAACGGCCGGCTCTGCTCCCCAGGAGACATGATCGAGGGCATGAAGCTGGTGAAAATCGGAGGCGATGTCCTGGAATTGGGCGGGGACAACCTCATCCTGCGGATTCCTGTGCAGGATGCCCCGCCGAGACTGCGGCTGGATCGCTGACGCCGGCCCATGGGAAATATCTCCGGCCATCGGCAGGACAGGGCTCCCGCGCGGACCCGGATACCCGCGCGCCATCTGATCGAGATCTTCCGGCAGCTGGAGATGCTCCTCTCCTCGGGAATCCTGATCGTGGAGGCCCTCGAGAAGTTGCGCGACCGCTATCCCGACCGCCGGACGCGGCGGGTGCTCGCCGTAGTGCACGCGCAGGTCGCGGCGTCGCGAACGAGCCTCTCCCGGGCGCTGGCGCTCTTTCCCCGCAGTTTTCCACCGGGGATCGTGACCATTGTCGCAGCCGGCGAGGAAAGCGGAACCGCGAGGCTGGCCGAGCGTTTTTCCGACCTGGCGGAACGGATTGCCTACACCCAAGCCAACCGTCGCGAAATGCGCCGGGCATGCGCCTACCCCGCCCTCGTCATCCTCCTGGCGGCGGGATTCTATTTCCTGCTGCTGACGGTGGTCTTCCCGCGGCTGGCCGAAGTCCTTTCCTCGCTGGGGGCAGCGCTTCCCCCGCTCACCCGCTGCGTGATCGCGGTCTCGGGGGCGGCACGGGCGTACTGGCCCCTTCCCGTGGCGGCATTGATCGGCCTTCCCATCCTTCTGGCGGCCCTGCGCCGGATTCCGGCCGCGGGCCGGCATCTGGACAGGGCATTTCTTCGGCTGCCCCTTGTCGGCGGGATCTATCGGGACCTCACGATCGCCCTCGTCTGCAAGGTGTATCGGTCCCTCTACCAGGCCAGCAAGCCCGCCCCTGAGATCCTGCGCCTCTGCTCGCAGCTGGCGGGCAACACGCATTTTCGCGATGGCCTGCTGGAGGCCGGTGCCAAGATCGCCGCCGGGCGCGCCTCCCTTGCCGAGGCCTTCGAGCAATCGGGGCTCTTTCCGCCGCTCGCCTGCCTTGCCCTGGCGGTCGGCGAGCAGTCCGGGCAGCTTTCTCAGGCGATGGACCGGGTGGCTGCCTACTATAACGAGCAGGCACGGGCGCGGATTGGCGCAGCCATCGCCGTCCTCAACCCTGCCCTGACCCTCGCAGTTGTCGGGGGCGTCGGTCTCGCGCTCCTTTCCTTCTTCCAGGCGGTGTACCAGGTCGTCTATGCCGTCCACTGAGCATCCGACGAGGGGGTTCACGCTGATCGAGCTGCTATGCGTGTGCGCGGTGATCGGGATCCTCCTTGCAACGATCGCGCCAGCCGTCGGATTCCAGATCTGGCAGGCTCGCGTCAGCGCGGAAACCACCACGCTTCAGAACATGGCATTGGCCGTGACGGCATCGTTCGAATCGCCCGACTTCGAAGGGACCAATGTCGCCGCCCTGGCCGGCAGTGTTCCCTCCGGAGTGGACACGACCAGCTTTTCGCCGACCACGGACCCCGGCTTCGTCCCCGCGACGACAAACGCGTACGACTGGTTCGCCAAGGTGTCCCGCCAGATGGGATCCCTGCCCCAGTCAGGGGTCGCCCCGACGCCCGCCCTCCAGCCCCAGGTGGCCGGAGTCCTCATCAACCCATGCGGAAACACCCGGCTGATGCTCGTCGGGCCGGCCGCAGAGTCGGCACAACAACGATTCATGATCGTGTCGCTCGTGGCTCCGCCCGGGCAGCTGGCGCTTCCCCCGCTGCCAAATCCGGCCAATCCGCAGGATCCAGCCGACCTGGCGATCTTCAACGACACCTGGAACACGAACTGGACGAGCCCCACCGCGGTCCTGCCTCCGTCCTGGACGGCCGGCCTGACGGCGGCGCAGGCCCAGGCATGGGCCGGAACGGGAGGGCGAAAGCGCCTGTGGCAGCTCTGCGTCCAGCGGATCGTCTGCCCCAAGTACACGATCACCGTGAACAACACCCACCCGACCGACACGTGCTACGTCTACTACAACATCGGAAGCACGCTGGCCTTCAGTTCGGCGACCGTCCCCGCGAACAGCGGCACGGCGATCATAACCGGAATCTACTTCGGAAGAACGATCCAGGCCTACCGCGGCGCAGCGCCGCCGCCCGCCGCCCAGCTCTTCTCCCAATTCACCCTGAGGGACAACAACGAGATCACGCTCCAGGACTAGTGAGCCGGGTCAGGATGTCGCACATCGCCGGACTGCCCGCCACATAGATGATCCGGCTCATCCTGAGGTCGAACTGGCGCATCGGAAGTTGCGGGCCGTTCAGGAACCGGACTTCACCCCCCGCGGCGCGGCAGAGCGGGATCGCCGCAGCCAGGTCCCAGATCTTTACGTTGTAGTCGACCGCGCCGTCGAGAAGACCCGCCGCCACATAGGCGAGGTGGAGCGTCGCGCTCCCCAGTCCCCGGATCTTGAACTGCGAGAGGATCCCGCTCGCCATCGGAAGAAGCGTCTTGTCAAAAGGGCTGTGGAAGCCGACGAGACTCTCCTTGTGCAGCCGCCCGTCGGTCACGCGGGCCAGCCGGTCGCCGTCATGCATGCCGAAACCCGGGCCGCCGTGCATCAGGATCGACCGGCTCATGTCGTACACGACGCCGTAGATCGGCTCGCCGTTCTCGGCGAGCGCGAGCGCGATCGCGCAGTGCGGAATCCCAAGTGCGAAATTGTTCGTCCCATCGATGGGGTCGAGCACCCAGGAATACCGGGCGGTCACGGGAATCGGGGCCTTCGCGTCGGCCAATTCCTCGCTGAAATACTGGTCGGCCGGAAACTGCGCCCGCAATTCGGCGAATATGTTCTCGGAAATCGCTATGTCGACGGCTGTGACCCGGGTTCCGTCGGATTTCCACCGGCTCTCGACCCTGCCGAACTCCCGGTGCAGGAGGGACGTCTGCGCTAAAACCGCGCGCTTGGCGGCGTCGATGCGGCGCTCAATCTCATTCATAGTCGTAGAGCTTCGGGTCGCGGGTGGGAGGCAGGCGGCGGGCCCGGAAGCGATGGCGGGCCTCCCGGACCGGGTTCGCCTCCCCGGGCGCTCCGTCGCCGGGCTCATCCGCATCCGGCTCCGCGGATCCGAATTGCTCCTCAAGGGAATCGGGGTCGGCGCCCTCCTCGAGCTTCCGGACGACCTCCTCCATGTCGCCATCGATCTTCTCACCGGTGAGTTCCGCCATGCGGCGCATCATCCGGCCCATGGCGCGCGGGTCGTTCTCATCCACATTCGAAAATTCGCTCTCCATGGCGGTCATTGCGGCCTCCAAACGCGGGTCTTCACCCGCGTTTGCCACGGCGGAGCCAGGCGAAGCCGGGCCGTCATTCTCCCCGGCGCCCTTGCCCCGCTTTGTCACGGCAAACGGCGACAGCATCTTGACGAGGGGAAAAACCGGATTGTCCGGACATTTCGGAATTGTCCGACCCTGAACCAGCGTCTTCGCGTAAAACTGGTAGATCGTATTATTGCGCGGGCAAAAGTACTCGTAGATGGGCACGGTGATAAAAAGCGGAAAGCGGAAAGCTACAGGCGAAAGCTATGGGAGAAAGCGGAAATCGGAAAGCGGAAATCGGAAACTCGCAAGCGTTAGCAGGCTGTCAGCTCCCGCCTTCCGCCGTTGGTTTTCCGATTTCCGATTTCCGCTTTCCGATTTTTTCCTTCAGCCAACGCTGGATCTCGACCAGCCCCCGCGTGTTCAGCACCTGCTCGCGGGAAAGCCATCCCTTGCGCGCGGAATTGATTCCCGCCCGCACGTGGGCGAGCCCCGCCGTCTCGTGGGCATCCGGATTGATGGCGCAGAGGAGCCCGCGCGCCGCGGCCCTGCGCCAGTGGCGCCAGTCCATGTCCAGGCGCCAAGGACTCGCGTTCAGCTCGATCACGACCCCGGCGGCGATCGCGGCATCCACGACCCTGCCGACGTCGACGCGGTACCCCTCGCGCCTCAGGAGGAGGCGGCCCGTCAGGTGTCCGAGCATCGTGATCCGGGGGTGCTCGACCGCGCGGACGATCCGGGCCGTCATGACAGCCTCGTCCTGGGTCAGCGCGTTGTGGACCGAAGCCACCACGTAATCGAGCCGGGCGAGTACGGCGTCGTCATAGTCGAGACGGCCGTCGGCTCGGATGTCGCATTCGACCCCGGCAAAAAGATGCGTCCGGCAGCGCCTGGCCGCGTTGAACGCACGTATCTCCTCCACCTGGCGCAGCAGCCGGTCCTCGCTGAGGCCGTTTGCCTGGACGCTCGACTTCGAATGGTCCGCTATCCCGAGGTATTCCCAGCCCAGCTGCTCGGCGGCGGCGGCCATCTCGGCCAGCGTGTTCCGCCCGTCCGAGGCGCTCGTGTGGCAATGGAACGCGCCCCGGAGATCGGCGAGCTCGACCAGGCGCGGCAGCTCACCGCGTTCCGCCGCCTCGATCTCGCCCATGCCCTCGCGCAATTCGGGCGGGATGAAATGCAGGCCGAGCCGGCCGAAAAGCTCCTTCTCGGTCCCGACGGGCTTCACATCGGTGTGCGCGACCCTGGCCTTCACGGTCTCCTCCCCTCCCGCGGGGACGAGGCCCCACTCGCTCAGGCTCAGCCCGCGCGCGAGGGCGCGCTGGCGCATCTGGACATTGTGGTCCTTCGAGCCCGTGAAGTGGTGCAGCGCAAATACGAATTGCTCGTCCGGCACGATGCGCAGGTCGGCCTGGAGCCCGCTTTCGTAGCGGACGCTTGCCTTGGTCTCCCCTTTGGCGGTGATCTCCGCAACTCCGGGACGCGTGGTGAACCAGTCCACGACGGGCGCCACGTCCGTGGCGGCGACCAGGAAGTCCAGGTCGCCGATCGTCTCCAGGCCGCGCCGGAGGCTTCCGGCGGCCTCGGCCCGTCCGACCTGGGGAAGCGCCCGAAGTCCCGCGAGGATCGGCTCTGCGATCTCCCAGGCGTCCCACCAGAGATGCCGCTTGCCGTAGGCCTCGCGGTTCTTGATGCCCGCAAGGATCTTCTCCTGGGTCTTCGCTCCGAACCCGTCGAGCTCCGCGACCTGCCCGGCAGCGCACGCCTTCTGCAGCTCGGGGATGCCGGCAATGCCCAGCTTGTCGTGCAGCGCCCTGACCTTCTTCGGCCCGAGCCCGGGGATCTTGAGCATCTCGACCAGCCCGGGTTCGACCGAGCCCTTGAGCTCGTCGTAGAACGCCAGCCTTCCCGTCGTGCGCAGTTCGGTGATCTTCTGCGCCAGGGCCTCGCCGATTCCCGGGACGCCTCGAAGGCTGCCGTCCGCGACGAGCCTGCCGAGTTCGGACTCCTCTATCGATTCGAGGGCCCGGGCTCCGACGCGGTAGGCCCTCACCTTGAAGGGATTCTCCCCCTTGAGCTCAAGGAGGGTGCCGATGTCTTCCAGGATTTCCGCGATCACAGCCTTTGTCACAGCCCCATGTTATCGCGAATTGCGGCGGGCGAAAGGTGAAAACGGCCGGCCGGGGCGGGCGGAATTCCCTTCACCCGCCCCCTTCCGCCGTCCATCGTCCCCGGATGCCCTTCCGGCACGCCCGCACGATTCATTTCGCCGACACAGACGCCGCGGGAGTCGTCTTTTTTGCTAACTACCTCGCGATCTGCCACGAGGCCTACGAAGAGGCCCTCGCCGCGGTCGGAATCGAACTGAATGCTTTTTTTGCGGATGCGAGCGTCATCGTCCCGATCGCGAAATCCGAGGCCGAGTACCTCCGCCCTCTCAAGACCGGCGAAAAGGTGCGTGTCGCGGTAAACCCGACGCTGCTTACGGAAAACTCCTTCGAGATCCGCTTTGAAATCATCAAGGACGGGC
>CAZJNA010000012.1:0-43633 GCA_964547325.1 uncultured Opitutaceae bacterium | reverse complement strand
TTCTACGTCAGGAACCGCCTGAAGGACGAGAAATTCTACGTCTTCGTCAAGCGCGTGGGCAAGGGCCCGATCCGGGACGCCCTCGAGCCGCTCCTCCAGAACCTGCCGACCCACGACGTCGAGCCCGGCCTTTATTCCGACTGGGGCGACCCCCGTAAGTACGGCATCGGCGACATCGGCATCGGCGAGTGCGCCGGCGAGGTCGTCACGCGCTACCAGTTCGAGATGACCGCGGCCGAGCGCCTGGTCTTCGAGGCAGGCCTCGACCTCGACCGCGCCGCCGCGCAGCCTGCGGGCGAGACGGCCTACCGGGCGTTCATCCGGGCCGCCAAGGCCCTCGTCCAGGTCCAGTATGACGACGTTTCCGATGATCCGGACGAGGTCGTCGCCGAATTCAAGGAGCGTTTCTTCGACACGCAGATATTCCTCGATCCATTTGTCGGGCCGAAGTTCGCCAACTTCCTCTTCGCGGCCCACGCGGCCCGCGGGGAAAAGTTCACGGCGGACACCGCCCATCACCGGATAGCCGAGGCGCAGCTCTTCATCGAGGCGGTGCACAGCTGCTACAACAAGCTGCGGTCGACTCCGGCCCCCGCGGTCGCGGGCTCCTGAGCGGAAATCCCCCGTCGCACAACAAACAGCTCGCGCGCATGGAACTCCAACACCTGATCGTCAAAATCCCCGTCGACGGCCCCCTGGGCATCGATCCCGCCAGGATCGTCGACCTGTTTCACAAATGGGTCGCCGCCCAGTCGGTTCCCGGGGTCCTCCTCATAGACGTGGCCGAACTCCTTCACGTGCCGGATGGACCCGGCGTCCTGGCCGTCGGCGTCGAGGCCGACATCGCGTTCGATCACACGGGCGGCGTCTGGGGCGTGCTCGTCCGCCGCAAAAATACGATCGCCGGAACGAACGCGGAGCGGGTCGCGCAGGCGTTCGAGGCCGCGTGCCAGGCGGGAGCCTGGCTTGAGGAGGCTTTTCCCGGTCTCAAGTTCAGCAGGACCGAATTCGAGGTGATCGTGAACGACCGGGCGATTGCGCCCAATGTCCCGGAGACGTATGCGGCAGCCGTTCCCGAGATCGAGGCCGCCCTTCGGGCGATTCTCGGGCACGCTGGATTGAACCTCACGCGACACGACAAGGAGAAGCGCCAGCGCTTTGGCGTCTCGGTAAAGGCGTCGAAGCCATTCTCGCTCGCTTCCGCGGCCGTTGCGAGCTGACGACCCGGGCTCCGGGCCCTTCTGAAAAAGAAGGCGGACCGCCTACCCCTAAGCGGCCCGCCATTGCTTTCTTACTTACTCTATGTCTCCGCCGCTAAGCGGGGGAGAAGAGTTTTGCTTGATGCATGGTATGACGCCCGTTTGCGACCAAGGTTTCATCCCGAGTGCGAATTTGCATTACTTGTTTATGGAAGCGTAGTTAGTTCGCAAACTGGGAGGGACCTGAACTGTCCGGCTCCGATTTCCTTTTTGGCTTGGGCTCGGTCCATAGCCTGAGCAGGTACTCCGCGAGATTCAGCATGCTCGTCCGGCCATGCCCATCCCTCTGCGCCGCCTTGCGGAAAGAGGCCACCGCAGAGCATCTTTCGACATAATAACGCCACAATTCGCGTTCCAGGGCGGAGGCCGCGGACGAATGGGCGTCCGATCCAGCGGCCACGGTCCGGACCTTATCCAGCCAGAAGCGCCATTCTTCAGGCTGGTTCTGCAGATGTTCATAAATGCGCTGCTCTTGGGAATTTAGGCTCACGTCGGGCTTTCGTTGGAAATGGGGTCCTCAAACCACTGAACAAGATTCGAGCTGGGCTGTCAAAACGGGCTGGCCCGGCTGACGGCGGCACCTGTCGGGCCCCTGTTATGTCATTGCATTCCATCATCAAGCGTCGTTATTTTCGATCAATCTAAGACCCCCATCCAGCTATGTGGCAAAAAACCAAAGAACAAATCCCCACGATCATTCTCATCGCGCTCCTCGTGGGAGGAGCCGCTTATTGGGCAGTCACCCAGATGACCGCCCAGCAGGAAGCCGCAGTCGCCCCCCTGCGCGAGCAGGCTGACGCCCTCAAGGCGGCCACCGACGAAAACCACCGCGAAGTCGTTGCGAACACCCAGTTGCTGAAGGACGCCATCTCAAAACGCGAAGCGGATCTCTTCCGCACGGATGAGGAGGTCGCGAAGCTCAATACCGACCGGATGAACGCCCTCGCCGAGGCGATCGCGAAGAAGGTGCAGCCCTACAACCCCCTTCCTAAGTCGCCCGAGGAGGCGGCCCGCATGCAGAACGACCAGGTCGACAAGGTTTCGAGCCGGATGACTGAAAAGATCCAGCCGATCCTGGCCCAGATGGCCAGCGACCAGCATCTGACCCGCGATTCCATAAACCAGTACAGCCAGCGGATCAGCGAGCAGGTCGGCACGGTCCTGACCTCCGAACTGGCTAAGAACCAGCAGCTGAACAACAATCTGCGCGAGACCCAGGAGGTCGCCCAGGAATCCATGGCGCTGTCGCACGAGATCACTGCGCTCTACCTCAGCTCGTTCAAGGACCAGGGCCTGATCACCCGGCTTCTGTCGCTCCCGGCCAATGTCGTCAGGGACGCCGCCAGCCTAAGCATCGTCACCAGCACCGAGCGCAAGCAGAAGGAGCAGGAGCTGGTCAACCGGATGAACGACATTACCAGCCGGCTGAACGCGATCGAGGCCCAGGCGCCGAAGAAGTAACGGTTTCCGATTTGATTCTCAAAAAGCTACGCCGAAACGCGTAGCTTTTTTGTTTTTCCGACATTTTAGGGCAATCCTATCTCATCATGGTTCAACGCAAGTGCGGCGGCTGCCGGGATTTCCCTGATGGGCTCTCTCCGCGTCTGGTGCTGGCCAATGCCAAGACTCGCCGTAAGACCGGCCGCGCCGGGCGACGGCCCGGACACGGCGAGGAGGCCATCAAGGCCGCTTCGATAGCCCAGCAGGGAAATCCCGACCGCCACCGGATCCACCGAGCTTCTTTTGCCTCAGTCTGTCTGCTTGTGCTGTTTGCCATGGCCGCCTGCGGCCGACGGGAAACGCGGGTCGAGAGCGGCGACCGGACGCAGACGCTGCACCTTGGAAATTTGGCCGAGCCCAACGATCTGGACCCGGCCTATCCCGACACGGGCGAGACGTTCAATATCGTGATGGCACTGATGGAGGGGTTGGCGCAATACGATCCCCGGACGAGCCTGCCGGTTCCAGCGGTCGCCGAACGTTGGGAGGTCGCGGCGGACAATCTGACATGGACTTTCCACCTGCGGCCGGATGCCCGCTGGTCGAATGGGGACCCCGTGACCGCAGGCGATTTCGTCTATGCTTATCGCCGGATGCTTTCTCCCGGACTGGCCGCCGAGTACGCGTCCACGCTCTTCGCCCTCAAGAATGGAGAGGCGTACTATTCCGGCCGCGAGGCGGACTTCTCGCGGGTCGGCGTCCGGGCCAGCGACGACCATACGCTTGTCCTTCTGCTCGAACATCCCGTGCCGTACCTGCCGAAAATGGTGTGCCATTCTTCCTGGTATCCGATTCATCGCGCGACCATCGAGAAATTCGGGCGGATCGACCAGCGCGGCACCCTTTGGACCCGCCCGGGAAATTACGTCGGCAATGGGCCCTTTGTCCTGGCGGAATGGACGCCAAACAAGGTGATTCGGGTCACCAAGTCGCAGACCTACTGGAACCGAGGCCAGATCCGGCTCAATGAGATCGACTTCTATCCCATCGAGGAGTTGTTTGCCGAAGAGGCGGCGTTTCGCGCCGGCGGGCTGCATATCACCTGCAGCATGCCGCCGGACAAGATCAAGAGCTATGAGCAGAATCCGGAGACGCGGAGCCTTCTGCAGCTCGAGCCGCTCTTTTGGACGTATTATTTCGACTTCAACGTAGCCAAGCCTCCGCTCAACGACGTTCGCGTCCGGCGCGCCCTGAATTTCGCGATCGACCGAAAGGAGATCGTCGAGCGCGTGGCTCTCGCAGGGCAATTGCCCGCGGGGCATCTCACGCCGCCGACCGATGGCGGCTTCAATGCGACAGCCGAGATTCCGTTTGATCCGGCTCGCGCGAGGCAGTTTCTGGCGGAGGCCGGCTATCCCGGAGGAAAGGGATTTCCGCACCTTGAGGTTCTTTTCAACAGCAACGAACAGCACCGGAAGATCGCCGAGACCATCCAGCAGATGTGGCGTCGCGAATTGGGCATCGAGGTGAGCCTCTACAATCAGGAGGGCAAGGTCTGGATAACGAGCATGCGCGCGAAAGATTTTCAGATCGGTCGCCAGAGCTGGGGAGGCGACTATCTCGATCCGAGCACCTTTCTCGATCTCATGTTGGGCGACAGTGGAAACAACTATTCTGGTTGGAAGAACGCCGAGTACGATCGGGTTGTCGCGGAGGCGGATCATTCGATGGACGAAGGGAGGCGTTTTTCGCTCTACCAGCGGGCCGAGCAGATCCTGTTCGAGGAATGTCCCATCATCCCCATCTATTTCTACACGCACGCGAGCCTCCTCCGCCCCGAGGTGAAGGGTTGGTATCCAAATCCGCTGAACATTCACCCCTACACGGGCGTCTACCTCGAGGAGCCCGGGAAGTAGGCGGCGGTCTTGTCACGTATTGCGTGACAAGGCCGATTCACTCGTAGAGCCAGAAACGCCGGCTCTGCTGCTGGAAGGCGGCGGCCTTCGCCTGCCATGCGCGGATGTAGGCGTCCACGTCCACCCGGGAGCCGTGGGCGACGAGGTCGTTGAAGAACGCCGTGGACCCCATGTGGCGCAGGAAGCCCTGCACGACGAAGGGAGAGGCCGCCGCGAACGGATTGCGGGGCGAGAGTTTGCAGTCGAGCTTCATCAGGTAGAAGCTGAGCTCCGTCGGGCGCCACGCGTCCCAGTCCGCCACTTCGATGAAGATTCCGGTGGCGGGCTTGCCGGTCCTGGAACTCGGCACGCTGACGCGGCGGAACTGCAGTCCGGGGATGTGCAGCGAATCGAGCTCCTTTTCGAGGACGTCCGAGCGGACGTATTTGTTCCCGATTCCCCGGAAGGGATACTCGGCGCCGACGCCGTGGCTGAACCCGCCCAGGTTGGCGGTCTCCCCCATGATGCAGCCGAGCCCCGTCATCGGGTAGCCCTCGACGGCCGCGAAATCGGGTATGAGCGGCGACGTCGGCACCCAGGGCAGGCCGGTCTCCGGCCAGCGCATGCTGCGACGCCAGCCGCGCATCGCGATCACCGTCAGCTTTCCCCGGGCCCGCACGGCTTCCGGCACGCGGAGGATGCCGGGCTGGTATTTCGCCATCCTTGCCAGCTCGCCGATCGTGAGCCCGTGGACGTACGGCACGGGAAATTCGTTCACGAGGCTCACGCCCATCCATTGGGGGTCCAGCATCGGGCCATCCACCTTCAGCCCGCCCAGGGGATCCGGCCTGTCGAGGACGATCACCTCCACGTTGTTCGCGAAGCACCCTTCCATCGCCTGCTTCATCGCGCCGGTGAAGGTGTAGCTCCGGGTGCCTATGTCCTGAAGGTCGACGACCAGGGCGTCTATTCCCTTGAGTTGGGCGGCGGTCGGCTGGTGGGTCCGTCCATTGTAGAGCGAGAAGACCATGAGCCCGGTGCGTGGATCGATCCGGTCCTGAAACTGGCCGACCGCGCCCGCCATTCCGGCCGGCAGGGTCCCGTAGATGCCGTGCTCGGTGGCGAAGAGCGCGACGAGCTTGATGCCCGGCGCGCGCCTGAGAATCTCGACGGTGCTCACACCGCGGCGGTCGACGCCGGCCGGGTGGGTGAGGAGGGCCAGACGCTTTCCCCGAAGCGGGGCAAACCCCTCCGACTCCAGGACGTCGATCCCGAGCTGGACTCCTGAACCGACATCGATCCTGGGCGGCGCCACATCCGCCGCGAGTGCGTTGAATCCGAGGGCGAAGCTTGCGAGGAGGAGGGTTCGGGACGGAAAGCGGTGCGCGCCGGGCATGCGGGCGCCACCGTTGCGGCAGCGTTGGATTTTGTCACGCAATACGTGACGGACGAACCGGAAACGACAGTCGTGAATCAGTCTGGTCGGAGCACCCCTCCCGAGGAGTTGCTGCCTCATCCGACGCCTCCGGGCCGCCATCCGGCCGGCAACTGGCCGGCGGACCTTGGCGGCCGGTGTTGGCGGCGGTCTGGGAATTGGCAGCATCCGACGAGGGAGGGGTGCTCCGACCAGACTGATTCACGGGGGAAATGTCTCCAGCATTGCGGGCCGGAACCGAAAACCCATGCTGGCTCGACCTTGCCGTCTTCCGAGCCCGTCATCGCCTGCCTCTTCACGACGTTTCCGAAGCCGACGGAAACCTTCCTGCAGCGCGAGGTCGCGGCGCTGCGCGCGCGCGGCGCGCGGCTGAGGCTCTATTCGCTCTGGGGCGGGGGAGGCTCCTTCCGCGGCCTGCCGGTCTCCCGTTTCAACAAATGGCGGCTGCTGACGCTGTTCTGGCTCATCCCGTATGAGTCGTGGCGCCGCCCCGAGGTGCTGCGCCAGCTTCTTCGCGGGCTTGCGGCGCGCCGTCCGCCGTCGTGGATCAATTTCTGGGAGAACATGCTCGGAGCCGGCTTTGCCTGCGTCTACGCGCGATCCTTTCGCCGCAATCCGCCGGCGCTGATCCATGCCGCCTGGGGCGGGGCGCCGGCGACCGCCGCCTGGATCCTCTGGCGCCTGGACGGCCATCGCTTCAGCGCGGCCGCGCATGCGTACGACATCTTCGAGCACGGAGGGGACTGGTGGCTGCGGGACAAGCTGGAACACGCAGCGTTCATCCACACGTCGACCGTCATGGGACGGGCCGCACTGGCCGCCCGCGGCCTGCCGGAGGACAGGATCGTCTGCATCCGCCGCGGGCTCGACCGCCTGCCGGGGATGCAGCCGCTTCGCGCCTCACGCTCGCCGCTGCAAATCCTGGCGGTCGCCCGGCTTGTCCCCAAAAAGGGGCTCGATCACCAGATCCGGATCTATGCGGCCCTTCGCGCGGCCGGCGTCCCGTTTGCGGCCCGGATCGCGGGAGACGGCCCGCTCCGCGGCGAGCTCGAGCGGCTGGCCGGGCGCCTGGGCGTGTCCGCCGACGTGACCTTCACCGGCCACCTCCCTCACCATGAAATCTGGACCCAGCTCGCCTGGGCTGACGTGCTCCTGCACACCGGAGTGATCGCTTCCAGCGGCGATCGCGACGGCCTCCCGAACGTGATTCCGGAGGCGATGGCGATCGGGACCCTGGTCGTGACCTCGCCGACGGCGGGCACGACCGAGGCGGTCACAGACGGCGTCAACGGCATCGTGGCCTCCGTCGAGGATCCGCAGGCCTGGGTCTCGGCCCTGCGCCGGCTTTCCGCGGACGATGCCCTGGCCGAGCGCCTTCGCGCGGCCGGCCGCGCGTGGGTCGAGGACAATTTCGACGCGCACCAGAACGCCGCGCGCCTGCTAGAAAATTTCATGGGCGCGATCAAGCGACCGCAGCCCTGAACTGGGCATGATCTTTTTCGACACGACCAAGACCGGCGCCGCGGGCCACCGCTCGGGGCTCACCCGCGTGAGCCAGCGGCTGCGGGACGAGCTCGGCCCGGCGGCAGCGGCGGTGCGCTGGCCCGAATGGCCACGAGAGCCGGGTCCCGGCGACTGGTTCCTCACGTCCGAGCCGTTTTCAGAGGCCGAGAGGCCGGGCATGTCCGATTTTATCGCCGCGCGCCGATGCCGCTCCGCGGCCATCTTCCACGATGCGATTCCCATCCGGCATCCTGAAATTACATGGCCCCGGAGCGTCGCCCGTCACCCGGGCTACATCAAGCTCCTCGCCCGATTCGATCGGGTCTGGGCCGTCTCGGCCGCGAGCAAGGCCGACCTGCTCGGCTTCTGGCGCTGGCAGGGCGTCGCAGCTCCCCCGCCAGTCGACATCCTTGCGCTGGGAGCGGACTTCAAGCCGGGGACCCGGCAGGTCTGCGACAGCCCGCTGGCGGCAGGGGACGCGGGCGCGCCGGCGGTTCCCTCGCTCCTGTGCGTCGGCATCCTGGAGCCTCGCAAGAACCAGGAATTCCTCCTGCGAATTTGCGCCGAGCTGTGGCGGGAGGGCCTTCGATTCGAGCTGCACATCGCCGGCCGGGTGAACCCGAATTTCGGACGCCCGATACTCGGGCGTATGGAGACGCTTCGCCGGGAATTCCCATCCTTGCACTATCATCCGGCTGCCGGCGACGGCGACCTTGCCTCCCTTTATTCGTCCGCAAGGGCGAGCGTTTTTCCAACGATCGCGGAGGGCTGCGGCCTGCCGCTCCTGGAGTCCCTGTGGCAGGGCGTCCCATGCGTCTTCAGCGACCTGCCCGTGCTCCGGGAGAATGCCGGCGGCGGCGGATGCCTGCCAGCCGCGCCAAACGATGCCGCGGCCTGGAAGGCGGCGGTGCGGGCGATCCTGACGGACGACGGGCTCCACGGCCGCCTGAGGATCGAGGCCTGCGCGCGCCCGCTGGCCACCTGGGCTGACGCGGCCCTGGCCCTGAAGGCCGGCCTTACAGCCGCTTGACCGCGTACGCCATCGCGTCCGCGACCTTATCAAGCTGCTCGTCGGTATGCATGGCCGAGACGGCCGTGCGGATGAGATCCTTGCCGACCGGCACGGCCGGAGCGATGGACATGACCGTAAAAACGCCCTTTTCCAGGAGCGCCTTCCAGAAAGTGTAAACGCGCTCCTTCGAGCCGAGCACGATCGGTATCGCCGGGGTCTCGCTGCCCCAGGTATCGAGGCCGAGATCCTTGAGTATCGCGCGGTATTTCCTGGTGTTGGACCAGAGGCGCTCGAGATGCTGCGGCTCGGTCTGCATGATCGCGAGCGAAGCCTGCGCGCAGGCGGCCTGGCTCGGGCTTATGGCCGCGCTGAAAATGGTCTGCCGCGACTGGGTGCGCAGGTATTCGACGACGTCCCGGGAAGCGGCCACGAACCCTCCCGTGCTGGCGAGGGACTTGGAGAGGCTTCCGCAGATGACGTCCACCTTGTCGTTCAGGCCGAAGTGGTCGACGGTGCCGCGGCCCTGGCGGCCGAGGACCCCGAAACCGTGCGCGTCGTCGAGCACGGTGAAGCATCCCCGCTCCTCGGCGATCTCCAGCAGCTCGGGCAGGCGGGCGATGTGGCCCTCCATGGAATACACGCCTTCGACGACGAGCATCTTCGGGGCGTCGGTGCCTCCGGTCGCCGCCAGGATGTCGCGGAGATCGTCCGGGCTGTTGTGCGAGAAGCGCTCGACCGTGGCCTTCGAAAGCAGGATCCCGTCCCAGAGGCAGGAGTGGATGTTCTTGTCCGCGTAGATGATGTCGCCCTTCTGGGCGAACGAAGCTATGCTCGTCATGCAGGCGAGGTAGCCCGCAGCGTGAACGTGGCAGGCCTCCCTGCCAAGGAAGGCGGCCAGCTTTTCCTCGAGCTCGAGATGGAAGGCGCGCGAACCGTTCGATGAGCGCGCTCCATTGGTGCTCGTGCCCCAGACATCCATCGCGGCCCGGGCCGCCTCGATCACCTTGGGATGGAATGCCAGACCGAGGTAATCATTGCTGGACAGCATGATAAGATTCTTCCCATCCAGCCTGATCTGCGTGCCCTTCTGGGCCTCCATGGCGTGGTAGAAAGGCGCGTACTTGTGACGCATCTTTGTCGCGTAGTCCTCGCGGCAGCGCGTGAGGATCGCCTTCTGGTTTCTGGAAAAGAGGGACAAGCGGATGAGCTTGGATGTCTCGATGCGGGTTTGGCAAATTCCAATTTGGCGGGGTGGAGGCCCGCGGAAGGAAGGCTCAGCGCCGGGGCGCCAGCGACCCCATCCACTCCGTGAGCTCGCGCGCGTAGCCTGCCCACGTTCTGAGTGGCCGCGCCCGCGCTTCGGCCGCGAGCGTTGCCAGCGCGGACGGGTCTGACAGAAGCCTGGAGATCGCGCCCACAAGTTCGCCGGCCCCGACCTCTGCGAGCGTGAAACAGCCTCCTCCGCGCGCGGCTTCGCCGAGCGCCCCCTGGCCGGAGCAGACGCAGGGCCGCCCGTTTGCGAGGCTTTCGAGGACGGGCAGGCCGAAGCCTTCCATGAGCGAGGGATATACGGTGAAGGCACACTCCCGGTACGCGGCTGCAAGGGTCGCGTCATCGACGGCCCCATCGTACCGCAGGGTCCTTCCCGCGCCGCGCAATTCGGCAATCTCCTTCAGGGCAGCCTGCCCGGTCTCCGCCTGTGCCATGCCGATCAGCCGAAGTTCGAACACGGCGCCGCCCGCCCAGAGCTGCTCGCAGGCATCGAGGAGGGCGACGTGATTCTTTCGGGCCTCGATCGTCCCGACGCAGAGCACTACCGGGGCGGGCGCGCAGGCGCCGCCGCGGGACGGGGCGGCCGGGCCCTGGGCAGCCGGGGGATCCACTCCAAGCGGAATCGCGGAAACCTGCGGGCGCGAGGGGACGCCGAGCCAGTCCCAGTACTCAAGGAGCGATCGCCGGGAATCCTCCGATACCGCCGCGATGCCGTCGAAGGCGAGGAGTTCGCGCATATAGGAGGTGAAGCGGGCGACTGTCTTCTGAGGTGTCATCTCCGGCAGCCGGAGGGCGATCGCATCGTGGAAAACGGCCACGCGAGGCCCGTTTGCCCGCGCGAAAAGGGGAGCGAGGCCGGCCGCGACCGCGGGCGAAAAAATCTCGGGGCAGATGACACCTGCCATTCCTGGATCGGCACCCGCCCGCCCGCCTCGTGATGCCGCAGGAAGACCGGCCGCTTTCCCTCCGGCGCCAAAACGGCGCAGATAGCCGCGGAGGCGCGCGTGCAGGGGCCAGCGTGCTCCGCGCCTTGGACCTGGGCTCGTAGACGCCAGGTTGGCGCGTTCCCAGCCGTCGAGTCGGCGCCAGGCGCCAAGATAGGGATCGTGGCAGATCGGCAGGGCGCGATCGCCCAGAGCCGCCGCCAGGGAGCCCGCCACGCGCTGCACCCCCGTCCTCGCGCGGGTGTGGCTCGTGTGCGTGAGGTCGAGGAACAGCATGGCTACCGGCTATCGGTCACATTCACTTGCGGGTCGTAAAGCGCGAAAGCGAGCCTTCGCGCGCCGGGATCCGCGCCTTCGGGCACCGCCGGGGCGTCCGTTAGGAAGTCCAGCCGGGCACCGCCGCCGGCCGCGCGAAAGGATAACGCGACCGGTGTCCTCGCGGCTCCGATCGTTCCCCGCCAGAGTTCCCTGCCGTCCTGAAGGATCTCGACCGTGCGCGGGACGAGGCTCCGCATGGAAAAATCGATCCGCCAGGTCCGCTCCGCGCGCGGCCACGAGCGGATGTCGAGATGAGCGTCGCCCTGGCTCCACGCCCAGATGTGACGGCGCGTCCGCTCGCTCCCGAACCATCCGTCCCCGACACGGACGATGCATGCGTCGTCGTTGTGCCGCACGGCGGCCATCTCGCGGATGTCGAAGGGCGCGTCCAGGAGGGGAAGGAGCCCGGCGAAAACGGTGAGGCCGCCCGCAAGGAGCCAGGCCGTGGAAGCCCGCTGCCGCCGCGCGGTCACGAAGAACGCGAGGCTCATCGGCAAGAGGACGCGCTGCGCCGCGCCGGGATATCCTTCCCAGACGGCCGTTCCAAGAAGGAGCATCATGACCCCGTAGGCCCCGCCGATCCGCCACCACGGGTCCGCGATCCTGGGCCTCAGCAAGAGGAATGACGCCTGCGCGGTCAGCCCGGCCGTGGCGAGAAGCGTTGTCCAGCCCAGCACCCGGTCGTGCGGAAGCCCCGCTGCGGCGATGCTGGCGGTCCACTTTTCCGCGAGACCGGCGACGGGTAGGGCGAAATTGCTCCACCCCTGGCTGGCAGGGCCTACCTGCCAGCGGATGTACAGCATCCAAAGGGCGAGTGGCGCCGCCGCGATCAGGGTGCGGCGCGCATTTGCGCGCGAAAGCCAGGGCTTCGTCCACAGACCGGGAAGGGCGGCAAGGCTTGTTTCGCGGGAGAGCGCGGCCGCGGCCAGCCAGCCGGGAGCGATGCGGGGATGGTTGCGCTCCTTTGCGAGCATCGCCCCGGCGAGGAAACACAGGGCGATCAGATCGGTCAGCGCCTCCCGCACGCTCGCGAGGGCGCCCGCCGAGAAAAGCAGGCCGGCCCAGGCCAGCCAGCTCCGAAAATCACCGACCGCCAGCAGGCGCCACAGAATCGCGGCGAGCGCGAGCCAGGCCGCGACATTGAGGAGGACGTACACCTGCACGATCCGCGCCGGGTCGCCGCCCGCCAGCATCCAGGCCAGGGCCGGCGGCAGGATGCGACGCGCGCGGTAGGCGAGGTTGTCGACCGCCGTCCGCAATTCATCGGCGCGCAGCATCGGATGGTAGGCGATCTGCGAATAGGCGATCCCGTCGTAGGGGCCGCTGTCCCGGAAGACGTAGACGGGCTGGGTGCGAAACGCCTCGATCTTCTTTGCGTCATAAGAGGCATCGAGCTGTATGAACGCCGTCAGCCCCCAGACCGGATGCCAGAAGCGCGCGACGAGGCCGAGGAAGACCGCGGCGGCGGTTATTCCGGCGAGACGGGCCGCCCGGCGGCTTCCGCCTCGTCCTGCGCTCGGGGCGGCGGCGGGGCATTCCATACTTGCTTTCGCAGGGCTTTGTCGGCTTTTCCGGGCGAATCTCAATTCATTTCGGATGGTCCAAAAATTTCGCGAATACACGCTCAATCCGAGGAGTTGCTGCCTCATCCGCCGCTTCTGTGGCCGACATCTGCGCCGACCGAATGGTCGGCGTTCATTGGCGGCCGGTTTTGACGGCGGTCCGGGCATTGGCAGCTCCGACGAGGAGAGCGTGTATTCGCGAAATTTTGGATCCGCCCGATCTTCAGAATGTGCTGTTCACGTTATCTCGATCCTTCCTATCATTCTCCTCCACCGGCGCCCGTGGGCCGTGAAGGCGATTCCTGTTTTGGAAACTCAAACCCTGAAGAACACCTTTTCCCGGCCTCTCGGCTGGGCTTTTGCCTCCGTGGCCGCGGTAGGCCTCGCGATCATCCTGGTCACCCTGGTGCGCGTCTGGCTGCCCGGCTACGGGCTCACCCGGCTGATCGACGCCGGCCGGGAGCTCAACCGGCGCGGCACCGCCGTCTATCGCGCCACGCCGAAGTACATGGATCCGTATCCCGGCAACCGCTGGGGCTTCGACGGCCAGTACTATGCCGAGATCGCGCTCGACCCCTTTTTGCGGGATCCCCAGTTCAAGATCGCGATAGACAACCCTCCCTACCGGGCCCACCGCATCCTGCTTCCATTTCTCGCGTGGATCGGCGGCCTAGGGCGCCCGTATTGGATACTCAACGTCTATACGGTCCTCAATCCGCTCTTCTGGCTTGGGTATGTCGCGATCCTTTTCGTTCTCTTCCGCCCCTACGGCTGGAGGGGTCTGGCGGGCTTCGCCGCGATGCTGCTGACATGCGGCATCATCGAATCCATGTACCGTTCGCTGACGGATTTTCCCGCGTTCGTCCTGATGACGCTTGCCGCCATGATCGGCGGGACCGGGGGCGCGGGCGTCCTGGCGCTTGCCGCCCTTGCCCGGGAGGTGAATATCTTCGGATTTTCCGGGCTGGCCGTCCTGGAGCCGCCGTGGGGGAAGGCCCTGAAAAGGAATATCGTCCTGGGTCTGATCGCCGCGGGACCGATGCTTCTCTGGTTCGCCTACGTCGGCTGGAGGCTCCGGACGGGGGCGTCGCTTGCCGGCGCCGGCTTCGGCTTTTCGCCCCAGGCCGTCATTGCGCGGTTTCAGGACGCCGTCTCCGGCATGGTCGGCGGCAACCTCGACTGGCCGGCCCACGCGATATTGCTGCGGTTCGGTGACGCCGTCGTCGCGCTTCGCGAGGGCGAGATCGACTGGCTCGGATTCCTGAAAATCTCCGACATCCACGCCCTGCTGACGATAGTCGCCGCGCTGACGCAGTGCCTCTACGTGGTCACGCATCCCGAGTGGAGGAACCGCCTCTGGCGAATCGGGGCGTTCTTCGTGCCCTATTTCCTCTGCATCTCCTACCAGGTGTGGGAGAAGGACAGCTACTTCACCGCGACGCGGCACGCGCTCCCGATTGCCCTCGCGTTCAATCTGGTCCTCGCCATGCGGCCGCGGCGCAACTGGCTCGTATGGTTTGTCCTCGGCAATTGCTTTGTGCCCGCGGGGGTATGCACGCTTGTGCGCTTCAGCAGGGAGACTCCCCGGCACGTCGAATTCGTGGTGGAGGCCCCGCCGCCGCTTGATGAGAAGATAACGGCCCGTTTCACGGATGGCTGGTCGGGCCCGGAGTGGAACACCCGCAAGGCCTGGCGCTGGGCCGTGGCCCAGAATGCGACTGTGATTCTCTCGAACGCCACGAAGAAGCCGGTCGATGTTCAGATTGGCTTCAACACCCTGAGCCTGGTCCCGCGCGACCTCCGCGTGAGCGTCAATGGGGCGGCGATCGGGCTCGGCCGCCTCGAGCAAAAGCCGCAATCCGTCTTCATCCAGACCCTCAAGTTCACGCTTCCGCCCGGCGAGACGAAGGTGACCCTGTCGAGCCCCCAGCCGCCCGCTCAGACGACGACCGACGATCAGCGGCCGCTTGTCTTCATGGTGACCGACCTTTTTCTGGAGGCGACGCCGACGCGCTGACACCCCTGCGGGGCTACCAGCCTGCTATCGCCTCGAGCCGCCGGCGATAGCGGGCGCCGATCACGGCCGGAGCGAACCGCGCTTCGATTGTGGCGCGGGCCCTGTCCCCGAGCCGGGATGCCAGCCCGCGATCCGAGAACAACCTCAGCATCCACTCCGCGGCATGGCCGACGTCGGGGTCGGCCCAGAACTGCCCGCGGGTGTACGGGCCGTGGTTGTTCTCGAGCGCGACCCGGGAGGCCCGCACCGGGCATCCATTCTCCGCCGTGACATATTCGGCCGTCGCAGACCAGTCGGTGGCGATCACCGGCTTCCCGAGGAACATGCATTCGGCTACGGCGAGCCCGAAGCCTTCGGCGCGGTGAAGCGAGACAAAGCAGTCGCAGGCCGCCTCGAGCGCGTACACGTCGGCGCGGGAGAGGGTCTCCGTTATGAGGACGGTGCCGGGCAGGCCGCGGGCGGCCTCCTCGAGTTCGCGCAGATCCTGGGGATTTGCGGCCGCGTTCTGCACCTTGATGACCAGCGCGGCGTCCGCCCCGGCCAGCCCGGATTGCCGATACGCGGCCAGCACCGCCCGCGGGTTCTTGCGCTCCGAGTACGAATTCAGGTCGAACAGGGTCAGGAAGAGAAAGCGGCCGGCCGCCAGGCCGAAGCGCGCTCTCAGCGCAGCCATCGGCTCCGCCGGACGCTCGAATGAGATCGAGTGGGGCATGGAAAGAACCGGAATCGGCGACTTGATGGCGATCGATTCGCGCGTGAAGTCGCTCGGGCACCAGATTTCGTCAAAATAGTCGCAGGACGGCAGCCACGGGTCCGGGAATTCGGGAAGCTCCCAGGCCCAATAGGCGACATTGTACCTGCCGCGGCGGAAGCCGGGATGATGGTGGTCGAGGTCGCGGGAGGCGGGGGGGTCCAGATGGACGACGTTGACCGGGTAAGGATTGCCCTCCTGAAGCCGGCTTTGGTACGTCCCGTCGCCGCGGCGGTTCTTGCAGGGAAGCTTGAGGTCGACAAGGGCTGTGGCCAGGCCGGCGGCATCGGCGGCGCGCACCATGCAGCGGGCGGATTCACCGATCCCCAGGTCCGCGGTGAGGAACCCCGCCAGATTGAGCCCGAGGTGCGCGCGGCGTCGCGCAAATTCGGCCGAGAACGGGGAATGCCGGTTCGAAAAGTCGAAGACGGTCTCGCCGGCCCCGGTTTCAATGCGCGCGATCCGGAGCTGCCGGTTCTTGTTTTGCAGGCGGAAGCGCTGGAGGGCGCCGCCGATTGGCGAGCCGGACGAGATCCGGCCCAGCCACGCGAGAAGATTGGTCAGGCCGGTCCCGCGCAGGCGGACCCGAAGGACAGAACCCGATTTTCCGTCGGAGGCATCCGTAGTGAACCGGACGCTGAATGGCCCGGGACGCAGATTCCGAAGCGCGGCCACGGGCCTGCCATCGATGAAGAAGTCCGCCCCGAGCGGGCCCGCCTCCAATCCCCGCACTTCAGGGTGCGCCAGCAGCTCGCCCGCGACGACAAGCGCCGTCGGCTCGTCCAGCGGCGGAAGGCGCACGACGGCCTCCTCCTTGATCCAGGCCGAAGCCGGGGCAAATTCATCGAAAAATACACCTTCAAAATGCGCGAGGCGCCGATGGAAGGCGCTGGGGGGTGTCAAACGGCGGTCGGGGCGCATGGAGGCGGAAAAACAGACGCTGAAAGCGCTGCCTCCCAACGCAAGCCTTCAGGCTGGCGGCCTAGCCGCCGTCGAGACGGACATTTCTCAACCGCAAGGCATTGGCCACCACGCAGATCGAGCTCAAGCTCATGGCCGCTCCGGCAAGCATCGGATCGAGCAGCAGGCCGGTAAGCGGATAGAGGACGCCGGCGGCCACGGGAATGCCCAGCCCGTTGTAGAAGAAGGCGAGGAAAAGGTTCTGCCTGATGATGCGAACCGTCGCCCGGCTGAGCCTCGCGGCGCGGGCCAGGGCCAGCAAGTCGCCGCCGGTGAGCACGAGGCCCGAGCTGTGCATGGCTATGTCGGTCCCCGTGCCCATGGCGATGCCCACGTCGGCCTCGGCCAACGCCGGCGCATCGTTGATCCCGTCGCCCGCGAAGGCCACGCGTTCGCCGGCTTCGCGCGCAGCGCGCACGATTTCCTGCTTCCGGGCGGGAGTCACTTCGGCGTGCACGTCGTCGAGGCCCAGTTGCTCCGCCACCGCGTAGGCGGCGGCCGCCCGGTCGCCGCTGACCATGACAACCTTCAGGCCGAGCCCGTGGAGCTCGCCGATCGCGGAGGCGGCGGACGCCTTCACAGGATCCGCGAGGGCGAGGGTGCCCGCAAGCTGGCCGTCGAGGGTGACCGAGACGATCGTCGCCGCGCCCAGGGCATCCTCGTCGTTGGTGTCGGGGGCCCGCCCCACGCGGACCGTCCGTCCTTCAACCACCGCCGTCACCCCGGCTCCCGGCTCCGCCGCGAAGCCGTGCGCGGGAGGCACCGCCAGCCCGCGTGTGCGGGCAGCCGACACGATGGCCCGCCCGAGCGGATGCTCGCTCGATTCCTCGGCCGCAGCTGCCAGCGCGAGAAGCTGGCCGTCCGTGAAATCCGGCGTCGGCCGGATGGCGATCACCTGCGGATGGCCCGCCGTGAGCGTGCCGGTCTTGTCCACAAAGACGGTCGTGACCGCGGCGAGCCGCTCAAGCGAGGCGGCGTCCTTGATAAGGATGCCGGACTGCGCGCCGCGGCCGATCCCGGCGACGATAGCGACGGGCGTGGCCAGGCCGAGGGCGCAGGGACAGGCGATCACGAGAACGGCGACGGCGTTGGCGACCGCGTGCGCGAGGCGGGGCTGCGGGCCGGCGAGAAGCCAGCAGGCGAACGTGGCAACGGCAATGGCCAGCACGATCGGCACGAAGCGGGCGGACACGCGATCGGCGAGCCGGGCGATGGGAGCCTCCGTTTCCCCTGCCTGTTCGACGAGCCGGACGATCTGGGCGAGCAGGGTGTCCCGACCCACGTGCTCGGCCTTGAAAAGAAAGGATCCCGCGCCGTTGAGCGTGCCGGCGCTGACCGCTGCGCCCGCGTGCTTCGCCACGGGGACCGGTTCCCCGGTCAGCATGGACTCGTCCACGTAGCTTGTCCCGTCCGTGACGCGACCGTCCACCGGCACGCTCTCCCCCGGCCGCACGCGCAGGATGTCTCCAGGGACGACGGCTTCGAGGGCGACATCCTCCTCCGCTCCGGCCCTCATCCTGTGAGCGACGGGCGGCGCGAGCCGAAGCAGGGCCTGCACGGCGGCGTCCGTCCGCGCGTGGGCGCCCTGCTCGAGGATCTGGCCGAGGAGAACAATGGCGGTCGTCACCGCGACAGCCTCAAAATAGAGGGGCGGGCGGCCCATCCCGCGCAGCGCCTCGGGAAATGCGACGCCCGCCACAAGTATGGCTGTGCTGTACGCGTAGGCGGCCCCCGTGCCGGTCACGATGAGCGTGAACATGTTCGGGTCGCGCGCCCGGATCGAATGAAGCCACCGCCGGATGAAGGGCGCCCCGCACCAGAAGAAGACGGGCGTCGCGCACAGGAGCTGGATCCACCCAGCCGTCCCCGAGCCTCCCTTGCCATCCATGGGAAGCAGCATCGGACCCATGGAAAGCGCCAGGATCGGAAGGCTGAGCGCGACGGCGGTCCAGAAGCGCGGCCAGAGATAACGGGCCGCGGGCAGGCCCATGTAAACCGGGGCGTCCCGATCCGGGGCGGTCGCTCTCGAATTGCCTTCGTTGTGGTCCATCACGCCGGGGCCACGCTAGCCCGACTTGTCCCCCGGGACCATTCGAATCTGTCTCCGGGTTAGGGCGTCAGGACCTCGTCGTCCGCGGTCCAGAGCTTTCGGTCCGGGCCCGCCGATCGGATTTCCATCTCCTCGCCGGACAGCTGATGGAAGAAATACGGCGTGCCCCATCGGTCGCAGAGTTCGCCATTCGCGTTGATCGCCGGATGGTCCTTGGGAATGAAGGCGAACCCCAGCCGGTTGCGGCCGGTGAGCACGGCCGTGATATCCGCGTTGTCGCCGACCGGGTTGTCGTC
This sequence comes from uncultured Opitutaceae bacterium, assembly GCA_964547325.1. Taxonomy (GTDB): domain Bacteria; phylum Verrucomicrobiota; class Verrucomicrobiia; order Opitutales; family Opitutaceae; genus Palsa-1447. The sequence goes on along the minus strand of CAZJNA010000012.1, from coordinate 24,919 downwards.
CCGGACCGCGCTGCGATAATGCATGAATAGGTCATTCAGGAGGCGGAGGTCGGCGTGGATGTCCGACTTGGGCGAATTGAGATCGTCGGCGAGCTGGGAGGGCGCGTCTTCAATGGGAATATCCTCCGGCGCCGGGTTGGGATTGGCGTGGCCCGGGTCTGCCGCCACGCCGCCGGCCGCGGGCGGACGGGCCGGCTGGCGGAACACCGCCGGCCCGGGAGCCCCGGCGCGGGGCCAGAACCGCCACGTAAGCGTCCCGGCCAGCGCGACGATCACGAAGGTGATATAGAGCCTGCGGCTCACCCCATGAAGCCCAAATTCGAACTCGCGAAGCGGCCGACGTTCGGGAGCACCACGGGCAAATTCGTCGGGCTGACGCCGAACCACGTCGCCAGGGTCGCCGAGTACTGGTCAACGCTCGTCGTGGGTATCCAGCGCCCGCGGCCCGTGTCGTCGGGGCCGCCGATGACGAGCGTAGGAACCTTTCCGTAGATGTCGCCGCCCTTGACCGCCCCGCCCATGATCATGTGGTGGCTTCCCCAGCCATGGTCGGAGCCGTCGCCGTTCGTGTTGAATGTGCGGCTGAAATCGGAGGCCGTGAATGTCGTGACCTGGTTGGCGACCCCCAGCTCCACCGTTGCGCTGTAGAAGGCGCTCAGGGCCTGGCTGATTCCCTGCAGCAGCGTGGCATGGGCAGGCAGCTCGCCGGCGTGGAGATCCCAGCCGCCGAGGCTGGCGAAGAAGATCTGGCGCTTGAGGCCGAGCTGCGGCGCGGCTGCTATCAGCCGGGCGATCATCTGCAGTTCCGTCCCGAGGCTGCTGTTCGGAAATTTGGTCTTGAGCGTGGTCGTGCCCGTGAGGATCGAATTGAGCGTGCTGCTCGCCCCGATGGCCGAACTCGTGGCTCCGCCGAACGCAGCCTGGAAGAGGTTCACGTCCGTCTGGTTCAGGATATTGTTCTGGGCCGTCGTGCGGACGGGATTGATCGATCCGCCCGTCGAACCCGAGAGCGTGACCGCCCCGGAAGGGCTGACCGCAAATTGCGACACGGTGTTTCCGATCTGGAAGGAATTCTCGCCCGCGACGCTGATCGACATCGATATCTTCGAATTTCCATTGATGGCGTTCACCAAGTCGGCGACCCGGCCGCCCCAGCCGGATTGGAAGGGCTGGTCCGGGATGCTGCTCTGCCACTGGACCTGCTGGTCGGCGTGGGAGAAGAGCTGCGGAGGCAGGGCGACCTTGCCCGAATTGTACTGCGCCTGCGTCACGGGCTGCACGAGGGTTCCGGCATTCGCGAGGATCGCGAGGTTGCCCTGCTTGAAGAGGCTCTGCACCTCGGGCATCGACGGATGAAGGGCCCAGGAGCGCCCGTCGGTCGTCAGGGGCTGGATGGGCAGGAGGCTGGCCTGGGGCAGCGCCAGGGCGGTGCGCTGCGCGCTGTAGGAGGCGTAGCCCGACGTGTCGTTCGGGATCAGGAGATTGTTCGAATCGTTGCCACCGTAGAGAAAGAAGCAGACCAGGGCCTTGTAGTCCGTGCTGGTCGAGGAATCGGCCGCGACGGCGCCGATCAGGCGAAGCTGCGCCAGGGCCGAGAGAAGCCCGGTGGCCCCGACGGCGGCGCATGCGGAGCCGATGAATTTTCGGCGGGAGAGTTCGTAGGGGTTCATGGATTTTCCTGGGGGATTCCGCTCACTGCTGGATGGCTCCGTCGGGCGATGTGACGGCGAGTTCCAGGGCAAAGCGGGCGCGGTCGAGAGCCACGGTCGAGGCGGGCAGCTTTGAAAGCCCGGAGAGGATGTTCTGCTGCGTGGCCGCGGTCATGTTGCCGCCGCAAAAGAGCAGGTTCACCGTGTTGACGAGCGCGGTCGCGCTGGAAGCCTCGCCGGTCAGGGGTGTAAGGTCCAGGGCGAGCCCCGTCGTGGTCGGTGAGGCGTTGGTGTAGATGAGGGTGTAGAGGCTGTTGACGACGCTGACAGCCGTGGAGGCGGTCGTTATCTGGAATTCCGGGGCGTAGAGCCCGGCGGACGCGAGGGAGCCGGGCTGCACAAAGTTGGGAAGGAAGAAGTTGAAGACGGTCGGGGAAGCGAGCGGCGTCTGCCCGAGCGTGTTGTCCGTGTTGGAGGAGCCGAACCGGCCGTTTTGCGAGCTGGCATTGAACGCGCGCAGCAGGGCCGTCGTGCGAAGGATGGGCTCCTTGAGCTTGCCGTAGCTGGCGTTCACGAGGATGGCCGAGGACCGGGCCTCCGGATCGAGAAGGATCGACTTGACCACCGCATTCAGGTTCCCGCGCACGCCTGTTCCGTCGTTGGCGAATGCCTGGGAGACCCGATAGATGTAGCCCTGGCTGGGGTTGCTCGTGACCAGGCGCTGGATCATTTCCCGGCAGAAGAACGGCCCTGTGTTCTGGTGGTTGAAGAGGGTGTCGAGCTCGACCTTCAAATCGGCGGCGCCGCCCTCGTTGGCGGGCACGATCACGTTGTTCACGATGATCTTCTGGGTGTTGTCGTGGAAGGACGGATAGAGCTGCATCGGGTTGTACCAGTCGGCCGGGCTCCCGCTGAAACTCGGATTCTTTGCCGTGTTGTTGTAGGCCCAGCCCGTCAGCACGTTCGCGGTCTGGACGATTGTCGCCTGGTTGTAGGTCGGGATGGGCTGGCCGGTGGAGTCGAGCTGGAGCGACCCGTCGGGATTGAGCTCATTGAGGCCGATCGTGAAGAGCTGCATCAGCTCGCGGGCGTAATTCTCGTCGGCCGCCGTGCCCTTGGCCGGGTTGGCGGGGGTGTTCCGCAGCATGTTGAGGTAGTTTCCCATGACCGGGCTGAGCGTGACGTCCTGCAGAAGCTGGCGGAAATTGCCGAAGGCATCGTTGGCCAGCATGTCGTAGTAGTTGGCCAGGGCCTCGGGCTGGTTGGTGAGCGAGGAGGCGACGTCCGAGGCGACGAAGATTTCGCTGAGTGCGAAGGCCACCCGCTGACGGAGCTGGTCGGGAGCGGTGGCGCTGATTTTCCACCAGGCGGCATATCGGTTGCCCTTCACCACGGGAAACTGGCCCGTGTTGGGGAAAGCCACCGCGTCGGCCCGGGTTGCCGCGAGGTGGGATGTCTCGGGAAGAGCCAGCTGATTCGCGATCCAGGCATTGTAGCCCATCGACGTCAGGGCCGCTATGTCGTTCAGCGTCGGTCCAAAAGTCGCCTGGGTCAGAAAGCGGGCGGCGTCGCTCTGGCTGACGACGCTCAGATTGACCACCGGCGGGGCGGCTGGCGGGACGAAAGTCTGCGAGCCGGACCCAAGAACGAACTGCCCCCCGAGTTCTCCCAGGGGATAGGTCGCGGTGTCGATTTCGACGTAAAGGGTTCCATTCTGGAGTGCGGCAAGCAGCGCGGCGCTCGAGAAGGTGCCCGTGGGCGTGAAGGTCCAGAGCTTGTCGGTGATCTGGCCGGTGCCGAGGCCGAAGACGAAAGTCCCGTTATTGCCGGTCCCTCCCACCGTGAGGTGGGCCGTGATCTCCTCCGATGTCAGGTTGCTGAACAGGACGTCCACGATGGCCGTCGAGTTGTCCGCGCTGAGCAGGATCGTGGCGGTGCCGGAGGATGTGGAGGCAGACGCGCCGGGAATGGGCCGAAGATTGGCCACATAAAGCGTTCCTGAAGAGGTGACTTGCGCAAGCAGGGCTCCCGGGGCGGCGAGGCCGAGAAGGAGAAGCAAAATGGTGCGCATGCGAAAGTTGGGTTACCCGGCTCCGGGTAAGAGACGCCATGCATCCTTGCCGGTGACAACCAATCGGCCGATTCCGGCCCTTGTCAACTGCCCTCAGAGAACCGTGCGCAGCTGCACGCTGTCCACCAGCCTGTCCTGCGAGACGATGTCCGTTGCGATGATGAGCTTGTCGCCCGCGTCGACGCGCCCGCTCTGGCGGAGCACGGCGATTGCATTCTTGATCGTCGTGTCGGGATCCGCCTCGAAAGGCATCAGGTAGGGCTCGACCGCCCGCAGCAGGCGCAGCTGCCGGAAGAGCTCCGCCGCCGGGGTGAAGGCGAGGATCGGCGAATGGACGGGCCTGAGGGCGGCGAGGCCGTGCGCCATGAACCCATGGCGGGTGAAAGTCACGAGATGGGAGCGCGGCAGCTGGTTCGCGAGGACGACGGCCGAATGCAGGATCTTCATCCTCTCGGTGGCGAAGACGGCCGGTTCGCCGAAATCGGACGAGTCCTCGGCCTCGATCCGCCTCGATATCTTGTCGAGCATCTGCACGCACTCGAGGGGATACTTTCCAACGGTCGTCTCGCCGGAAAGCATCACGCAGTCCGCCTGCTCGTAGACCGCGTTCGCGACATCGGTTATCTCCGCGCGCGTCGGAACAGGCTGCGAAATCATGGACTCGAGCATGTGCGTGGCGATGATCACGGGCTTGCCGTGCGCCAGGCAGGCGTTGACGGCGCGCCGCTGGATGACCGGCAGGTCCTCGAAGGGGCACTCGATGCCGAGGTCGCCGCGCGCAACCATCAGGGAGTCGCAGGCCTGGACGATCGCCTCCAGGTTATCGATGGCGGACTGGTCCTCGATCTTGGCGACGATGCGGACCTTCGATTTTTTCTCCTCGAGGAAGGCGCGCAGGCGGGCGATGTCCGCGGCCTCGCGCACGAACGACAGCGCCAGGAAGTCGATGCCTTCCTCGATGCCGACCGTCGCATCGCCCCTGTCCTTTTCGGTGAATGAGGGCAGGTTGACCTTGACCCCCGGCAGGTTGATGTGGCGGCGCGATTTCAGCTCCCCGGAGACCAGCACCCGGCAGCGGATCCGCGCGTCGTGCTTCTCAAGCACCTCGAGCTGGATCAGGCCGTTGTCCACGAGCACGGTCTCGCCGACTTTGATGTCCTTCACCAGGTCCTGGTAGTTGACGTTCACGGAGCGCACCTCCACGTCCCCCGTCTCGACGCCGGGCTTGACCGTGAAGTCGAAGATCTCCCCGGGCTTCAGCTCGATGGGCGCCTCGAGGTCGCCGGTCCGGATTTCGGGGCCCTTGATGTCCATCAGGATGGCGATATCCCTTTCCGCGCGCGCGCTCACCGCGCGGATCCGGCGGATCGTCCGGCGGGTCCAGTCGTGGGTCGCGTGCGCCATGTTCAGGCGGACGATGTCCGCGCCTGCGTCGATCAGCTTTTCGAGCATTTCCTCGCTCTCGGTCGCGGGGCCGAGCGTGAAGATTATCTTTGTGCGCCGGAAAGCGGCGGCGGGCGGCCTAGAATTCATAGAATGCGGTGCCCTGGCCATGCCCGACGATCGAGAACTCGCATTGAAGGAGGCCGCGCGCCGGAGCGAGGGCCGCCTCGACGGCGGCGAGCGAATTGCAGTCTCGGGAAAGGTGCGTCAGGTAGATCCGCCGCCAGCGCGGGCTGGCGACGCTTGCGAGCAGTTCGCCCGTGGCGTCGTTCGAAAGGTGCCCGTGGCGACCGCTGATCCGCTGCTTGGTGGACCAGGATCGCCGCGAATCGGCCTGGAGCATGCGCGGGCAGTGGTTGGACTCGACGACGACGACATCGCATTCCCTGAGGCGCTCGCGCACATGCGGCGGGGCGTGGCCGAGATCGGTCACCCAGGCGATGCTGTGCCGCCGCTCGAAAAGGTCCTCGTCGGGCCCGCTGCTGAAGCGGAAGCCCACCGGATCGTGCGCGTCGTGCGGCACAGAGAAGCTCTCCACGTCGAGGTCCCGGAAGCGGAAGCTCTCGCCCGTCGAGAACGTCTTCCAGGCCGGCCGGTAGCTCAGGCCCTCTTGAACGGCGCGCGCCGTCGCATGATTGGCGAAGATCTGCAGGTGCGGATGCCTCTTCAGCCCCTCTATGCCCCCGGCGTGGTCGCCGTGCTCGTGGGTCAGGAAGACGGCGTCGATGTCCTTGAGCGATGTTCCCACGCCCGCGAGGAGCCTGCCGAGCCGCCGCTCCGAAAAGCCCGCATCCACGAGCACCCGCGCGCCTTCCGTGGAAATCAGGGCGCTGTTGCCAGAGCTTCCGCTGCCGAGAATACAGAACCGCATCGCCACGGGCAGCATTCCAAGGGGCGCCGCGCCGGCGGCGCAATGAAAACCGCACGCTTCAGCGGGAAGCGCCCCCGGCCGCTCATTTCTTCTTATACACCGTGGCCGGATCGAAGACGCGCTCGGACGTGAATTCGAGTTTCAGCGATGCGGGATTGCCGGAGGTCGCGCCCCCGGCGAGCTTGCGGTAGAAGCAGGACTTGTAGCCGTTGTGGCAGGCCGCGCCGCCCACGTCCTCGACCTTGATGAGGATCACGTCCTGGTCGCAGTCGACGCGGAGTTCCCGCACCAGCTGCGTGTTGCCCGATTCCTCGCCCTTGACCCACAGCTTGCGGCGCGAGCGGCTCCAATAGGTCGCCTTTCCGGTCGCGATCGTCTGCGCGAGCGCCTCGGCGTTCATGTAGGCGAACATGAGGATCTCGTTCGTCGCGTGATCCGCCGCGATGCAGGGGATCAGGCCGTCGGCGTCGAATTTTGGCTGGAGGACGGTGCCGAGCTCTATGTCGGAGCCGGCTGTGCGGGCGGGGAAGGCGGGCGTGCTCATGGGCCGGGTATTGCCGCAAAGCGGCCCGGCGGGCGCAAGCGGCGTTTTCCGGAGCCGCTTAGCAGTCGTCGGCGAGCTTCCGCAGGTAGGGGTGGGAGTAAAGGCCCGTGCGGTGGCCGTCGCTGAAATCGAACCGGATCGCGTAGTTGCCGACACGCTCCCAACCCAGGACCCGGACACCGGGGAACTTGCGGGACCCTTGGCCGCCGTACTGCTGGCCGAGGATGTCGCGCTCTCCCTGGGTCTCCGCGCTCGGGGAGGCCGCGCGGAGCCGCTCCGCGGCAAAATAGGTCTCCTTTCCGTCGCTCCAGGCGATGGCAACCTCGTCCCCGATGATCTGGACGTTGGCGGGTGTCGGTTGGGCTGTCATGCCGGGATCGTGGACCCGACATTGTCCCGGGTTCCATCCAAATAAAAAGGCGAAGGGTCCTTTCGGACCGATCGCCTTTCAATAGCCTGCTAGCCCGAGTGGCGACTACTTGACGGTGATGTTGTTGTCGACGTCCTTGACGCCGGAAATGTGCGTCGCGTCTTCCTTCGCCGCGGATTTCTGGTCGGAATTGTCGACGAATCCGCTGAGTTGGACGATGCCCTTGAAGGTCGTGACGGAAATGTCCGACGAACTCACCCTCGAGTCGTGGATGAGCGCCGATTTTACCTTGGCCGTGATGGCGGTGTCATCGATGTCCTCGCCGGTGCTCTCCTTGGTGGGAGTGCCGGCGCAGCCAGAGAAGACGCCAAGGCCGCTGGCGATGACGAGGATGGAGACGAATCTGACGAGGTGGTTTTTCATGGTAGGTTATGTGTCGTGTTGCCCAATCATAGTACGACCCTGCCCTGGTGGGTTCCCCTTTGCCGGATACTCGATTGCGAATCGACCGGGCTTGGTTTTTACGGTCCGCGCGGAGATGTAACGTGCGGGAAACCGGGAACCGGCATAATATAGGCTGTCGGTACCGCATATCATGATCGCCACCCGAATTTCCCAGAAGGACGCCGTTTTCTACTTCGCCTCGTATCGCGCCGACAAGCTGCTCGGCCTCGTGAGGTTCATCAGCCGCTTCTACGACGAGGGAGGGCAGTCCATCGAGGCCGAGGAGGCCCAGGCCGAGGACGACGTCGGCCGCTTCATCGCCAGGGTCGAGCGAAGCGACCAGGCATTCCAGCGCCAGCTCTCCCGCGCCAAGGTCCGGGCCATTCGCAATTTTTACGAAATGGCGGTGACACAGCCGCCGATACCCGGGACGGTCCTTCTTTTCACCCCGCAGAAGCTGCATTTCGAGGCCTGGACCGACGGCAGCGGCGTCGGCCGCCTTCAGGAGCCCGCGGAGAAATTCCTGATCATCGACGGCCAGCACCGGCTTGCCGCCCTCGAATTCTACCAGCGCGCGCGGCCGGAGGAGGCGGGCGGCATCCAGGTGCCCTGCGTCATCTTCGACGGCCGCAGCGAGGACTTTGCGACCGAAATGTTCGTCACGATCAACTCGACTCCCACGCGCATCAATAAAAGCCACCTCGTGGATCTGTACGAGCGGGTGTCGTGGGCGGAACCGGACCGGCGCTTTGCCGCGCAGGTGGTCGAGATGCTCTACCGCGAGCCGGACAGCCCGCTGCGTTACCGGATCAACCGGCTCGGCGGGAGGAGCCGGCAGGAAAAATGGATTCTCCAGGCCGAGTTGTACAATGAAGTGCACCGCTGGGTAAAGCGGAGCTGGAAGGCAATCGAGGCCGCTGGCGCAGGCAAGAGGGAGGCGGAATCCCATTACGCCATGGTTCGCGACTTCCTCAAGGCGGCTGCGCCGGCCTGGGGAGAGGCGTGGGGAAGCAGCGGCTACATGGTGACGAAACCGGTGGCGCTTAAGGCCATGCTTCGGGTCTGCGCCGATCTGGCTCCTGTGGACGCGGATCCCGCCGACGGCCGTGTCGAGCGGTGGCGCGAGCGGCTGACCCCGTGGGCGGAACAGGTGAAGGCTTTCCGAAACGAGGGATTCTATGAGCGATTCCCAGCAAAAGGGCAGGTGGAGCGAGTGACCCGGCTCCATCGCGAGCTCGGGAGGGCCGCTGGCATCCCGTCGCGCGGAAAATAGTCGCTTATCCATTGGTGGACAGTTTCTTGAGAAATAATTGGCCTTTCCGAGTTGCAATGTGGACTAAATGGTCAACTACTATGGCCATGGGAAGGACAAGCGATGCCAAGGAAAGATTGATGGCAGCGGCTCTCGACCTGAGCTGGGAGGAGAGCTACGGGTCCATCACGATCGATGACATCTGCCAGCGTGCGGGTGTCAAAAAGGGCAGTTTCTATTATTTTTTCGATTCGAAGTCGGATCTCGCGGTCGCCGCACTCGAACGGCTCTGGGCCGAGGTGTGGAAGCCTGCGCTCGACGCCCAGTTCTCATCGTCAATCGACCCATTGCAGCGGATCACCGCTTATGCGGCATCGATCTACGCGAAACAGTCCGAGATGAGGAGCAAGTCGGGAAAGGTGCTGGGATGTCCGGTGTGTTGTCTCGGATCCGAAGTGACGACCCAGGACGAAAAGCTGGGGGCAAAGGTCCGCGAGATCTGTGCCCGGAAGCGCCGATACCTTGAGTCGGCGATTCGCGATGCGGTGGCCGAGCGAGCGATAGAGTCCTGTGATCCCGCGGAAAAGGTCGCGAGCCTCGCCGGGCTTATCGAAGGGGTTGTCCTTCAGAGCCGGATCATGAACGACCCGCAGCTGACGCAAAAGCTGCCGTCCATGATCCTCGATCTTCTTCGCCCATCCCCTGCAGTCTCAGGGAGCGTTTGAAACGTATCACTGTGAACGAGATTTTCTGGAACCTATAACTAGCTAAACGGTCAACTACAATGCTATTTCCTGTTATGCTTGTCGCAACTCTTGTGGTCTTCACCGCGTGGGATTCCTCCGATGAACGCCGCAAGTGAGACTCTTTAATATCCAACATCCCACATACCATGATAACGCTGAACGCATCCCCCATTTCTGAGGCCGCGGCGCCCGCGATCGAGCGCGAAGAGCCGGCCGAGCACGACAGCCTGCAGCTCTATCTCCGCGAGATCGGCAAGACGCCGCTCCTGTCCCGCGAAGAGGAGGAGAACCTCTTCAAACGGATCCGCCGGGGCGATCAGGCCGCCCGCCAGCACATGATCCAGGCAAACCTGCGGCTCGTCGTGAAGATCGCCCTCGATTTTCGCGATTTCGGTCTGCCGCTCCTCGACCTGATCAGCGAGGGGAACGTCGGCCTTGTGAAGGCGGTCGATCGCTTCGATCCCAACCGGGGAGGGAAGCTGAGCACCTACGCAGCCTGGTGGATCCGGCAGTCGGTGCAGCGCGCCCTTGCCAACCAGTCGAAGACCATCCGCCTTCCGGTGCATACGATCGCCAAGATATCGAAGCTCCGCAAGACGGCCCGTGCCCTTTCGGAGAATCTCGGCCGCGAACCCACGGATGAGGAAGTCGCGTTCGAGCTGGGGCTGCCCGTCAACAAGGTCGCCCACCTTCGCTCGGTCTCCGTCCAGCCGGCATCCCTCGACGCCCCGCTCGGCGGGGAGCCGGACGCTTCGTCACTGGGAGAGGTGGTGCGCGACGAAAATGCGGTGATCCCATCCGATGTCCTTGGGGACAAGAATTTCTCCGAGGAGCTGAATGCCGTTGTGGAGTCGCTCGACCGCCGCGAGGCCGAGATCATCAAGCTCCGCTTCGGCCTGGGCGGCCGCTCCGAGATGACCCTGCAGGAGGTCGGCGAGCGCTTCCACGTGACGCGCGAGCGGATCCGCCAGCTCGAGAACCACGCGTTGATGAAGCTCCGGCGGCTGATGGCCGACCGGGACGCTCCTCGCGTCGCCGACGAATCGGAGGACGAGCAGCGGCGGGTGGCCTGACGTTTCCCGTTGGCCTGGTCAGGGCCCGACGTGCAGGACGAAGCCCGCCGTCCAGGAGCCGGTGCTCGTGCTGTCGCCGGCGCTGTTTTGAGCGTCGGTCCAAAAATACCAGTCTCCCGCCGTAAGAGTGACGGACAGGTCGACCTCGCCCGAGCTCCCGCTCTCGGAAACAAAGCCGCCGCCGTTCGTAAAAAAGCCCGCGAATGGCGTCGTGCTTCCCGAGGGAGGATTCCAGACATTGTAGCGGATTCCCGAGAGATTGCTTGAGGTGTCCGTCGCCTTGAAGCGGACCACGACGGTCGCGGTTCCGCCGGATTGGATTGTCACCTTGTCGCCCGAGTTATGCCCATCGACAGTTATCGCAGGCACCGGCGCCACATCCGGGACCGAGGGCGTGGATGTCGCGCTGGAGCCGCCGGCGGTGACGTGGAGCACGTAGGCGCCCGCCCAGGGGCCGGAGCTCGCCTCGGCCGCCGCGCTGTTCTTTGCGTCGGTCCAGAAATACCAGTCGCCGGGCGTCAGGACGACGGTCGACACGATTTCCTCGGTGCCGCCGCTCGCTGCAATGTAACCTCCCCCGTTCGTGAAATAGCCCGCGAAGGGCACGAGGCTGCCGGTCGGCGGGTTCCAGACGTTGGCGCGGATCCCGGCCAGGTCGCCTCCAACGGCGAGACCGGTGTTCCGAACGGTGACCTTGACGGTGCCCCCCGAGGCGAGGGCGATGGTGTCGCCGGAGTTGTGCCCGTCCACCGAGATTCCGCCCGCCAGGGCATTCGTGGCCGACGAGGCCGTCGAGGATCCGCCCGACACGACGTGAAGGACGAAACCGCCTGTCCATGCGCCCGTGCTGGCTTGATCGCCCAAGGTGTTCAGGGCATCGGTCCAGAAGTACCAGTCGCCCGGGGTCAGCGTGACCGACTGGTCCACCTCTCCCCCGCCTGAGGGCGTGCTTACGAAGGCGCCCCCATTGTTGCTGAACGTGCCTGCAAACGGCGTCGTGCTTCCGGCGGGAGGATTCCAGATGTTGTAGCGGATTCCCGAGAGCCGGCTTGCGAGGTCCGCCGCGATGAATCGGACCGTAATCTTTGCGGATCCGCCCGAGGGCACTGCGACGGTGTCGCCGGACTTGTGGCCGTCCACGGCGATTCCCGGCGAGGGAAGGGTGGCCGTCAGGGCGGCGACAAGATTCCCGATCTTCGGGGACCCGATCCCGCTGCACAAGTCATAGCCGGTCCCGGCGTTATAGGCGCCGTTGCTTCCCGTTGTGATATCCTTGAAGGCGGTCGTTCCGATCAGCGGATAAAGCCGAGGCCCCAGCAGCCCCACGGATGACAGCCCCACATTTGAGCGCGACTCGTTGATGAGCGCCACGATGCCCGCGAAGATCGGAGTCGCGAGGCTGGTGCCTCCCACTCCGGTCGGGCTTCCGTTCACCACGATGAGCCCGCCGTATTGGGAGGTTCCCAATCCCGGCACGCTAAAATCCGATACGACCGCGACGTCGGGCACGCACCGCGCGGGGCCCGACGGCACCCCGGTCCCCGTCTGCCATGACGGACGGACAAAGAAGCCGCTGATGCCCCCGCCGCTGGCGCCGATGTCGCTCGGATTCGAGTTGTCGAACCAGGTTGTCTCGGAAATGGGGTTGAAGGCGCTGTCGAAGCCGAGCGTGGTTCCTCCTACGCCGGTGACGTTCGGATCGGTCGCGGGATGGGATGGGGACAGGGTCGCGGAGGAGCTGTAACTGCCGGATGATGCGCCCGAAACGACTTCGTTCGACCCGCCGTCGCCCGAAGCGGCGCACGCCGTGATGCCGGCGGCGGTCATCTGCGTGAATGCCTGATTATAGGACACGATCGTGCCGAACGAATTTATCCATTCCGCATTTCCGAAGCTCATCGACAAAATCCTGAGCGTTGGATCCGCCTTCGCGTCGTTCAGAACCTGGGTGCAGGCCGCCAGGATGTTGCTGTTGGAGAGGCTCGGCAGGGTGTAGACGCGAATCTTGGCCCCGGGCGCCATGGCCCCGGCCCATTCGGCATCGAGCGCCGCTTCGCTTGCGTCCGACGTTCCCGCCGCGCCGTTGACGGCCACCGTCGTGAAATTCGCCGCGGTCTGGGCGACCCCCGTGGTCGTCCAGAAGCTCGTCAGATCGCTTTTGGCGGGGGCCGAATCGATGATGATTGCGATCGTCTGCCCGGCCCCGGAAAGGTCGGACGGGGCCTGGTAGGCCGTGGTCACGTCCGCCGGGGTGAAAAATCCGCTGCTGAGCGTGACGGCCCTTGCGATCTTGGAGTGCTTTGGGACGTGTGCGCGGATGTGCGGCTGCAGGCCTCCGACGTCGAGAATCGCGTCCGCGATGTCCGAGGGCACGCTCGGAGCGGTGACCGCCGAGGTGAATTCTCCGTCCGAAGTGGAAACGCGGGCGAACGACACGCCGAAGGTCTGCGCGACCGCCGCCACCGTCCCGCGGGCGAAGATGTTCGTATGGTTCGAGTCGGGGAGGGTGAGCACAAAGCCCTGGGAGACCAGCCATGCCGAAACGCGGTCATAGTCCGATTGCAGGGGAAGGTACCTTGCCTCCATTTCAGCGGGCGGAATCGCATCGCCGGCGCGCACACGGGCCTGGAGCTCGTCGAGGTTCCGCATGCGCAGGGCGATATTGAAGTCGAAGTTCGCCCGCGTTTCCTCCGGGCGCAGGGACGAACGCGTGATCGTTCCCCGTTTCCCGCCTCCACCTGTCGGGGCGACGCTGTCCGGAAGCATCCGGTCGCTCGCGGCCGCCCTGAGGGGCGCCGCCAGAACGGATGCCGCGGCGATCAGCGCGAATGCGATGAGCGGCAGGCGTCTAGCCATCGTTGCATGAGGGTGGGGCACGGCTTGTCCGAGTGCTGGTAGGGGGCCAGAATCCTGCCAGAGTCGGCTGTCCATGCAATCCAAACAGGGGGGGGTGCTCATCGCGATTAGTGTGACGTCTGCCGTGGGTAAAAGACTACGGGGAGGGCACAAAACCGATTCCACCCCTGTTCGGACACATTTTTCCGTTCAATTCTCCTTCAACAAAACTGAGACAACTTGGCGCATTTCGGGGAATGTCGACAATCTGCCTCGATCGCACTTCGATTTGGACGGTTCTCATGGTTATCGAACACCGGCCCGTCGTCCTTGCCATATTCGTCCTGACCTACGCGGGGATGGCCATCGGCCGCGTGCCCGGCCTGAAGCTGAATCGCGTCGGGTTCGCGCTCCTGGGTGCGATCTGCATGATGGTTTTTTCCGGGACTTCCGCCGACGGGATGGTTTCCCGCGTCAACTGGCCGACGATCCTTCTCCTCTTTGGCTTCTTTGTCATATCCTCCCAGCTGCAGCTGTCGGGATTCTACGGCAGGGTCGCGGAGCGGGTTTCCTTGTTCGCGGGCAAGCCGTCGCGGTTCCTGCTCGTCCTCATGGCGGTTACCGGAGGGCTGTCCGCCTTCCTGAACCACGACATCATCTGTTATGTCTTCACCCCCGTGGTTGCCGCCGCGCTCCTGCGCCGCCGGCTCAATCCCGCGCCGTTCCTGATCGGCCTTGCGATCTCGAGCAACATCGGAGCCACGGCGACCCTCGTCGGGAGCGCCCAGGGAATCCTGATAGGCGAGGTCGCCCACCTGGGCTTCTGGCGGTATTTCCTCTGGAGCGCCGTTCCGGTCGCCCTCGCGATGGCCGCCGCCTACGGTTTGGTGCTGATGGCGGTATCCCGGCCGGGCCCGGATTTTGCTCCGATAGACGTCGGCGAGCCCGACGTCGCCTATCCTTTCGATCGCCGCCACACCGCGAAGGGTCTTGTGATCCTCGGCGCCGTCATCGCCCTTTTTTTCACCCCGGTGCCGAAGGAGATCATCGTCCTCGTCGCGGCTGCGGTGCACCTCGCCAGCCCCAAGTTTAGGACGGAGGATCTGCTCGCCCTCGTCGACTGGCAGATCCTCGTCCTGTTCATGTCGCTTTTCATAGTCACGGGGACTTTCGCTGCGACCGGCTATGGTGAGTCCGCGGTCCGATGGCTGGAGGGCGCCGGCTTCGACCCCGGCCGGCCGGCCAACGAGGCGCTGATGACCGTCGGCTTAGCCGCACTCTTGAACAACGCACCGGCCGTCATGCTCCTCGTTAAGATCATTCCGCTCGCGAGCCCTTCGGTCGCTTATGTCCTTTCGCTCGCAAACGGCTTTGGAGGCAACGTTATCCTGACCGCGAGCGTTTCGAACATAATCGTCGTGCAGCAGGCGCGGCGGCAGGGGATCGCCATTTCCTTTCGCGACTTTGCCCGGATCGGGCTCCCGGTGACCGCGGCTGCCGTCGCCATCCTCGTCGGCTGGGTTGCCCTTGCGGGCCGATGATCGGGCGTTGCCCTACTTCGCCGCCGGCCCCGGCCATTTCCAATTGCGGATCTCCGGCATGTCCTCGCCATGCTCGCAGATGTACCGGCGGTGCTCCACCAGCTTGTCCTGGAGGCGCTGCTTGAGGTAGGCGCCCCTCGAAATGAGCTGGGGAAGGCGGTCGATCACGTCCTGCACGAGGTGGAAGCGGTCCATGTCGTTGAGGACCGTCATGTCGAAGGCTGTCGTTATCGTGCCCTCCTCCTTGTATCCGCGCACGTGGATATTGTGGTGGTTGGCCCGCCTGTAGGTGAGGCGGTGGATCAGCCACGGATATCCATGGTAGGCGAAGATGACCGGCTTGTCGGTCGTGAACAGGGAATCGAAATCCATGTCGCTCAACCCGTGGGGATGCTCGGTCGCGGGCTCGAGCTTCATGAGGTCCACGACATTGATCACGCGGATCTTCAGCTCCGGCAGCTCCGCCCGCAGGATGGAGACGGCAGCAAGCGTCTCGAGGGTGGGGACGTCGCCCGCGCAGGCCATCACCACGTCGGGTTCCGCTCCACTGTCGTTGCCGGCCCAGGGCCAGATGCCGATTCCCTCCGTGCAGTGGACGACGGCGGCGTCCATCGGCAGCCATTGCGGAGCGGGGTGCTTTCCGGCGACGACGACGTTGATGTAGTGGCGGCTCCGCAGGCAGTGATCCATCACGGACAGCAAGGAGTTCGCATCCGGCGGCAGGTAGACGCGCACGATTTGCGCCTTCTTGTTGACCACGTGATCGATGAATCCCGGGTCCTGGTGGGTGAAGCCATTGTGGTCCTGCCGCCACACATGGGACGACAGCAGGTAGTTGAGCGAGGCGATCTTCGGCCGCCACGGCAGCGCTGCGCTGACTTTGAGCCATTTCGCGTGCTGATTGAACATCGAATCCACGATATGGATGAACGCCTCGTAGCAGTTGAAGAGCCCGTGCCGCCCCGTGAGGAGGTAGCCCTCGAGCCAGCCCTCGCATTGGTGCTCGCTCAACATCTCCATGACCCGCCCGGTGGGCGCCAGGAACTCGTCATTTGTTTCCATATCGGCCTCCCATTGCCGGTTGGTCGCCTCGAAGGCCGCCTCGAGCCCGTTCGAGATCGTCTCGTCGGGCCCGAAAATCCTGAAATTGCGCTGGTCCGCGTTCACCCGGATCACGTCCCGCAGGAAGCGCCCCAGGATGTGCGTGTCGCCGATGCCGCCCGTGCCGGGCGACGGGACCTGCACGGCGTAATCGCGAAAATCCGGCATCCGCAGGTCGTGGAGGAGGAGACCGCCGTTGGCGTGCGGATTGGCGCCCATGCGGCGCGGTCCCTTCGGGGCAAGGTCGGCGAGTTCGGGCAGGAGGCGGCCGCGCTCGTCAAACAGTTCCTCGGGCCGGTAGCTCCTGAGCCATTCCTCGAGCTGCCTCAGGTGCGCCGGGTTCTTCGCAGGGTCCGAGAGCGGCACCTGATGCGAGCGGAACGTTCCCTCGACCACCAGACCATCGACGAACTTGGGCCCCGTCCAGCCCTTCGGCGACTTGAGGACGATCATAGGCCAGCGCGGGCGGCCGGTTTCGCCCCGGAGGCGTGCGCCTTCCTGGATCTGCCGGATCCCCCTCACCGCCCGGTCGAGCGCCTCCGCCATCGCCTGGTGCGTCGGATTGGGGTCGCGGCCCTCGACAAAGATCGGGTCCCAGCCGTAGCCGCGGAACAACTGTTCGAGCTCGGCGCGCCCGATCCGCGCGAGCACCGTCGGATTGGCGATCTTGTAGCCGTTCAGGTGGAGGATCGGCAGCACGGCGCCGTCCGCCACGGGGCTCAGGAACTTGTTCGAGTGCCACGCCGTCGCGAGCGGACCCGTTTCGGCCTCGCCGTCGCCGACCACGCAGGCGACGATGAAATCCGGGTTGTCGAAGACGGCCCCGAAGGCGTGGCTGAGCGAATAGCCGAGCTCTCCGCCCTCGTGCATCGAGCCCGGGCATTCCGCCGACACGTGGCTGGGGATGCCGCCCGGGTACGAAAACTGGGTGAAGAGCCTTTTCATTCCAGCCTCGTCCTGGCTCACGTTCGGATAGATTTCGCTGTAGGTGCCCTCGAGGTAGGTGTTCGCAACCAGCGCCGGGCCGCCGTGCCCCGGCCCGGAAATGTAGATCATGTCCAGGTCGTGCTCCACAATCGCACGGTTGAGGTGCGCGTAGATGAAGTTTTGCCCGGGCGTCGTTCCCCAGTGGCCGAGGAGCATGCGCTTGATGTGCTCCGGCCTGAGCGGCTCCTTGAGGAGCGGGTTGTCGCGTAGGTAGATCTGTCCGACCGAGAGGAAGTTCGCCGCCCGCCAATAGGCGTCGATCCTGCGTAACAATTGAGGGGAGAGTGTGTTCGCTGCCGCCGTGGTGTTCATGGATTTGATCCTCGCTTCGATCTGGAAAGTCCAAGCGCGCGGCAGACCGCCTGCGCGATCACGATTTCCTCATCCGTTCGGATGACCCTCACCGTCACCGGCGAGGCTTTCGGGGAGATGACGCCCGCGTTTGCGCGGTTCTTCGCCGTGTCCAGCCCGATGCCGAGAAAATCGAGACCGGCGCAGATCCTTGCGCGGACGACAGGCGAATTCTCGCCGATGCCGCCCGCGAAGACGAGCGCATCGATCCCCCCGAGCGCCGCCGCAAAGCTGCCGATCGACTTCGCCACCTGGTAGCAGAAAAGCGCCACGGCTTCCGCCGCACGGGCGTCCCCGGCTTCCCGCCGCAGCAGGTCGCGCATGTCGGAGCTTGTTTCCGAAACGCCGAGAAGCCCCGACCGGGCGTTGGCCATCTCGTTGAACGCGGCGGCGCCCATGCGCTCGGTCCGCGCGAGAAAACGGACCAGTCCCGGATCGAGGTCCCCGGAGCGGGTCGCCATCGGCACCCCCGACGCGGGGCTGAATCCCATGGTCGTGTCGACGGGCTTGCCGCCCCGCACGGCTGCGAGGCTTGCGCCGCTTCCGAGGTGGGCCAGGATGATCTTTCCCCGCGCCGCGGCCGGGCCGGCGACGCGGCCCAATTCTCCCATGAGAAATTCGTAGGAGAGCCCGTGGAATCCGTATCTCCGGACGCCCTTTGCCTCGTACTTGCGTGGAATCGCGATGATTTGCGCGACGCGCGGCATTCCATGATGAAATGCCGTATCGAAGCAGGCGATTTGCGGAAGACGGGGGAACCGCCGTTGAACGGCGACTGCCAGAAGGATCTCTCCGGGGAGGTGGTCCGGGTCGAAGAGTTGCAGCCGGCGCAAGTCCCGAAGGAGAGCCGGAGTGATCCGCCGCGGCGCATGGTATTTTGGGCCGCCGTGCACGATGCGGTGCCCTGCTCCCACCAGGGCACCCGCGCCGATCCGCTCTGAGATCCAATCGATCAGCATCCCGGCCGCCGCCGCCTGGTCGTTTGCGGCCACTCTTCGGCTGAAATTATCGCTGGGATCGACGCCCTCGGCCGAGAACACCGGCGCGGACCCGCCGATTCCCCCGATCTGGCCCGCGACGGAGGCGTGCAGCGCCGGTTGGGTCGCGTACAGGCTGAACTTGATGCTCGAGGAGCCGCCGTTGATCGCGAGAATGCTCCTGTTGGCGGGTTTCATGCGTGGCCGAAAGGCGGTGGGCATCGTCGCGATGACGCAATCTTGCCACCCCTTGCACGCTGCTTCTCCGCACGGATTGTGCAAGACGCGGCGGTTCTTGCCGCGCGATTGGAACAAGGCCGGGAGGGACGCAGGCGCTTGTGAACAATTTGTGAGCAAAATTGCTCATTTTCAGTGCTTTTAGGCTTGCCGGGGGTGGGGGAAAATGGGTTGAAATGGGGTACTGTGGGGCAAGGAGTCGCCTTACCCCTAAAATGGCGCATCCCGGCAAAGCACTTTACACGGGCCTTTTCAGGCACGCATTGGACGACAAGGGTCGGATCACGATCCCGTCGGCATGGCGGGCTGCCCATGTGGAGGCCGATGCGTTTCTCGCGACGCCGCATCCCGACGGGTATGTCGCCGTGCTTCCCCCGCTGGAGGTTGAGAAATTGCACGCGAAGATCGCGGAGATCGCGCTCAGCGACGGCGCCGGCCAGGACTTCGCGGCGCGCTTCTTCGCGCAGACGCAGTCGTTCTCGTTCGACAAGCAGGGGCGGGTCGGGCTGAGCGGCGAACTCCTGAGGCACGCGGGCATCGCCAAGGACGCGTGCCTCGTCGGGGCGCTGACCAAGTTCAACCTCTACGCCCCGTCGCGCTGGGAGAAGGTCGAGGCGAGGACCTCCGGCGAGAATTTTGGCGACCTGATGCGCCGCCTCGGTATCTGAGCGATGCACCCCGCTATTGTATCCACTTTTCAGATGCACCATGGCCCGGCTGGCGCGGGCCCGGCGCAGCAGGGCGGCTTCCACGGCTGGGCCGGCGCCTCGCATGGCCGGGCGCACCCCACCGCGGTCACTCCGCGGGTGCGGGACGCGCTGGTGCTGCGCCTCGTGGCGCAGCCGAAATCCGGCCACGGCCGGCACGCCTCCGATGCGTCCCGCGCCCGCTGAATACCCCTCCGCTGCGATGCCGCCCGGCCACCAGCCCGTCCTGCTGCGCGAGGTGCTGGGGTTTCTCGCGCCCCGCCCGGGCGGCCGCTTCCTCGACTGCACCTTTGGGGGAGGCGGCCATGCGCGCGCGATCCTGGAGGGCGCGCCCGCGACCCATGTCGTGGCCCTCGACCGGGATCCGGCAGCGCTGGCCCGCGGCGCCGGCATGCTCGCGGAGTTCGCGGGCCGCCTCGAGCTGATCGACCGCGATTTCGGCCGCCTGGCCAGCCTTCCGTTGGAGCCCGGCTTCGACGGGATTCTCCTCGATCTCGGCGTCTCGTCCTTCCAGTTCGACGACGCGGAGCGCGGATTTTCCTTCCGGGCGGATGCACCCGCGGACATGCGCCTCGACCCGCGCTCCGGGGTGCCCGCAGCCCGCTGGCTCGAGACGGCGACGGAGGAGATGCTCATCCGCGCCGTCCGCGATCTCGGCGAGGACCCGCATTGGCGCCGGATAGTTTCCGCCGTCATTGCCGCCCGGGGCACGGGCGCCCTTGCGCGGACGGGATCGCTGGCGGAACTGGTCGCCGGGGCGATTCCGGCCCGGGACCGCCGGGCTTCGAAAATTCATCCCGCAACCCGGACTTTCCAGGGGCTGCGCATCGCCGTGAACGACGAACTGGGCGCCCTTGAGCGGGTGCTCCCCGAGGCTTTCGAGCGGCTCCTCTCCGGTGGAGCGCTGTGCGTAATCAGCTTCCATTCGCTCGAGGACAGGATTGTGAAGCGCTGCTTCCGGCGACTGTGCGGCCAGCCCGAAACCGCGGAGGACTCCCTGCCCAAGGATTTTCGCGTCGCGCGGGCTGAGGCGCTGACGGGCCGGCCGGCGACGCCCGGCCCGGACGAACTGGAGGCAAACCCGCGCAGCCGGTCCGCAAAGCTCAGGGCCCTCAGAAAACTCTAGGCCGCACCCATGAACACCCGATCCTCCCCCGCGTTTGTGAATTCCCTGCTGGTCTACAGCCTGGTGGCCATCGGCTGCACAGGCTCGGTGGGGCTGGGCATGGTCTGGAGCCGCCGGCAGATATCCCTCCTTGCCGGAGAGAACAAGGCGCTGGCCTCGCGGATCGCCGAAGTCGCCCGGCAGAGCGAGGAGACGACGGCCGAGGTCGCCGCGCAGCAGGATCCCAGCGCGCTTCTCCAGCGCAACGCCGAGTGGCACCTCGGCCTGGTGCAGCCTGCGGACGATCGGGAGCAGCGGATCGCCGAGGATCCCGAGATGCGCCTGGCGTCCAAGCGCAACAGCGGCCTGTTCAGCGACCGTGCGATGCCCGTCGCATTTCGCGTGGCTTCCCAGCCTTGATGGCCTGCTGACAATGTCGAAGGGCTTTGCCAATCACCGCGTCGCCCTGCTCGCAAGCATCGTCTTCGTCAGTTTTGCCGGCCTCGGCGGGCGCCTGGTCTGGCTCCAGGTGGGGGACCGGGACGCGCTGCTCGATTCGATCGGAAAGGCGCGTCGCCAGGTGATCGTCGAGAACGCCCGGCGCGGAGACATCCTTGACGCCCACGGCAACCTCCTTGCAACGAGCCGCTCGCTGATCGAGCTCGGTGTCGACCCGCAGTCGCTGCGGCCCGGCGACGAGAAGAAATGGCCCCGGTTGGCCGAGCTGATCGGCCGCCCGCTGCCGGAGGTCGCCGCGATCTTAACCACCAGGTTCCGCCCGGCCGCCGCGCCGGTCCGCCCTCCCGAGGGGGTCGGGACGACGGATCACACGCCCGCGGCCGGGCCCGTGAGCCTGGTGTTCACTCTGCCGGGGGGCCGGGGGCAGGCTGCGCAGCCTGGCCCCGCCGGGGACGGGGACGACGACACGGTCGTGGACGATGCCGATCCCCAGGGCAACCAGCCGATTCGCTGGGCCAGGCTCAGCGAGAGCGTCCCGGAATCGGCCTATGTCGAGATAAAGAAACTCGGGATCCAGGGGATCGTTGGAAACCGGATCTACCGGCGCTCCTATCCGGACAATGAGCTGGCCGCCCATGTCATCGGCTACGTCAACCACGACGAAAATCCGGTCACGGGCGTCGAGGCCTTCGCGGACTTCTACCTTCGCGGCCAGAACGGCTGGGTCGAGACGGAGAAGGACGGCCGCAGGCAGGAGCTTCCCCAATTCCGCAGCCGGGTCGTGCCCGCCGTCGACGGATACAACGTGACCCTTTCGATCGATGCCACCGTGCAGCACATCGTCGAGGCGGAGCTCAGCACGATCGCCAGCAAGTTCCACCCGCTCAAGGCGACGATCATCGTCAGCGATCCGCGCACCGGCTTCATCCTCGGCCTCGGGAACTACCCGAGCTTCAACCTGAACGAGTACAACAAGGTGGGTCCGGACCGGCAGGCGGAGCTGCGCAATGTCGCGGTCGCCGACATGTACGAGCCCGGATCCGTGTTCAAGATCATCCCCGCCGCCGGCGCGCTCAACGAGGGCCTGGTCACGCCGGCAACGACCTTCGACTGCACGCTCGAGAAGGTCGATTACAACGAAGGCGGCGTCGTCCGCACGCTCCGGCTGCCCCGCGAGGATGCCTCCGACCATTTCGCCCATCCGCTGACCGTGGCCCAGATCCTCGGGCGCTCGTCGAACAAGGGCGCCGCCCAGCTCGGGATGATGCTTGGGAAGCGCCGCCTGTACGACTACGCCCGCGCCTTCGGGATCGGGGAGGTCACGACGCTCCCCGTCGGCAGCGAAATCCGCGGATGGCTGCCGCCGCCCGAGCGCTGGGACGGGCTTACGATCACGCGGCTGCCGATGGGGCAGGGAGTCACGCTCACGCCGATGCAGATGCACCAGGCGATGAGCGTCATTGCGAGCGGCGGTCTTCTGCTGCGTCCGCAGATCATTCGGGAGATCCGCGATTCCCAGGGCGCTATCGTCTGCTGGTTCAGCCCCGCCGTCGTCCGGCGGGCCATCAGCGAAAGGACCGCGCAGACGATGCAGCGGCTGCTCGCGACGGTGGCCACGGCCCCGATCGGCGAGGCCGACGGGGGCATGGGCGCCGAATTGGCGATTCCCGGCTACGAGGTGGCTGGAAAGACGGGCACGGCCCAGAAGGTCGAGCCGGTGATGCTGACCTCGGGCAAGACGGTCATGCGCTACTCGAACCGCCACCACGTCGGATCGTTCGTTGGATTCCTTCCCGCGCGCAATCCGCAGGTTGTAATTTCAGTGATTGTGGACGATGCTGACGCCTACACGCAGGGGGGCGTGGGTTACGGCGTCAAGGTGGCCGGGCCGTCCTTCAAGCATATCGGCGAGCAGCTCATTCCCTATCTCGACATCCGCCCGGCCGATCTCCCGGTGCGCTCTCCGCTCGCCGCTCTGGGAGGCGGCCACCCGTGATCGGCTACCTCACGCAACACCACGCGCTTCTCCAGGCCCTTCCCGTACCCGCGCGCCGTTCCCCCCGAACGACCGCCCGCTTCCGCGCCTTCCCGATGGCACAACTCCTTTCAGACTATTTTTCAGACGGCGAAATCATCGCCGCCAAGGGCGCTCTCACGCGCCCGATCACCGGGATCGCCCTGGACAGCCGGCGCGTCGTGCCGGGGAACCTGTTCTTCGCCCTGCCGGGCCGGCGCTCGGACGGAGCCTCGTTCATCGACGAGGCGGTCAGCCGGGGAGCCGCCGCCGTGGTCGCGCTGAGGCTGCCGGCTTTCCCGCAGTCCAAGGTCGCGTTCATCCAGGTCGCGGATCCCCGGGTCGCGCTCGCGAGGGTCGCCCAGCGCTACTACCGGTTTCCCGATCGGGACCTGTCCGTTGTCGGCGTCACCGGCACGAACGGCAAGACCACGGTCACCCACCTGCTCAAGCATTTCCTGAACGGCGAGCGCCGCGTCGGGCTGATCGGGACCGTGAACTATGACCTGGGCATGCGCACGGTTCCTTCGTTCAGGACAACGCCCGAGTCGCTCGACATCTATGGGATGATGGCGCAGATGCGCGACGCGGGCTGCCGCCAGGCGGTGATGGAGGTTAGCTCGCACGGAATCGACCAGAAGCGCGTGCTGGGGCTCCAGTTCGCGGCGGCCGTCTTCACAAACCTCACCCGCGACCATCTCGACTATCACCAGACCCTGGACGCGTACTACGAGGTCAAGGAGCGCCTCTTCACGGGCGCCACGGGATCGGTCCCGAAGATCGCGGTCGTCAACCGGGACGATCCCTGCGGGGTGAGGCTCGCGGAGCGGCTGGGTTCGATGGCGCCCGCGGTCCGGCTCGTCACCTTCGGCGAGGATCCGCGCGCCCAGGTGCGGGCGGAGCGGATAGCCTTGAATTTCAAGAACAGCACCTTCGACCTCGTCTGGCCGGAGGGTTCTGTCGCGGTCGACTCGCCGCTCATAGGGCGCTACAACGTCAGCAACCTGCTGGCCGCCGCGGCAACCGCGTGGGCGCTGGGCCGGGACCCCGGCTCGATTCCCGAGAAGCTGGCCGGATTTCCGGGGGTCCCGGGACGCATGGAGCGGATCGAGGAGGGTCAGCCGTTCAACGTCCTGGTGGACTATGCCCACACCGACGACGCCCTGAGGAACGCGCTCGGCATGCTCCGGGCGATCACGCCCGGACGCCTCCTCGTCGTCTTCGGCTGCGGCGGCATGCGGGACCGGGCAAAGCGCCCGCTCATGGTGCGCGCGGTCCAGGCGTCCGCCGATTTTGCCTTCGCCACCGCGGACAATCCCCGCGCGGAGCCGCTGCAGCAGATCTTCGCCGACATGAAGGCCGGGGTGGAGGCCCCCGACAAGATCACCTGGATCGAGGACCGGCGACGGGCGCTCAGCCTCGCGCTCGACGTCGCGCGCCCGGGCGATTGCCTGCTCGTGGCCGGCAAGGGCCATGAAAGCTACCAGGAGTTCGCGGATACGGTCATACCCTTCGACGACCGCCAGGTCCTGCGCGAACTGATCGGAGTGAAGGCGCTCCGCGAGGGATAAGGTGATGGTCCAATTTCAGCCTGAACTGCTCGCAGCCTGGACGGGGGGACGCTGGACCGCCCGCCCCTCCGCGCCGCCGACGGGCTTTGCGAACGACACGAGGCGGATGCGCGCGGGCGAGGCGTTTGTCGCGCTGAAGACCGGGCGGCGCGACGGGCGCGATTTCCTCGGGGCCGCGCGGGACGCGGGCGCGGTTGCCGCCGTGGTTGCCGCCGCGGACCCGTCGGTCGGCCTTCCGCAGCTTGTCGTGGCCGACCCGCTTTCCGCCTTCCAAGCCGCGGCCCATGGCCAGCGCCGGCTGTTCGGAGGTCCGGTCGTCGCGATCTCGGGCAGCGCCGGCAAGACGTCGACGAAGGAGCTTCTTGCGCTTCTCCTCGGCGGAGAGCCCGCCACCGGCGCGTCGCCCGTCCTGGCGACCGCCGGAAACCTCAACAACCAGATCGGCGTGCCCCTCACCTTGACGCGTCTCGATCCCGCGGTCCATCTCCGCGCTGTGATAGAGGCGGGCGTGGGCGCACCGGGAGAAATGGCCCCGCTCGCGGCCATGATCGAGCCGGACATCGCGATCATA
>CAZJNA010000011.1:0-44715 GCA_964547325.1 uncultured Opitutaceae bacterium | reverse complement strand
CACAGCCAGCAGATCCAGGGCTTCTTCGACATCCCCGTCGACCACCTCTACGCCTCGCCGGTCTTCTACGATTTCCTGAACAAGACGCGCCCGGAGAAGTTCGTCGTGTGCTCGCCCGACGTCGGCGGCATGAAGATGGCGGCGGCCTACGCGGACATGCTCGGAGCCGGACTCGGGCTCGTGGCGAAGAAGCGCAAGAGCGCGACCAATGTCGAGGCGATCAACGTCGTCGGCGAGGTCGAGGGCTGCGATGTCCTTCTCGTGGACGACATCACGGAGACGGCCGGCACGCTCATGGCGGCCGCGAAGATTCTTCGCGAGCACGGCGCGCGCAAGGTGCGCGCCGCCGTGAGCCATTGCATCTTCAACGACCTTGCGATCGAGCGCCTCAAATCGGGCATGATCGACGAGCTGATCACCACGAACTCCGTCCCCCTCGACACCCGGGGCCTGCCGGTGACGGTCCTCAGCATCGCGCCCCTCCTTGGGCAGGCCATCCAGCGGATCAACAGCAACGAAAGCGTGACGGGGCTATTTCGGATCAAGGGTTTTTGACGGGCGGCAAGCCTCCCGGAACCTTCGGCCGGGGTCCGCGTCTCTACACATACCAATGAACAGCAGGCCAATTCCGCTAGTCCTAGCCGCCGCCCTCGCGATCTTCGGACCCGCGCTTGCGGCCGGCGACACGGGCGCCGCCCCGCCGGTTCGGCCCGTGCTGCGGGTCGATCCCTCGCCGGTGTCGGACGGCAAGTCCGGCCTGGTGACGAGCTATGCCGACGTGGTCGAGCCCGTCGAGAGGGCCGTCGTCTCAATCCATTCGACGAAGATCGTGAACGAGCACGTTGCGATCAATCCGATGCTACGCCAGTTCTTCGGCGACGTGCCGGATGAGGAGAGGCAGGGCAAGGAGACCGGGCTGGGATCCGGGGTGATCGTGACTCCCGACGGATACATCCTGACCAACAACCACGTCGTCGAGGGCTTCGAATCCTTCGAGGTCACCCTCAAGGACGACAGGAAGTTCACGGCCAAGGTGGTCGGCGCCGATCCCAAGACGGACGTCGCGGTCGTCAAGATCGATGCGACCTCCCTGCCGGTCGTCACGCTGGCCGACAGCGAAAAGCTGCGCGTCGGCGACATCGTGTTCGCGGTGGGCAACCCGCTCGGGGTCGGGGAGACGGTGACCATGGGCATCGTCTCCGCGAAGGGCCGGCAGGTCGGGATCCTCGAGAACGGCTACGAGAGCTTCATCCAGACCGACGCGGCGATCAATCTCGGCAATTCCGGCGGCGCCCTCCTCGACGCCAAGGGCCGGCTCGTCGGCATCAACAGCGCCATCATCTCGCCTTCCCGCGGAAGCGTCGGAATCGGCTTTGCCGTCCCTGTCAACCTAGCTGCCAGCGTGATGCGAAGCCTGATCGAGACCGGCACGGTGAGGCGCGGCTTCCTCGGGGTAAAGACGGCCGACCTCGATCCCGACATCGCCGACCAACTCGGCCTCCCCAAGGACGCGACCGGCGCAATCATTTCCCATGTGGATCCGGACAGCCCTGCGGGAAAGGCCGGCCTGCTGCGCTCCGACGTCATCCTCGCGGTCAACGACAAGCCGATTGCGAGCCAGGACGACCTCCACTTCATGATCGGACAGATGCTTCCCGGGGCGAAGGTCGAGCTGAAGATCATGCGGGACCGGACGCCGCGGAAGATCAGCCTCCTTCTGGGCTACCTGGCCGACGATCCCAACGAGCTGATCAAGGGCGTCGACGCGGTGCGGCTTACGGACGAGCTCCGGCGCAAGCTCGAGCTCGAATCCAATGTCGAGGGGCTCGTCGTAACGAGCGTGGCCAAGGACTCGGCCTATGGGGAGCGGCTGGAGCCGAACATGGTCATCGTCGAGATCGACCGCAGCCAGGTGACGGACCTTCCCACGGCCCGCTCGCTGCTCCGCCCCGGGCGCCATCTCCTTTTCGTGTACGACCACGGCTCGCAGGGCTTCGTGGCGATCTCCGTGCGGGAATGACCGCGCTTCCGCGGGACCGTGATTCCTAGCTGCCCGGCTTTTCGATCGGAATCCTCGCCAGGTCCTCGGGCACCGCGTCGGCGGGATACGTCGGAAAGCTGAGCTCGAGGAGCGAAACCGCCGGGACATCGAAACGGGCGGCGCCGGCGCTCCGGTCCACCAGCATGGCGATGCCGGCCGGCAGGCCGCCGGCCTTGCGCACGATGTCGAGGCACTCGAGGACGCGCCCGCCCCGGGTGACGACATCCTCGGCGATCAGAACGGGCTCGCCGGCCGCAAGCGTGAAGCCGCGCCGCAGGACGAGGACATTGTTATCCTTCTCGGCGAAGATGTAGCGCGCTCCGGCTCGCCTTGCGAGCTCCTGCCCGATCACGAGGCCCCCCATCGCGGGCGCCAGCACGGTGACGAAGGCGAGGCCCCGGCTGCGAACCTTGGCCAGCAGGAGCTCGGCGAGCCGTTCCACGGCGTCCATCCTCTGGCACACCTGCGCGCACTGGAAGTAGTGGCCGCTGTGGAGGCCTGAGCGCAGGACGAAATGTCCGCGCAGCAGGGCGCGGGTCCGCGTGAATATGTCGAGAATCTCTTGTTGATCCTGTTCCATGGAGCTAGAAGTTCACCCAACGGGGACGATATGCCGAACCAAAAAGATGCTCCCCTTGAGGACGAGTTGGGAGACGTGCTCGAGAAGGCTATGCGCGGAGCCGGCGTCAACCTCGAGGAGCTTGCCGCGGGGGCGGCCGTCCCTGCGGCGAGGATTCGCGACGCCGTCGACTACCGCCCCGAGCTTCGGGCCGACGAGCTCCGGCGGATCGCCGGAGTCCTCGGCCTCAACGAAGTCGGCCTATGCGCTCTCGGCGCCGGCCGGTATCCCGTTCCCGAGATCGGCCCGCTTGCGTTCAGCGCGTGGCCGCTGAGGATGCGTCACGGCATCGGGGTGGCGAACGCCTACGTCGTTGCCGAGCGCGGAGCGACTCACGGGCTGCTTTTCGACACGGGCGGCGGACTGCCGGCCCTGGACGCCGTGTGGCCCCGACAGATCCGGCAGGTGGATGCGATCTTTCTTACCCACGTGGAGGCCGAGCACACGGGTGGGCTGCGCGAGGTCCTGGCCCGGTTCGGGACGCCGGCGGCCTATATTCCCCGCGGGGCATGCGCCCCGGGAGGGCGCGCGGCAGGCGAGGGGGAGGCGATGGTATTTGGATCGCTCGAGGTCGTGGCGTTCAGCACGCCCGGGCACGCCGCGGCCCACAACTGCTACCTCGTTCGGGCGCCTGCGAGCCCGGGCGGGTGCGGCCTCCTGGTCTCAGGGGACCTGGTCTTCGCGGGATCGGCCGGCGGCGGGTACTTTTCGCCACGGCAGCTCAAGGCCCAGCTGAGCCGGATCCTGGGCTCTCTGCCCGTTGAGACGGTCATTGCGCCCGGCCACGGCCCTCTGACCACCGTGGGGAACGAGCTGAAATTCAACCCGTTCGCCCCTTAGCGACTCAGCGGCGCCAGTAGCCGCGAATATAAACGTAGGAGCCGTCCGGGCGATAGGCCCAATGCGGAGGGATGTACGCGTGATATTGGGGCGGCGGAATGATCCAGTGCCCGGCCGCCCAGATGTAGCGGCTGCCGTCCCAGGCCCAATAGCCATTGATCCACACCGCGTCCGGTGTCGGAGGCTGGGGCATGTAGGCCTCATCGGGCTGCGAGGGAGGAGCGGGTGGGCTCTGGACGATGACCGTGGTCGAGGCTTCCTGCTCGGAACCGTAGACGGTTCCGTTTTCGTGGTCGATCGTGTTGCCGATCGTGCCTCCGGCGATCGCGCCGACCGCGCCGCCGATGAGCGCTCCCGCCAGGCCATTGTGTCCGCCGCTATTGTTGCCGATGATGGCGCCGGCGAGGGCACCGATCGCGCCGCCCGTAACGGCGCCGTTCTGGGTGTTGGGTCCATTGCCCTCGCAGCCGGCGAGAAGGCCCGCCGAGAGAATGAGCGCGAGACTCAGGGAAGTATGCTTTTTCATGGTAAAGTTAGAGCTGGAAACTGAGACGTCGTGATTCTTCGTTTGTTTCAAAATTCGATTATTCTTATAGTACTCCTTCCCAATCGATTGGGCAAGAGCCTTGAGCGGAATCGGAAGCAGGGAATGCCAATTTCAACAACCCCATATTTTTTGAAACGGAGTCCTGCCCGCGACGTCTGGCTGTGATTGTTGGGACTCGTGTCCCAGTATTGCCCCGGCCCCATGAAACACCCGCTCACGCGCTTGCGCCCGGCTCCTGCGCTGGCGCTCGCCATAGTCTGCCTTTCCATCCGAATGTTCGCGGCCGGAAATCCCGAGCCCGGATTGCTTTTCTACCTGTCCGGCGAGAAGGGAACGACGGCCGACTTTTCGGCCGGCGGAACTCCCGATCCGAATTTTGAGTTTGAGGTCACGAAGATTCCCGATGGGGCGAAGGGCGCGGCCCTGAGCTGCGGCGACGTCGAGCGCCTCGCCTATTGGGCTCCCGGCAACATCTATGCCCAGCGGGGCACGCTGTCCTTCTTCTGGCGCTCGCGCTATCCGGTGGGGCCGACGCCCTTTCCGATCTTCCGGGTCGGCTACGCCGACCACTCGAGCTGGGACATGGTCTTTCTTCGAATAGACTACAATGGCCACGGCTTCGACGCCTTCGTCACGGACGCCAGCCTTTCCCGCACGCGCGTGTCCGTTCCGCTGCCTGCTTTTCCGGGGCCCAAGGCATGGACCCATCTGACGCTCTCCTGGGATGAGACTCGCGGGATCCGATTTTACATCAACGGCCGGCTCGCCGCAAAAAATGAGACAAAAGCCGTCTACAATGCCGGGCTCGACCAATTCGGCCCGCATTCGCGGATCATCGCTCCCTGGCAGGTGCAGAGCGACTACAACTTCGTGCGCGGTGGCGACATCGACGAGGTGCGCATCTACGATCGGATGCTTAGCGACGGAAACGTCGCCACGCTGGCCGGTGGGGACGCCCCCTCCGACCTTCCGCCGGTTGTGACCCGGGATCTCGTCGACGCGCGCTGGCGCGACGAATGGCTTTTCCGCTATGGCTGGAACCGGCCGGACGATCCCCCGCCGTACCTCGACGGACCGGCCATCGGCGTCCGCAAGGTCGAGATCCACGATGCCTACGACCTGAAGCGGTGGTACTGGAAGGCACTCGACGGCATCCGGGAGACCACGTGGCCGGGGGTCTACAACCGATCGCGCCTGCCGGGCCGCAACGACTATTTCCAATTGCCCGATTGGGACTGCTATTCGCTCTCGGGAAAATCGATTACTTTCACCCTGCCTGACGAGCCCTGGAATCACCTGGAGATTTCCGGAGCCGCGTGGGGAACGATGAGCCTCCTCCCCGCGGCGGCCGCGGACGGATCCGGTCCGGCCGAGTCCGTGCTCTTCCACCGTCCCCAGGGGCAGGAAAAGACCGTGCACGTCCTCGCGGCGCCGATCACCGGTCGGATGATCCGCTTTGACAACGTCGAGCAGGAACAGCCAATCGGTGAACTCTCCGCCTATTACGTCGCCGCCGGCCGCGAACCGGCCGGCTCAGTCAAGCTCCGCTACCGCCTCGCCGCCATTGCGCCCGCCGATCCCGGCCTTGCCTCGCTCGTCACCTTTATCAACGGCCGGAACGCGCCGGACGAGCGGGCGATCCTGGTCGCGCAGCCGGTGTCCGAGGGCGCCATCGCGGCCGGGGGCGCCGCCCCCGGCATGCTGCCGGTCGTGCATGTGCTGATTCCGGGCAGCGCGGTCCTCCCGGCGTATCAGCTCGACGCCGTGGATGGCGGCCTCGATGGGATCGCGATCGACCTGCCCGCTCTGCGCGTGCAGCCCACGCACGGCGGCCTCTTCCCGCTCAATATCCAGGTGAAGGATCCGATCTGGCCGCTGCGCAACATGTTCGACTTCAGCTTCAGCGTGAAGCCCGGCGAGGCGAAGACGCTCTGGCTCGACTTGCGCGACCGCATCCTGCCGAAGGACGCGAACCTGTATTTCACGATCGCCGGCGCCGGCCCGGATTTCAACGCGGCATCCCTCGTGGGCGCCGAAGTGCGCCTGGTCTTCAAGCCGCGCGAGGCGGCGAGGGCCGAACACGAGCTCGACCGGTTCACCCAGGCGCGCGATTCCTACGCCATGCTCGTCGAGGAGCATCCGTTCAGCGACAAGGTGCATCTATGGACCCGGTTCAAAACCGACATCAACGATCTCCTGCGGGTCAATCCCAACCATTACCCGGGCCGCAACTACTGGGCCGTGGCGATGCCGGGCTCCCCCCGGCCGGCCTTCACCCAGGCGACGCCCCCGGCCGGCGTTCCGCTCTGGGCCTTCCGCCAGGTGGATGCGCTCCGCCGCGTGAAGTATTTTGTCAACTGGTGGATCGACAACCGCCAGGTCGAGAATGGCGAATTCGGCGGCGGCCTTTCCGACGACACGGACCTGACGAATACGTGGCCCGGCGTGGGCCTGATGGGATGCGATCCCGACAAGCTGGGCGAATCCCTGCGCCTGGAGGTGGATGCCTGTTACCGGCAGGGCATGATCACCAACGGGCTCTGCACCATCCAGGCCGACGAATTGCACAGCTACGAGGAGGGCCTCAACAGCCTTGGGCAGAACATGATACTGAACTACGGCAGCCCGAGGATGATCGAGCGCGCCATGGAGAACGCGCACGGGATAGAACGGATCAGCGGGGTCAACGTCGCCGGCCACCGCCACATCATGACCTCCTATTACAACGGGCTGAAAATGGCGACCGACGACCCCTGGGGCTATGCGAAATCCTATTCCTACCTCTCGCTGCAGCCCGCGCAACTGCTGGTGGAATACAACGGCAATCCGGAGGCGAGGCGGGTCCTCCTCGAACTCGCAGACGGGCTGCTGGCGCATCGGCACAAGGATGAGAACGGCCGCTATACGCTGCCCTCGGCGATCCATTTCGTGGATGACAAGGAAGCGGTCGCCACCCGCACCTACTTTCCATGGCCGCTCTTCTGGTCCGCCTACAAGTGGACGAACGACCGCAAATACCTGGCTCCGATCCTCGACGGCGGCACGACCTATATAGCGGAGGTGAACGCGAACCTGCTCGACCTCCTGGACATCCGCCAGACTTGGGGGGCCAAGTTTCTCCGCAACGAGCGGGGCGGGCTGATCGAAAAGCGCAATTTCGACGCCCGCGGGCCGGGAAATCACTCGGATCGCGTCACGGGCAACGAACAATTCATCTGGCAGCTGACCGGCGACAAGAAGCGACTTGAAGCGCTCTACGGCAGCCAGATCGAGGAGATGGCCCTCGGCGAATACATCAATACCCAGGGCAGCCTCTGGATAGACCGGGTCGGCGTGCCCTACGCGGAGCTGCAGCGCGCCCGCCTGGGCGGCATCGCGCTCGTCCGCAACGGCTGCTTCCCGGGCCATGTTGTCAGCTGGAGATTTCATGCGCCCGCCACCGAGTTGAGCGCCGCCATCCTCGTGCCGTCGTCCACGGCGACCGAATTCAAGGTGGTGGCGTACAACCTGGCGACGGTGCCAGTGCGGGCCTCGATGACCGGATGGAACATCGACCCGGGCATCTGGGAGATGACGCAGGGGATAGACAGCCATGCCGACGACGCCATGGATGTGGCGGATCGCGACCTTGCCGCCACGACGATCCCCTTTGGCCGCAGCCAGTCGGTGGAACTGACGCTGGCACCCCGGGCCGAGACGGTCCTCACCTTCAAGCTGAAGACCCCGGGCACGCCCTACTGGCAGCGCCCCGACCTCGGCCTCGACCGCGAGGACGTCCAGGTGCATGGCCGCGAAGTCCGCGTGACAATCCACAATGTCGGCTCCGCGGCATCGCCCGAAACGATTGTCACGCTGAGAGCCGCCGACGGCAGCATTCTCGCGACGGAGCGGGTCCCCTCGATTCCGGCGCCAATCGACCTCTACCCGAAATCGATCAATATACGCATGACGCTCGCAGCCGGCGCCACCGCTGAAGGCGGAAGCATTGAGATCGATCCCGATAACCGGTTGGAGGAGATCACGAAGTTCAACAACGAAGTGAGATTGTGAAAATTGTCCGTAGGGTCCTCGCCTGCGCGTTCCTGGGGCTTGCCGCGATCGCGGCGGCCGACCCCACGACCGTATGGACCCTTGCGGACCCCCGGCAGGTAGGCGGCCATGCGCCCACGGTCTGGGGCGCACCCCAATCCGCGGCGGACGGCTCCCTGCGCTTCGATGGCGCGGCCGACGGGCTCGTCCTGCCGGTCAATCCGATCTCAGGCTGGGGGAATTTCACGGTGGCCGTGCTCTTCCTTCCCGAGGCCGGCGGACCGGATGCCCAGCGCTTCGTGCACATCGAGGACACCCACGGCGCCCGGCTGACCGTCGAGGATCGCCTCGTGCCGGGCAAGGGGTGGTACATGGACACCTTTCTTCTCTCCGGTTCCGGCCCAGCCGCCAGCCGGCGCGCGCTGATCGACCCGGCGAAATTGCATCCGCTGGGCCAATGGGCCTGGGCTGAACTGGTCTATGATGGCCGCAGGATGACCGCCTATGTTGACGGGATTCAGGAACTTGCCGGAGAGATCGCCTTCCCCCCGATGACGGATGGAAGGACCTCCATCGGAGTACGCTTGAACCGGATCTGCTGGTTCAAGGGGCTGATCAGGGAGATTCGGTTTTACCGGGTGGCGCTCGCTCCCGCGGAACTGCCGCGCGCGCGCTGAGTGTGCGGCCGGGCTGGTTTGACGCCGGAGCCGGACGCGGCCACGGTTGCTCATGGCCGTAAAGTTCAAGGACTACTACGAGACGCTGGGCGTCGCGCGAGCGGCATCGCCCGAGGAAATCAAGAAGGCGTTCAGGGCCCTCGCGCGGCTCCATCATCCCGACGTCGCGAAGAACAAGGCAAAGGGGGAGGAGAAGTTCAAGGAAATCAACGAGGCGTACGAGGTGCTCGGCGACCCGGAAAAGCGGCGACGCTACGACGAACTCGGGGCGAACTGGCAGGATGGCGGGAGCGGCCCGTTCGCATCCGGAGGCGTCCCGAGGGGCAGGGCGCGGGCCCCGCAGGCCGGATCCGACTTCGAATTCGGCGGCACGGGCTTCAGCGATTTCTTCGAGTCCTTCTTCGGCCGCGGCGGAGGCGGTTCCGATACCTTCCGCCGATCGGGCGGCGCCCCGGCCTATGACGAGGACGGCGAGTCCTTCACGCAGCCCGGCCGGGACGTCGAAGCCGACATTCTTGTCGCCCTGGAAGAGGCACTTCGTGGCTCAAAGCGGAAGGTGACGCTCCGCCGGCCTGGAGCCGATGGCGGAGCCGAGCGAATGGACACCTACCAGGTGCGCATACCTCCGGGGGTCCGGGAGGGACAGCGCATTCGCCTCGCCGGTCAGGGCAGCGCCGGGACGGGGGGCGGCCCGGCCGGGGACCTCTATCTGCGCGTGCGCCTCGCGCGCCATCCCGACCTCAGCGTCGAGGGAGCGGATCTCCACTTCGACCTCGACCTCGCGCCCTGGGAGGCGGTGCTCGGCGTGCAGGCCAGGATCCCGACGCTCGATGGGACGACATCCCTGAAGGTGCCCCCGGGGACCGCTTCGGGAAGCCGGCTCCGGCTGCGCGGATTGGGCCTCCCAAGGGAGGATAAGACTCGCGGGGACCTCTATGCCACGGTTCGGATCCAGGTTCCTCCCACGGTTTCCGCCGAGGAACGCGGCCTCTGGGAAAAGCTGGCCGCCGCCTCGGCTTTCAAGCCGCGGAATCCGCAATAAAGGATTCCGAAAATGGTCGGGGCGGCGAGATTCGAACTCGCGACCTCTACGTCCCGAACGTAGCGCTCTACCAGGCTAAGCTACGCCCCGACAAATCACGTGAGGGGCCAGAATCCCTCGGAGAAAGCGGGGCCGCAAGCAGAAAAGGCGGCGTCTTCCGCGTCTCGTTGAAAGCTCCGAAGTGAGAGAATTCCCAGTGAATTGTGAAATATTCTGTGAAATCCCGATCGGGGAGGTACTAGAGATCCCCGGGCTGATCATCTCGTATTCTTCACATAAGCCTGTGCTTCGCCACGATTGCCGCCCAGGACGAACACCAGCGCATCGCGAACGCGAAGGATGGTTTGCGCGTTGGTTTATTTAGGGGTTTCTTATCTGAACGCGATTGGAGAAAGACCAATCGTTGTGCCCTCCTGGGATCAAAACAAACTTCGAAGTTGGAATAGTTGTTGCGAGAGCCTTGGCATGCCGGACCGGGATAACCCGATCATCTTTGGCCCCAAATACGTCTACCGGCCCGCGGTAGTGTGAGAGCGCCTCCACGTTGTCCCAGTCGGTCTTTAAAATTAGCTTCACCAGAAAAGCAGGAGCGTAGTCGCGAGCCACTAGCCTGAGTCTATCGAACGGAACTATAAAAACGAACTTGTCTGGCGGCTGCGCTAGAGAAGCCAGAAATGCTGCGGGACCGCTTCCAATCGACTCTCCGACTACGCAAATCGGGTGATGAGGGAAACTCCGTCGAAGAAAGAGATACGCATCCATCGCCGCGCGATTGAATGAATCCCTGGAAGGAGACCCATCGCGGCCACCAAATCCCGGGTATTCCATAATAAAGACAGAGTCTTGGGCCGAAAAACAGGGAATGGGATACATGCGGTCCGACGCTTGGCCGGCATTGCCGTGGAGCATGAGCCAAATATTCTTTGGCGATTCAACAATTCGAGAGTAGCCGATAAGGGCCCCATTTTCTTCCCAAGGCGCCAACTCCGAGTGGGTCGGTCGGTGGGAGGGATGGAAAAGAAACCTTTTCTCAATCGAAGCGCATCCAACCGTCAGGAAGAGGATCGCGGCAGATAGGCCCAGGATGAGGCCGCTTAGGACTTCGCGGACATTGTGGCGCAAAAGCACCAAACGTGACCAAGCCACAAATGGAATTAGCAAAAGGAGAGGAAGTCCATAACCGAGCTGAATCCTCACGAGGACAAGTCCGTAGAAGCCGACAAAAGCAAGATGCAGGGAAAATTTAATCCATCGGTTCAATGCCAACGCTACCCCGAACATAAGGATTATAAACACGATGAGCGTAACCGCAGGATTTCCGCTATATTCATAATATGCGGCCAGCACCAAGAGCGCCCCGAGCACAGTCATGTAGAGGGTTGGCCGTTCGCTGCGTTCAGACGCATCTACGGTCTTCCATCGTCCGGTTCTGACGCATAGCCAGGTTAAGAGGCCAATCGGGGCCAACACCACTGCCGCGACCAAACCGGCACTACGAAGGGCGTTCATTGGATTCTGCCCCCAAAAGGGAATTGCGCTGAACAACGTGGTCAAAATAAACGGATGCGCCAAAATCGACACCACGCGGGCGGATGAAACTTTGTTCAATGGTCGGGGGCTTCCGTTAGCCGAAGTAATTCAGGTGCCCGTCAAGGGTGCTTCCGATGTGGTCTTCGACGAGCGTAATGATTTCATTCGTTGTCATCATTGCAGGATCTTCACTGGCCATGCTCGCAGGTAAACAATGTTGCGTATTGCCAACTCGGAAAGGCCTCACCGGCGGCTGTTGAGAGACCTTCCGAACGCGTCAGAAGCGAGCGTTTTTTCGGATGAAAAACCGCGAATGCGCGATTTTCGAAATCGCCGATATTTCACATTTTTTGATCCTGAAACTGTGAAATGCCCCTCTAACTCATTGATCCTCAATGGAGGAGTCCCACGTCCCGAACGTAGCGCTCTACCAGGCTAAGCTACGCCCCGACTGAATTGCGTGAGGGATCAGGAAGCTGCAGGCGGAGGCCGGTCGCAAGCGAAAAGCGCGGCAGGGAGACGGCGGCAGGCGGGTGGCATTTTTAGCGAAAAGGAATACTATGCCCAGCGATGTCCCCGTCGGTTGATTTCATCCACAGGTACGTGGCGGGAAGCAACGCTTCCGCCCCCGTCCTCCTGCTCCTGCACGGGACCGGGGGCACGGAGGACGATCTGCTCGAATTGGGGGCCATGCTCCTGCCCGGCGCGCCTCG
The DNA here is from genome assembly GCA_964547325.1 of uncultured Opitutaceae bacterium. Lineage (GTDB taxonomy): Bacteria > Verrucomicrobiota > Verrucomicrobiia > Opitutales > Opitutaceae > Palsa-1447. The sequence goes on along the minus strand of CAZJNA010000011.1, from coordinate 32,677 downwards.
GCTTTCCCCGCGGGGAAAGGTGCTGGAGAACGGAATGCCGCGCTTCTTCCGGCGGCTGGCCGAGGGCGTATTCGACGAGGAGGATCTCGTCCGGCGAACGGACGAGCTGGCGGACTTCATCGAAGGCGCCCGGGTAAGCCACGGATTCGGATCCCGGCCCGTCGTCGCCGTGGGGTATTCAAACGGGGCGAACGTCGCCGCAAGCCTGCTTCTCCTGAAGCCAAGGGTCCTGCGCGGCGCCGTCCTGTTCCGGGCGATGGTTCCCCTTGTGCCCGAGGAGAAGCCCGACCTGTCGGGCGTTCCCGTATTCCTTGCCGGGGGGCGCAGCGACCAGATGATCCCACCCGAGGGCACCGAGAGGCTGGCCCGGATGCTCGAGGCCGCCGGGGCCGCCGTCACGCTTCACTGTAGTCCGGGCGGCCACCAGCTGACCCAGGCCGAATTCGGCGAGGCATCCCGCTGGCTCGCCGGAAATTTCGAACAAAGATGAATATGCAGCTCCACGGATTCCATCACCTCACCGCCGTAACTGCGGACGCGCGCCGCAACTTCCGCTTCTATACGGAGACACTTGGTCTTCGGCTCGTGAAAAAAAGCGTCAACCAGGACGACGTGTCCTCCTACCACCTCTTTTACGCCGACGGGGCCGGCACGCCGGGCACAGACATCACGTTCTTTGACTGGCCTTCGGCGCCGGAACGCCGCGGCACGCGGAGCATCGTCCGGACAGGGATGCGGGTGGACGGCGAGGCCAGCCTCGCGTGGTGGGCCGGGCGCTTCGCAAAGCTCGGCGTAAAGGCTGGCGCGATCGGCGCGCGCGACGGAAGGCAGGTCCTCGACTTCGAGGACTTTGAGGGGCAGCGGCTGAGCCTCGTCGCGGACAAGGCCGCCGCCGACGCCCATCCGTGGGAGAAAAGCCCGGTTCCTGTGGAGCACCAGATACGCGGGCTCGGCCCGATTGCCCTCAGCGTCCCCAACCTCGGCCCCACCGAGAGGGTCCTGACCGAGGTCATGGGCATGCGCCGCGGGCGGAACTACGCGTCGGGCGCAGCCGCCGTCCAGGTCTTCGAGATGGCCGACGGCGGCCCGGCCCGCGAACTCCACGTCGGGGTGGAGGCCAACGCGCCTCCGGCCCGCCTGGGGGCGGGCGGCGTGCACCATGTCGCGTTTCGGACTCCAACCTCGCTCGAGTACGATGCCTGGGTCGAGAGGCTCGCCCTGTCGGGGATCTCCTCCAGCGGGCCGGTCGACCGGTACTATTTCCGAAGCCTCTACTTCCGGGAGCCGAGCGGGATCCTGTTCGAGATCGCGACGGACGAGCCGGGGTTTGCCGCGGACGAGCCGCTGGACAGCCTGGGCAGGACCTTGGCGCTGCCCCCCTTTCTCGAGCATCGCCGCGCGGAGATCGAGAAGGGGCTCAAGCCGCTGGAGGGCTAACCGACCGCTTACTTGAACGCGTTTTCGGCGCCGTTCTTTTGGCTGCCCGACGTCTGATCAGCCGTCGGGGCGATCTGGACGGTCATCGAGCTCGCTCCCGCGCGGTTGGCGATCATCTCGACCATGCGCTGGATCTCGAGATCCGCGGTGGATTCGTTCACGCGGGCCAGCTCCACCTGCTTCGTGAGGTCGAAATCCTCGCGGCTCAGGTCGTCCTTCTGCTTGTGGAGAGTGTCGAGCTGGATCTGCAGATCCGCGATCTGCTTCGAGTAGCGGTCGCCGTCGGCCGTCGCGGCGTCCGTCTCCGCCTGGATGTCCCGGCCCTGCTGGTTCCATTTCTCCAGGCGCGCGGCCTCCCGTGCGGCCTCGTCCTTTGCGTTCTGCGCGGCGCGCTTCTCGCTGTCCTGCCTCGCAAGATCCTCGAGCTCCTTCTTGTGCGCGTCGTCGGCCGTCTTCTGGCGGGCGACGGCTTCGGCGCGGCTCGCTTCCACGGCCTCGAAATGGGACTTTGCCGGGAAATAAAGCCCGAGGAAGACCGCGATGCCGATCCCGGGGAAAATGACGTACATCCACTTTTTCATAGAAAGGAGGGGCTTGGTATCGGCGTCGTTGATCAGGATTTCTTGGCGGCCGCGGCGGCGCGGGCGGCCTCAGCTGCGGCGTCCGCTGCCGCGATCTGGTCGAGCACCTGGCTGAGCTTCTTGACGTTGGCCTCGGCCTGGAGGACGTACTTCTGGGCAAACACGGACTCCTGCCGCTGCTTGCGCTCGTCGGCCTGGATCTTCGCGATATCCTCCTTCACCGTCGCAACATCCTTCTGAATGTGGTCCAGCTGATCCTTCAGGCGGGAGGTCTCGTTGATGGCCTTGTTCCTGGCCTGCATCGCCGCCTCGCGGTCGTCCTTTTCCTTCTGCAGCCGGGCCTCGCGCTCCTTCTTTTCCTTGGCGCGCTTTGCCTGGGTGGCAACCGCCTCCTCGATGGCCTTCTGCCGCTGGCGGTCCTGTTCGGCTATCTTGGCGATCTTATCCTGCCGTGTCTGGGCGGCTCGCTGCTCCTGGATCTGCTCATAGTTCGCGCTGAAGTGCCATTCGAACGGGATGAAGGCGGCCAGGGCGACGATCGGGATCAGAAAGTAAAAACGGGCGTTCTTTTTTTTCATTGGGAGAAGGGGGTCACTGCGTGGCATTCGACGCCGGGGCTGCGGCGTCCTGCTGGACCTTCAGGGACCGGAGCACGATCCGCTTCAGGGCGGTCAGCTGCCTGTTGTTCTTTCCCTGGGGAAATTCGAAGGCCTTGTTCACGGCAACCAGGGCCTCGGGATATTTCTCGAGCTCATAGGCCGAGTAGGCGAGCATCTGGTACAGGTTGAAGGGCTTTTCCACGTTGCCCTTGGCGGTTGCCGCCGCGGCGTACTTGTAGGCGTCCTCGGAATTCTCGAGCTGCAGGTAGATCTGCGCGATGTCGAAGTCGATCTCGCCGGAGTCCGGGAAGAGCGCCTCCGCCTCCTTGAGGGCGCTCGCGGCCCGGAGCGGGGCGTCCATCTGCTGGTAGGAATAGGAGAGCAGCTGCCAGTTCTTGATCGTGGAATCGATGTGGCCGCTCGTAAGGCCTGCATGGAGGAGGTCGGTTACCTCGGCAAACTGGCCCAGGGTGTAATACATCGTCACCAGGTTGTAGTTGTCCTTGTTCGCCTTCATCTTCCCGTAGCTCTGCGCCCGCTCCATCGCGTTGATCGCCCGGACGTAGTACTGCCGGGACCTGTCCTCGTCCTTGTCGTTGGCGGCGGCCAGGTTCATGTAGACTGCCCAAAGTTCCTGCCAGGACGAGTCCTTGTCCGGGGATTGGCGGACAAGCAGCTCAAGATACTTGGCCGAAGCCTCCATATCGTCGAGCTGCTGGTAGATCGCCTTGACGAGGATGTAGAGCCCCTCCTTGGGAAACGTCTGCATGTGGAGGGCCTTTTGCGCGGCCTGCTCCGCTTGCCGCAGGAGATCCTTGTCTATCTTCTTCTCGTTTGCCGTGGCCTGGCTGTAGAGGACCTGGGCATAAAAATACTGCGCCTCGAAGGTGGGGCTTGTCGTGGCTCCGAGCCAGCGGTGAATGTAATCCGCCGCCTTCGAGAACGACTCCCGGGCGAGCACGGTGTCCTTCGTGGTCGATCCCAGCTGGCTGTAGTTCTGGGCGAGGGACAGGACCAGTTCGAGCTTATCCTTCTGCTTGAAGTAATTTGGATGAGCGTCGCTCAGGCGAAGCGCGGTCTCCCACGCCTCGATCGCCTTCGGGGCGTCGTCCTTCTGGATCTCGAGCTTGGCGACGGTGTCGAGGATGAGTGCCGTGTCCCGGCTTTCGGGATCGACGCCCGACAAAACTCCCCTGAGAAGCGCAATCGCGCCGTCCCAGTCCTTTGCGTCGAGGAGCGGCTGGAGCTTCTGGAAGGAATCGATCGTCTTGTCCGCGAGCTGGGGGGCGTCCGGTTCGGAATCCTCGGCGCCGATCGCGGCCGGCAGGGCGCACGAGAAGACCCCGGCCACCAGAAGGGCGCGGCAGGCGAGCAGGAGGAGGCTTGGAAATTTTCGGGTCACGGTGATCAATCCTCGAGCGAAAACACTATGGGCACCTGCATGCGGGTGAGGACGGCGCGGCCGCCCCTCATGCCCGGCTTGAAGCGCCACTTGGAGACCGCGGACACCGCGGCCGATTCGAACTCGCGCTGGGTGGAGCTGACGGCGAAGGCATTGTGGACGGCGCCCGCCGTATCGAGGATGAATTCCACCGTCACCTGGCCGGAGAGGCCCTGCTTCTTCATCTCGTAGGGGTACTTGGGCTGCGGCTGGTAGGTCGGCTCAGGCACCTTGTCCAGCATCGACACATCGAAGATCTGGCCGCCCTTGCCAAAACCGCCGGCGTTCACGGGCACGGTGATCGCCCCCCGGTTGACCATCATGCCCTCGGGCGGCGGCGGCTCGAGCTTCTGCACAAAGGAAGTGTCCGTGACGATCTGCGGCACGTCCGTCTGCATCGGGGGAGCGATGTCGGCGGGCTGGGTGACCTGCTGTGTGTCGTCCACCACCTCCTCCTCGGGCTCGATCTTGGGCATCACGAGCTGGATGTGGGGGATGACCTCCCGGACCTTCGGCTTCGGCGGGCCGGACTTGAAGATCTGTCCGCCCCAGGCGCCGCCCAGAATGACGCAGAGGGAAAAAATGACCCCGATCGCCAGGTCGCGGCGGGCCTGCTGGACGGGGAGGGGATAGACGGAGGCGGCCATGGGTTGCTATCTTCCGCTCGCCCGCGGCGGGCGGGTGTCCACCGATACCTGCTGGATGCCGGCCTTGCGCACCTCGTCGAGGGCGAGGACGGCGATGCCGAACTTGGCTTTGTCGTCGCCGGATATGAGCACGCGCGGATTGGACGTTGTCGTCTTGTAGTGCTCGAGGCGGGGGCCGATGTCCGCCACGGTGATCGGATCCTTATTCCAGTAGCACGTCCCGGCGTCGGAAATCTGGAGGTTCACCATCTCATCGTCGGGCTTGGCCGCGGAAGCGTCGCTGGCCACGGGAAGCTGGACGGGCAGGGACTTTATCTTGTTCAGCGAGAGGGTGAACAAAACGAACGTGGCCAGAAGGAAAAAGATGACATCGATCAGGGGTATGATCTCGATGCGCGCCTTCTTCTTGAATTCCTCCGGTATGGGACCTGAGCCTGCCATGGTGATATTATATAAGGGGTGCGGAACGGATCAACTCGGCGGCTTGACCAGGGTCTCGATCAGCACCTTCTGGATTCCCGCCTTGCGGGCCTCGTCGAAGGCGAAGATCGCCTGGAAGAAAAAGGCGTTCTGGTCCCCGTTGATGATTATGTGGGAGTCCGGCTCGGGATGCAGGAGATGGAAGGATTGCATCCGCTTTTCCATCTCATCGACGGTGACCAATTCCTTGTCCCAGGCGAAGCTGCCATCCTCCTTGACGGTGACCGTGGCGATTCCGGCGGGATCGCGGGGCTCGCCCGTCTCCGACAAGGGAAGCGAAACGGCCAGCCCCCCGGAACTGTTCAGGGAGAGGGTGAACAGGACGAAGGTTGCGAGCAGGAAGAAGATGACATCGATCAGGGGTATGATCTCGATGCGCGCCCGCTTCTTGCCGCTTGCGTCACGTGTGCTTCCGCCGCCAGCCATGGTTAATGGGGGGTTGGATTGAGGGAGGCCGCCCGGGGGCGGTCAGGCCGTGTGGTTGACCTCGGACTTCTTGATCAGGATCTCGAGGGCATGCGAGGCATCGGAGATCTCCTGCTTCGTCTGCTCGATGCGCGCATTGAGAATATTGTACGGAATGAGGCAGATGATGGCGATCGCCAGGCCGCAGCAGGTCGCGATCAGGGCCTCGGCCACGCCGCCGGTGATCGATCCGGCCTGGGAGGCGATGTCGCCGCCTGCCGCGTTGAGCGCGCCGAAAGTGCGCATCATTCCGGTCACGGTTCCGAGGAGCCCGAGCAGCGGGGCGGCCGTGATCGCGGTGTCGAGGACGGCCATGCCCTGGTTGCAGCGGGCCAGCTCCTGGCCCGAGGCGCGCACGAATGCGTTGGACAGCGAGAAATCGCGGTTGGTCAGGCTGTAGACCAGGATCCGGGCGACGGTGTCCTGGCTCTTCTTGCCGAGCGCCATGGCGCCGTCGATGTCCCGCTTCTCGACGGATTCCAGCATCTTCGCGACGACCTCGGGCTCACGATGGCTGTTCTCGCGCACGAGGAACAGCACGCGTTCGACGATCACGGTGAGGGCGACGAAGAAGAGAAACAGGATCGGCCACATGATTTCATGTCCCTGGCGGAAAAGATCCATCAGGGTCATTTCGCTGCCGTCCGGGTTTCTGAGGAGGATCGCGAGGGGGAGGGTATGGATGATCATTATGAGGAGACGCAGTTGAGTTTAATTAAGGGTAATGAAATGGGGATCGAAGTGACGATAGACGCAAAAGAAGCCGGGGCGTTCTACAATGGAAGCGCTATTGCAGGCGCGGCTGGATACAGGAAACGTGCCCCTAAACGGGTGGCTTGAACGAGGGGCTGGGGACGGCATGTCGCCTGAAAGCGGGAAGGGGAGGGGAAAAGGCGCGGGATGTCGAAATTGGCGCGAGGACAAAGTGAGTGTCAATCCACTTTGTTGCAAACGCCGGGCTTAATTACCGGAATTTCAGGGGGCATGAAATTCCAAGCGCACCGAATGGCTGCCCGACTAGGAGTCGAACCTAGACAGAACGAGTCAGAGTCGTTCGTGCTACCATTACACCATCGGGCAGTGGAAATGCGTGTGCGGCGCTGGAGCCGGCGACGGGACTTGAACCTGCAACCGCCTGTTTACAAAACAGGTGCTCTGCCATTGAGCTACGCCGGCGAATGATTGTCAAAAAGCTGGTGGCTCCCCGGGGACTCGAACCCCGAACCTACTGATTAAGAGTCAGCTGCTCTACCATTGAGCTAGGAAGCCCAAAGCGGGAAAGGTTGAAAGCTCGCTAATGCGTCCCCGGTGTCAACTGTGATCTGCTCATACCGCCACATGGAAGCGCCGGTCCGAATCGTTGCCTGGGACTCCGTCGAGCCGGAAGCCGCGTTCGCCCGGCTGCGGGGCCGCCGGGGGGTCTTCTGGCTGGACAGCAGCCTGCGCTCGGGAGCCGGCCGGTTTTCCATCATGGGATGCGAGCCCTTTGGCGTCTTCCGGGCCTTTGGCGGCGAGTGCGATTTCCGGGAGGGGGATGCTTCCGCCCGGCGTTGCCCCGGGCCGCCGCCGGAGGCGTTCGAGCGCCTGCTTTTCGCGTATCAGGTGGCCCATGACCCGGGGCGCCCGGTGCCGTTCTGCGGGGGTGCGGTCGGCTTCCTGGGCTACGACTTCGGGAGCCTGTCCGCTTCCCGACCGGCAGCCGAGGGAGTCGATCGGATGCCGGACGCGCACGTCGCCTGGCATGATGCCGCGGCGATCTGGGACCATGCCGAGGGACGCGCCTGGCTTGTGGGCGCGGGCTGGAGGCGTCCGCCGGAGGAGGCCATCGCCGAACTCGCCGGCTGGCTGGGGCAGGCCGTCCCGGTCCCGGAGATTCCCGCTCCCCGCGAGCTCCGCGTCCTGGGGGACTTCTCCCGGGAGCGCTATGTCTCGGCCGTCGAGTGCGTCCGCGCGCGGATCGCCGAAGGCGAGATCTACCAGATGAACCTCGCGCAGCGCTACCGGTGCGCCCTGTCCGAGCCCCCGAGCCAGCTCTATCGCCGGCTCCGGGTTCTCAATCCCGCCCCCATGGGGGCGTATATCGACGCGGGCGTGTGCGAGGTGCTCAGCAGTTCGCCCGAGCGCTTCATCTCGGTGGAAGGCGGCAGGATCCGGACGTTTCCGATCAAGGGGACGCGGCCGCGGGGGCGCACGGCGGCCGAAGATGCCGCGAACCGGAGCGAACTGGCCGCGAGCGAGAAGGAAAGGGCCGAGCTGCTCATGATCGTCGATCTCATGCGGAACGATCTGGGGCGCATCTGCCGCTACGGCACCGTGCGCGTCCGGCGTCTGCACGACCTCGAGACCTTTGCGACGGTGCACCACCTCGTGGGAGAGGTGGAGGGAGACCTTCGAAAGGGAGTGGGCGCGGCCGAGCTCCTGCGCGCGATCTTCCCCGGCGGCTCGATCACCGGGGCCCCGAAGGTTCGCGCCATGGCGGTGATCGCGGCAACGGAGCCCGTCCCGCGCGGCATTTTCTCGGGGTCGGTCGGCTACTGGAGCGCCTGCGGGCGCATCGATCTCAACATCGCGATCCGGACGATCGTCTGCCATCGCGGCGAGGCCGCCTTTCACGTCGGCGCCGGCATCGTCTGGGATTCGGATCCGGAACGCGAATACGAGGAGACGCTGGCGAAGGGCGCCGCGCTGCTCGCGGCGCTCGGCGGAAAGGAATGGCCCAAATGAAAAGCGGAAAGCGGAAAGCGGAAAGCGAATCTCGGGAAGCGGAAGGCGGAAATCGGAAATCGGAATTCGAGATTCGCAACGGGATGCTGGTCGATGGGGAAGGCGCGGCGGCGGAGCCGACTGGAGCGGCCGGCGTCTTTGAGACCGTGCTGGTCCACGAGGGAAGGGGCGTATTTTTTGACGAGCATGTTCGGAGGTTCTCCGACGGATGCGCGCACTATATTTTCGGCGCGGCCCCGAGTGGGAATGTCCTGCGGGAAGCCGCATCGGAACTGATTGGCTGCTCCGGGATTGCGGAGGGTGTGCTGCGCTGGGCGGCGTGGAGGGACGCCGAGGGCGGGGAGGGGTGGGGTATGAGGATCGGGCCGCCGCGGCCGCATATGCTCTTGCCTGCCTGGCGGATCGCTGTCTCTCCCGTTCGCCTTCCTGCCCCGGGAACCGATGCATCCTTCAAGCGCCTTCAGAGGAGGCCGTGGAACGACGCCCTGGCGGCCGGGCGAGCCGCCGGGTTCGACGAGGTTCTCCTTTGCGACGCCGCAGGCGGAATCATCGAGGGCGCAGTCTCGAACGTATTTTGCGTTCACCGGGGCGGCCTCGTCACTCCATCCCTACCCATCGGGCCGCTTCCGGGAATCGTCCGCGCCAAGGTCATCGAACTTGCCGCCGAAGCAGGCGCTCCCGTCGCGGAGGCTGCGGTGACGATCGACGACCTAGGGTCCGCCACGGAGATCTTCCTGACGAATGCCCTGGTCGGCATCCGGCCGGTCGCGCTCCTCGACTTCAAGAGGCTCCCCGCTCCCGGCCCCGTCACTCTCCGCCTCCTCGAGGCCTGGCGGCGCCGGCACGGCTGGCCTGAGTAACTGCAGGGTCCGAAATTCTCGGGGAACCTATCCCTCCCAAGGAGTTGCTGCCCCATCCGCTGTCTCCGGAGCCGCCATCTGCGCCGGCCGGCGGGCCGGCGTTTATTGGCGGCTGGCCTCGGCAGCGGTCTGGGAATTGGCGGCACCCGACGAGGAAAGGATAGTATCCCCCGGAATTCGGCCGCAACCCCTGCAACTTTCCCCTTGCCAACTTTCCCTCCCCCCTCTGTTTTGGACCGCTCCTGTCATGCAAAAGACCAAAAAATCCGTGGCCAAGCGCTTCAAGGTGACCGGCCGGGGCAAGCTCGTCCGCCGCACCCCGGGGTTTCGCCACCTCCTCGCCGCCAAATCCACCAAGCAGAAGCGCCGCGCCTCCAAGGACAAGCTCGTCGCTCCCGGCCACGCCGCGCCGCTCTTCCGCTGCCTTCCCTTCGGACTCTAACCTGATTTCGCCATGGCCCGCGCCACAAACTCCCCCGCGTCGCGCAAGCGGCGCAAGAAAACGCTGAAGTATGCCAAGGGCTACTTCGGCAACAAGTCCAAGCTCTTTCGTTACGCGAAGGAGGCCGTCCAGCACGCCTGGCAGTATGCCTACCGCGACCGCAAGAAGAAGAAGGGCGAATGGCGGGCCCTCTGGATCGTTCGCCTGAACGCCGCCTGCCGCGCCGCCGGCATGAGCTACAGCCGCTTTATCGAGGGTCTCGACGCCGCGGGCATCGCCCTCGACCGGAAGGTGCTGTCCGACCTTGCGGTGCGCGATGAAGTGGCGTTTAACGGGCTCGTCAAGCAGGCCCAGACCGCGTTGAAGGCCAAGGCAGCCGCAGCCAAGAAAGCCTAGCCGAAACGCGAGCCCTGGGCGGGCTCGCCTTCCTTTCCGGGGACGGGCCTTCCGAGGCGCCGTCCCTTTTTATTGCGAACACCCCTCCACCCATGACCGAAACCTTGAACGCCCTTCTTGCCAAGGCGGAGGCCGAGCTCCCGACGCTTCGGACCCGCCCGGAGTTCGAGGCGGCCAAGGCGCGCTACGTCGGTCCGAACGGCGAGCTGACCGCCCTCATGAAGCGCATGGGTTCGCTGCCGAAGGAGGAGCGCCCGGCATTCGGAAAGCTGGTGAACGAGGCGAAGGCGCGCCTGCAGGCCCAGATGGAAGGAGCGCTGGAGCGCCTCGGCGCCGCGGAGATCGCGGCCCGGCTCGGCCCGCCCGTCGATCCGACGCTTCCCTCGCCCGATCCGGAGGCCGGCACCTTCCATCCGCTGACCCTCGTGCGCGAGGAGATGTGCCGGATCCTGCGCAAGGTGGGCTTCGCCGTCGCGGACGGGCCGGAGGTGGAAACCGAATTCTACTGCTTCGACGCCCTGAACACCCCCGCGGACCATCCCGCCCGCGATGCCCAGGACACGTTTTACTTTCCCGAGACGACCCGGTTTGGAAATGTCGTCCGGAAGAATCCCGGCGAGAAGTACCTCCTCCGGACCCACACCTCGTCGGTGCAGGTTCGCACGATGCTCAAGGGGGAGCCGCCGATCCGGATCGTGTCGCCCGGACGGGTCTACCGCCGCGACACCACGGACGCCACTCACTCGGCTAATTTCCACCAGCTGGAGTGCCTTTATGTGGACCGCGGGGTGACCGTGCGCGACCTCAAGGCGCTGCTTGACTACATCTTTGCCTCGCTCCTCGGGCCCGGGACCAAGACCCGTTTTCGCCCGCACTACTTCGGATACACCGAGCCGAGCTTCGAGGTCGATCTGTCGGCATCGCACCTGCCGAAGGTGAACAAGGAGTGGATCGAGATCGGCGGCTGCGGGCTCGTCGATCCCTCGGTGTTTTCCGCGGTCGGCTATGACGCCTCGGTGTGGAGCGGGTATGCGTTCGGCATGGGCCTGGAGCGCCTGGCGATGCTCCTCTACGGAATCGACGACATCCGCGCCTTCTACCAGAACGACCTGCGCTTCCTCCGCCAGTTTCGCCGATGAAATTCTCCCTGAACTGGCTGAAGGATTACGTCGCGCTCGATGCCCCTGTCGAGGACATCGCCCGCGCGATCACCTTCCTCGGCTTCGAGGTCGAGAAGGTCACGGCGAGCGGCGCCCCGCCCCTGGAGCACGTGGTCGTGGGGGAGGTCCTGTCACGAGAGCGGCACCCCAACGCGGACAAGCTTTCCGTGTGCACCGTGGACGTCGGGCCGGCCGGCGGCGTGAAGACGATCGTATGCGGAGCGCAGAACTTCAAGGCGGGCGACCGCGTGCCGGTCGCGCTGCCGGGCGCCGTGCTTCCCGGTGACTTTGCCATCAAGCAGTCCAAGATCCGCGGCCAGCTCTCCGACGGAATGATGTGCTCGGGCGCCGAGCTCGGCATCGGAGATGACGCCGGCGGCCTTCTGATCCTCGCGGACCGGCCGTCGATCGGTGAACGGATAAACTCCGTTCTTCCGCCCGGGGACACGATCTTCGACGTCGAGATCACGCCGAACCGGCCCGACTGCCTTTCCCATCTCGGCCTGGCGCGGGAGCTCGCGGCCTGGTACCGCAGCGATCTTGCGTACCCGCAGGAGAGGTTTCGCGGGTCTCCGGCGGACGGGGCCGGCGAGCGCCGGGACCTACTTTCGGATGTCGGCGTCAGCTCTCCCGAGGACTGCCCGCTGTATTCCGCCCATATCCTCGCGGGCGTTAAGGTCGCCCCGAGCCCGGCCTGGATGCAGGCGCGGCTGCGCGCCGCCGGGCTCCGCCCCGTCAACAATGTGGTGGACGCGACGAATTTCGTCATGCTCGAGTACGGCCAGCCGCTGCATGCCTTCGACGCCCGCAAGCTCGCGGGGGCCGAGATCAACGTGCGGAGGGCCGCCGACGGCGAGCGCATCGTGACGCTGGACGGCCGGGAACGCGTGCTGAACACGAGCATCCTGGTCATAGCAGACGCCGAGCGGCCGGCGATCATCGCCGGAATCATGGGCGGGCAGGATTCGGGGGTGGGCGAGGGCACGACCGACCTCGTCCTGGAATGCGCGATCTTCCGGCGCCAGGGCGTGCGCGCGACCTCGAAGCGCCTCGGCCTGTCCTCGGACTCCTCCTACCGGTACGAGCGGGGGGTCGATCCGCATGCCGCGATCGAGGCGGCGCGTCGCGCCATCGATCTCATCCTCGCCTCCGCCGGCGGCCAGGTCGTCGGCCCGGTCTTCCAGGTCGGCGGAGACGTTCCCTGGAAGCGCGAGATCGTCGTCGAGCCGGCCTTCATCCGCGAGCGGCTCGGTTTCGACATCCCCGATGATGAGATGAAGGACTCCCTGGAATCTCTGGGCCTCGCGATCGTCCGCGAAGAGTTGTCCTCGGCTGGCGGGGCCGTCTGGACCGTTTCCGTCCCGAGCTGGCGCGACGATCTCGACCGTCCGATCGACCTTGTGGAGGAGGTCCTGCGGCTTCACGGCACCGAGCGCATCCCCCCGGCGCGGGTGATGGCTCCCGGTCTGGTCTTGGAGGACGCCCCGTCGGTCCGGTTCTTCCGCCGGGCGACGGACTTCCTCGTGGGCCACGACTTCCACGAGTGCGTCAACCTCACCCTGCGCGCGGGCACCGAGCTCAGCACCTGGGTGTCCCGGACGGCGGCCGCCGAGCTCGCGCTCGCCAATCCGTTTGTCGAGGACCAGTCCCACCTGCGGCCGTCGCTCATCATGGGACTTCTGGAGACGCTCAAGCTCAACCAATCGCGGGGCGTGCCAGCCGCGCGGCTCGCGGAGACCGGACGGATCTTCATCGAGCGCAACGGGCAGAACTACGAATGCCTCGCCGCGGCCTTCATCATCGCCGAGGATGCCGGCCGGGCGTGGAAGCGCCGGGAGCCGGCGGATTTCTACACGACTAAGCTCCATGTCGAGGCCCTGGCCGCGGCCGCCGGCGTCGACATCTCGCGCGAGGCGCTGGTTCCTTTGAGCGGCCCCTACTATGGCTGGCAGGAGGGCCACTCCGCGGCCGCCGGCGAGATGCGCGACGGCTGGACCGCCCGCTTCGGCCTCCTGAATCTCTCGATGGCGAAATCTGTCGGCATAGACGGGCCGGTATACGCGGGCATATTCGCCCTGCTTCCCGAAAGGCTCGGCGCCGACGCGCCCCGCCTGCGCTACCGGGAGGTCAGCCTGTTTCCCCCGGCGCTCCGCGACCTGGCGGTGGTGGCTCCCGCCGAGGCTTCCGCCGAGGACGTGCGCCGCGCCGTGGAAAAGATCGCGCGCGCGGCCGCCGGCTCCCTCGCGCTGGAGGATGTGGGCGTGTTCGATGTCTACCGGGGCAATGGCGTTCCCGAAGGCACGAAGAGCATTGCCTTCTCCCTCGTCTTCCGTTCGGCCGAGCGCACGCTGACCGACGAGGAGGTCAATGGCGTCCTTCAAAGGATCCAGGAAGAGATCGGCCGCGCAACGCCGTATCAGATCAGGAAATAGGCTTTGCGATGTCCCAGCCCGCAGACCTCGATATAGACCATGTCGCGCGCCTGGCGCGCATCGCGCTGACGCCCGACGAGAAGGCGCGGTTCTCCGCGCAGATTGGGGATGTGCTTGCGTACATCGCCCAGCTCAAGGAGGTCGACGTGACGGGCGTGGAGCCGACCGCGCACGCCTTTCCGGTCCAAAACGTCTGGGCCGAGGACGTCGCCCAGCCGGGGCTGCCCGTCGAGGACGCGTTGCGGAACGCGCCCGAGCGGCAGGACAACCGGGTCGCTGTTCCGAAAGTCGTGGAATGAACGGCACCGGGTCCCCAGCGCTCTTTCACCAGCCGGCCGGCGCCCTGGCGGGGCTGCTCGAAGCCCGGCGGATTTCCTCTGTCGAGCTCATGCAGGCGGTCATAGGCCGGACCCGCGCGGTGGAGGAGCGGATCCATGCCTTCAACTCCTTCGACGCCGACGATGCGCTCGCGCAGGCGCGGGCTTCCGACGAGCGCAGGGCGGCGGGGCGGGCGCGGGGCCCGCTCGACGGAATCCCCGTCGGACTGAAGGACGTCATTGCCGTGAAGGGGCAGCCCCTGACCGCCTCGAGCCGGATGCTGGCCAATTTTGTGTCCCCGTATGACGGGACCGCGGCGGTCCGGCTGAAGGAGGCGGGCGCCATCTGCTGGGGAAGGCTCAATCTCGACGAATTCGCCATGGGCTCCTCGACCGAGAACTCGGCCTTCAAGACCACCCGCAACCCCTGGGACCAGACCCGGGTGCCGGGCGGATCCTCGGGCGGGAGCGCCGCGGCCGTCGCGTCGGGAGAAGCCATCGTCGCATTGGGCTCGGATACAGGCGGCTCGATCCGGCAGCCGGCAGCCCTCTGCGGGGTGGTCGGCCTCAAGCCCACATACGGGCTCGTCTCCCGGTACGGCCTGATAGCCTTTGCCTCGTCGCTTGACCAGATCGGTCCGTTCGCGCGCACGGTCGAGGACGCGGCGATCGTCCTCGGTGCGATCGCCGGCCACGATCCCCTGGACTCGACGTCCTTCAGATCCGAGCCCCACGACTACCGCGCCGAGCTGGAGAAGCGCCGGGGTCCCTGGAAGCTCGGGATCCCGAGGGAATATTTCGGCGAGGGGCTCGATCCCGAGGTGGGCGCCGCGGTGGAGGCCGCCATCGGGCATTACAGGAAGATCGGCTGCGAGATCCGGCCGGTGTCCCTGCCGCACACCAAGTATGCGGTGGGCGCCTACTACATCATCGCCACCGCCGAGTGCTCTTCGAATCTCGCGCGTTATGACGGCGTCCGCTACGGCCACCGCTCGGAGGCGGCGACGGACATCGTGGACCTGTATTTCCAATCGCGGGCGGAGGGCTTCGGCCCCGAGGTCAAGCGGCGCATCATCCTGGGAACCTACGTTCTCAGCAGCGGCTACTACGATGCGTACTACCTCTGCGCGCAGAAGGTCCGCACGCTGATCCGCAGGGATTTTCTGGAGGCGTTCCGCGAGGTGGACGCGATTGTCACGCCGACCTCGCCCACGGCCGCGTTCAAGCGGGGGGAGAAGGCCGCTGATCCCCTGGCGATGTACCTGAACGACATCTACACGATCGGGGTCAACCTCGCCGGCCTGCCGGGGATCAGCATCCCCTGCGGCTTCACGAAGGAAAAGCTTCCCATCGGGCTCCAGCTGATCGGCCGGCCGTTCGACGAGGCCGGACTTCTCGCGGTTGCCCGTGCGTATGAGCGCGATCACGACTGGAATGCGCGCCATCCGGAGCTCTGACCCATGAACTACGAGGCGGTCATCGGGCTCGAGGTCCACGTCCAGGTCCGGACGAATTCAAAGATGTTTTCCCGCACGGCAGCCCTCTACGGGCAGCCGGAGAACACGCTCACCGATCCGGTCGTCCTCGGCCTGCCCGGGGCGCTGCCTGTGATGAACAAGGCCGCGCTCGACCAGACGGTCAAGGCCGGGCTCATGCTCGGCTGCGAGATCGCGGCGGTCTGCAAATGGGACCGGAAAAATTATTTCTACCCGGATTCCCCCAAGAACTACCAGATCTCGCAGTACGACCAGCCGCTCTGCAAGGGAGGCTTCGTCGAAATCGACCTATATAACAAGGCGGAAGATAAGTCAGATTACAAAAAAATCGCGCTTACACGAATACATCTGGAGGAAGATGTCGGCAAATTGAGCCATTCGGGAGACGGCTCTCTTATCGATTTTAACCGGACTGGCACACCTCTCATGGAGATCGTGTCGGAGCCTGTGCTGAGTAGTGCCGAAGAAGCCTATTTATATCTGACGGCATTGAAGATGATGATGATTTACGGTGGGATCTCCGACTGCGACATGGAGAAGGGGCAGCTGCGCTGCGACGCGAACATTTCCATCCGGCCCGCCGGCACCGAGCCGCTCGGCACCAAGGTGGAATTGAAGAACCTGAATTCCATCTCGTTCGTTCGGGACGGAATCGCTCACGAAATCCGGCGCCAGCTCGCCGTGGTCGAGCGGGGCGGGACGATCGTCCAGGAGACCCGGGACTATGACGGTCAGACCGGGAAATCGCAATCGCTTCGGTCAAAGGAAATGGCGCACGATTACCGTTATTTTCCAGATCCGGATCTTATGCCGGTAATGGTCAACGCTGAATGGATAAAACGGCTAGAATCCGAGTGTCCAGAGCGACCCTATGTTAAGAAGAGACGGTTGGCCGCTAAATATATGCTTCCGCATTCTATTACATCAGTTCTGATTCCGAGCAGAGAATGGTGCGATATTTTTGAAGAAGAAGCGATGGCTGCTGACCCAATAGATGTTCCTGCGGTCGCAAATCTGATAGTTAATTTCTTTCGAAGCGATGTTGCCAAGAACTCACTCTCACTTGTTGATTTCAGAAAGAGGGTCGGGATCGGGGAAATTTCAAAGTTAGCAAAAAGTATCCGCCAAAGGGTGATACTTAGTACTGCCGTTGCTTCAGTTTCTTCGACGATGGTAAGCGCAAGCCTTACGATCGATGCGATCGTTGCCAAGGAAGGCTTAAGTGCACGCGCTGACCAGAATGAACTCGAGCACTTATGCCGGGAAGCGATCGCCGCCAATCCTAAGTCGCGCGCCGACTTCAAGTCAGGCAAGGACAGCGCTATCAATGGTTTCAAGGGCTATATTATGCGCGCAGCTAAGGGCAGGGCCGACCCGAAGCTCGTAGACGCGACCCTGCGACGGCAGTTGGCTGAGGACTGAGAGTGTGCGCGATCACTTGCGGGTTGCCTCCGTCGCTTTTCCACCCAAAGGACCTCATTGGGATCGATCTAAAGCGATCGGCATTAGGCCCGTCTCTTCAGTTGCGGAGGGGCTTTTCGAGATCGCGCAGCATTTGCTCGACCGTGGCAATGAGTGCCGGCACATCGTTCTTGGCTGCATCCCAGAGAACGGTGTAATCCGTCTCGTCGTATCCATGGCTGATCCGGTCGCGAGTTCCCGCGATCTGCTTCCATGGAATTTGCGGGTAGCGCGCCAATAGATCGGATGAGAGGCGCTTGACTCCTTCTCCAAGAATTTCCATCTCACGCTCGAATGCGGCGGCTAGCTTCCAATCCGCCAAGATTTCCGGCAGCTTGCTGGTCGTGGACAGTTCCTGCACCCGACGGGCGTGTTCCACTATCTGGCGCAAGGTGACCTTTGGGTCACGCTTGCTCATAGATCGTCAGTGCTTCGTGGAGAACTTCGTCGCGAAAATACCGGCTCAGCATCGCGGTGGTATTCAAGTCCACCTTGCGGCCGATGATCTCGGCGAGCTCGTCACCATAACCAAAAAAACGGAATCCTGTTCTGGCTGTGGGATTCATTTCCACGACGACATCCACATCGCTGCGCACCGGATCGAAGTCATCGCGCAACACCGAGCCGAAGAGGCTTAGCTTGCGTACGCCTCGAGCACGGCAAAAGGCAGCGATTTTTTCGCGGTCAATGGCAATGGGTAAGTCGCCGACATCCACGGGGTCACAGTAGGGGAATCCACGACACAGGCAAGGCGCAGCTTTTTTGGGTTAACGATCTGATATGTCCAGCTTCCGTGGACCGCCTCATCCGGCGTCGCTTGCGCGGCGTGAAGTTCGGTCCTAGCAGGCTGTTGAGAAATCTGCTGAGCCGTCGTTGCGATCAGAATCCCCTCCCAACCCAACGCCGCGGGAGTGGATTCTGGCGCAACCCGGAGGGCGACAACGCTGCTCCCAACCCAAAATCGTTTGTCGCGCCGGCTAGCAAATTTTTCAACAGCCTGCTAGGTTCGGGACCATGAACCCCGAAACCTCCGCCTCCTCCCTCACGCGCCGCGATGCCATCAAACTTCTTGGCGCCGGCGCCGCGCTCGCAAGCCTCGGCGCCCTGCCGGGAACAGCCACCGCGCAAACGCCCGCCGTATCGACACCCCAGCCGTTCGTGCTTCCCAAGCTTGGCTATGCCTACGACGCTCTCGAGCCGCACATCGACGCGCGCACGATGGAAGTGCACTACTCGAAGCATCACCAGGCATACGTTACCAACGCCAACAAGGCTCTCGCCCCGTACCCCGCGCTTCAGGGCCTCACCGCCGAGGCGATCCTCGGCAACCTGGCCGCCGTCCCCGACGCGATTCGTTCAGCTGTGCGAAACAATGTCGGCGGCCACGTCAATCACTCGTTCTTCTGGCGGATCATGGCCCCGGGCGGCGCAACCGCGCCCGTCGGGTCGCTCGCCGGCGCCATCGACCGGAGCTTTGGCTCGTTCGACGCCTTTAGGAAGGAGTTTGCCGACGCCGCGATGAAGCGCTTCGGAAGCGGCTGGGCTTGGCTGATCGCCAAGGAGGCGAAGCTCGCCGTGACCTCGACCGCCAACCAGGATTCCCCTCTTAGCGAAGGCGCCGTTCCCGTCCTCGGCCTCGACGTGTGGGAGCATGCCTATTACCTGAAGCACCAGAACCTCCGGGCCGACTACGTCGCTGCATTCTGGAACGTCACCAACTGGGATCAAGCGGGGGCAAGTTACGCCGCGGCAGCGCCGGCCTGACCACGCTCTCCTGGAGTTGCGTCCGGCGCCGCCCCGTGCCATGAATCGGGGGCATGCAAGATCTGGAATTTGCAGAAATCGTCGCCCTCATCTGCAAGGAGGACGCCCGCTACGACCGCAGGGCGTATGATTTCGTGCGGCTTGGCCTGGACCACACGGTGAAGGAGCTTCGCAAGCGGGATCCCGGAAAGGGCGAGCCTTCGCGCCACGTGACCGGTCCGGAGCTCCTGAATGGGCTCAGGGTCCACGCGCTCGACCAGTTCGGCCCGCTCTCCAAGATGGTGCTCAACGCCTGGGGGGTGAGCCGCTGCCGCGATTTTGGAGAGATCGTTTTCAACCTGATCGATCACAATGTCTTCAGCAAGACCGACAACGATCGGCTGGAGGACTTCGACGGGCCGTACGATTTCGACGAGGCCTTCGTCCGCCCCTTTCTCCCGAGCCGCCGCCGGGCCGAACCGCCCGCCGCCGAGGCGCTCGGCTCGGCCTGAAGCGCAGAAGCCTTTCAAGCCGCCCCACCGTCCGCGCGTGCCGAGAACCCCGTCATACTCCGCCGACCTGAATCTGCTCGGTCCTCTTTGGAAGGAACCCGTCTCGCGGGAAATCCTTCCAAACGGCCTCACGCTGATCCTGAAGCCGGACAGATCGGCTGCGCTCGCCTCCGTCCAGGTTTGGGTCAGGACCGGCAGCATGCACGAGGGCTCGCGGGCCGGCGCCGGCCTTTCCCATTACCTGGAGCACATGCTCTTCAAGGGAACGGAGCGGCGCGAAGGCAGGGAAATCTCCGCGACCGTCCAGGCGCATGGCGGATACATCAACGCGTACACAACCTTCGACCACACGGTGTATTACATCGACCTGCCGAGCGAACACGCGGCCGTGGCTGTGGACGTGCTGGCCGACGCCGTCCTCCATTCGACGCTGCCGCCGGGCGAGGCCGCGCGCGAGAAGGATGTCATCCTGCGCGAGATCGCGATGACCCAGGACGATCCCGACAACCGGCTTTGGGAGTCGCTCTTCGCAACCGCGTTTCGCGAGCATCCCTACCGGGATCCCATCATCGGGCACCGGGAGGTCTTTGCCGCGGTCACGCACGCCGACCTCGCCGCCTATTACCGCTCCCGCTACGGGCCGGAGAACATGGTCGTGGTCATCGTCGGGGACATCGATCCCGCTGCAAGCCGGGCGGCGGTGGAGAAACATTTTGGCGCCGCATCCCGAAGGGGGCTCGCGCCGGTGTTTGTCCCCGCCGAGCCGCTCCAGCTTGCGCCCCGCGAGAGTCGCCGCCGCGAGGACGTGGAGATTGCGCGGGGTGTCCTCGCCTGGCCGATCCCGGGCCTTGCCCATGAGGACTCGCCTGTCCTCGGCCTCCTGGCCATGGCTCTCGGCCACGGCGACAGCTCGGTCCTCTGGAGGGAGGTTCGCGAGAGGGCGCGCCTCGTCCATACGATCGATGCCTCGAGCTGGAATCCCGGGACGACGGGCCTGTTCTGCGTCTTTTTCACGTGCGATGCCTCGAAGCGCGCCGCCGCCGAGGAGGCGATCGTCCGTTCGCTCGCGCGCCGGGCGGCCTCGGGCTTCACGGCTTCGCAGATCCGCAAGGCGGTGCGCCAGCAGGTGGTCGCGGAGATCAACACCCGCAAGACGATGAGCGGTCAGGCGTCCCGCATCGGCATGGCCGAGGTCGTCGTCGGCGACCTCGGATACAGCCGGGCCTATTTCGAGCGGCTCCGGAAGGTCGGGCCGGCGGACTTGAGGCGCGTCCTGAGGGAGCACCTCGTTCCGCAGCGGCGCACCGCCGTCTCCATCGAGCCGTCCGGTGCCCCCGCGGCGGAGAGCGCGCCGGCATCCGCGGCGGTGGCCGGCATCCCCGAATTTTCGGAGACGCGGCTCCCCAACGGCGCGCGCCTCCTCCTTCAGATCGATCGTCGCCTGCCGAATCTCCACCTTCGCTTTCTCTGCCAGGGCGGCCCGTTCTTCGAGCAGGCCGGAAAGCGCGGGGCCACGGCGCTCCTCGCGACCCTGCTTACGAAGGATACGCGGCGGCGGACCGCCGACCAGGTCGCCCAGTCGATCGAGGAGGTCGGCGGCTCGTTCTATCCGGTCTCGGGAAACAGCACATTCGGGATCGCCGCCGAAGTCCTGCCTCCCGATGCCGGCCGCGCCCTTGGGGTCATCGACGAGGCGATCCTCCAGCCCGCAATTGCCGAGGCCACGTTCGCCATCGAGCGGGAGGCCCAGCTGGCCGCCCTGATGCAGGACGCGGACGACGTCGTGACCCTGGCCCGCAAGCGGGTCCGGCTGCATTTCTTCGGCGGGCATCCGCTCGCGCTCGACTCCCATGGCGACGAGGCCGGAGTCCGGGCCCTGCGGCCCTCGGACCTCGCGGCCCTTCACCGGCGCCTCTGCATCGGCCCCAACGCGGTTCTGGCGGTTGCCGGCGACCTGCCGCCGGGGCTCGTCCCCAAGCTCAAGGCCTTCCTGGGCCGGCTTCCCGCCGGCCGTCTCCCGCAGCCGGCGGCCTGGATGCAGCCTTTGCCCGCCCGCGCGGGCGACCTTGTCGAGATCCAGCCGCGCGAGCAGGCGGTTGTCCTTCAGGCCTTTCCCGGCCCGCGGGTCCTCGCGGAGGATTTCTATGTCGGAGAGGTCGCCGATGAGCTCTTCAGCGGGATGGCTTCCCGGCTCTTCGAGCGGGTTCGCGAGGAGAAGGGACTGGCGTATTTCATCCGTTCGTCGCGGATCACGGGCGTCGACGCCGGAATGTTCTGCTTCCTGGCGGGCACGAAGCCAGGCCGCGAGGGCGAAGTCCTGGGGGAAATCGACGCCGAGATAGCCCGGGTCCAGGCCGACGGAGTCGAGGCCTTGGAATTGCTTCGCTGCCAGGCGCGCCTCAAGGCGGGACGGCGCCAGGGCCTTCAGACGAACGCTTCCCGCGCCCTCCAGGCCGCGCTCGATATGCTGCAGGGCCGGCCGCTGAACGACTGGAAGAACTATGATGCGCACATAGATGCCGTGACTCCCGGCCGTCTTGCGGAATTTGCCCGGCGCTACTTCCAGCCGGCGCTGCGCACACAGCTTGTGGTAAGGCCTTGACGGGCCGCGGGACCTGTCACTTTTTTCGCTGTCCGGCGTCTTTATCCCCGTTCGCTGTCGCGCGGCTTGTTATAATGTCCCTTTGCCCATGAAGACATCCCCCTTGAAACTCCTCATTCCGGCGGTCCTGCTTGTCCTTGCAGCCGCCGCAACCCTGCCCGCGGCGCGGGCGGACGACACCTCGAAGCAGATGATCGGCTCGGTTTCCGACAACGGCGCGTCAGCCTTGGACCCGGGCTCGAATGGCGCCCGCTCCGCGGACGCCAAGCCCGCCGGGGCCAAGCAGGCGAAGAAGAGGAAGAAAAAGAAGCACAAGAAGGCCAGCCACGCCCAGCCCTCCGGCAGCCAGGACAGCGGTGCGGCGGCCGGATCCGCGTCCCCGGCCGACTCCGGGAAATAGTTACCGACTCCCGCTTTTTCTTCGCTATTTCCGTTCGGCGAATCCGCCGCCCCAGTTGAGCTTGGTGCGAACGACGGAAAAATGGGCATAGTCCGAGCGCTGGGCGAGCAGCAGCCGCTGCCGCGCAAGGCAGATTTTTACGGGCGCCTCCGTGCCGAACCGCAGATTGCGCTGGCCGTCCAGCGCGACCAGGAGCCGGCTGCCCAATGAGCGGTTGACGACGCGCAGCTGAACCTTGTCCCGGAATATGACGGTGCGGTTGCTCAGCGTATGGGGGCAGATCGGCGTCATCGCGATCACCCGCGCGCTAGGGTGGAGGATCGGTCCGCCCGCCGAGAGGTTGTACGCGGTCGAACCCGTCGGCGTCGAAAAGATCAGCCCGTCGCACACGTAGTCGTTCACCAGCTCGCCATCGGCCCACACCTCGAGACGCACGAGCCGTGAATTCGCCTCGTTCTTGATGACCACGTCGTTCAGGGCGAGATCCTGCCCGCCGGGCCCCGTCGAGCACGCGAGCATGGTCCGCGGATCGATCCGGAACAAGCCCCGCAGGAGCCTCGGAAGGCAGATCCGGGCCTCCTCGGCGGAGAATGTCGTCAGAAAGCCGAGGCTGCCCCGGTTGACGCCGATGATCGGGACCTGCGCGCGCGCCGCCTCGCTGGCGACGCCGAGCAGTGTGCCGTCCCCGCCGACGACGCAGCAGGCGTCGCAGCCTTTAAGCGTTCCGCTCTTCAGGGGCAGCCGCGCGGTGTGCCGGATCCGCACTCCGGCCCGGCGGGCCGCGGACATGAGTTCCCGCGAAAGCTCGGAGGCGCCCGTCTTGTCCGGGTTGACGACGAACGCGATTTTTCGGATGGGGCGCATCGCCGTCACACTACACTCCCCGGGGCCTTGCGCAATCCCAGCAGAAACTCCCGGTTGCCATCGGCCCCGGCGATCGGGGAGTCGATGGCGCCGAGCAGGCTCGCGCCGGGGAGCCCGGACAGGGCAAAGTCGCGAACGCCGGCGAGGACCGCGGCCCGGACCGCCGGGTCGCGGATGACCCCGCGCCCCTTGTCAGCCTCCGCCTTGCCCGCCTCGAACTGGGGCTTCACCAGGGCGACGAGCGCGCCGCCTGCGCGCAGGAACGGCCAGACCGCCGGCAGCACGGCCCGCAGGGAGATGAAGGAGAGGTCCATGACCACCGCGTCGAAATCCCCGTGCGGCAGGTCGTCCGCGGCGAGCCGTCGGGCGTTCAGGCGCTCGAGGTTCGTGACGCGCGGGTCGGCGCGCAGCCTGGCGTGGAGCTGGCCGCGGCCCACGTCCACGCAGACGACCGACGATGCGCCCGCCTGGAGCGCGCAGTCGGTGAAGCCCCCCGTGGACGCGCCGACGTCGAGCACCCGGGCGCCGCGCAGGTCGATCGCGAACCCGGCCAGGGCGGCGGTGAGCTTTTCCCCGCCGCGGCTGACAAACCGCGGCGCCGCTTCGAGCGCGAGGGCCGTGTCCTGCGGATATTCCCGGCCGGGCTTGTCGAGACGCTCGGTGCCTCTCAGGACGCGCCCGGCCATGATCAGCGCCTTTGCCTGGGCCCGGGTTTCCGCGAGTCCCTGGGCCACGAGGAGTTCGTCGAGCCTAAGCTTGCCCGGGGCGCTCATGGGATCGGCGGCCTCAACAGCCTGCTAGCCCAGGGTGGCGACGAAGGCTGAAAAGTCAGCATGGACCGGCACTCCGCGCGCGGCGACTTCCGTGAGCCCGTTCGGATCGATTTTCCCGGTGCGGACGGCGGCGACCCGGATTCCGGCCGCATGGGCGGCGCCGATGTCCGCCGCGGAATCGCCGACCATCCAGCAGGACGCGGCGTCGAGCGCGCGCCGTTCGATGGTCTCGAGGATGAAGCGGGGCGAAGGCTTGCGGTAGACGAGCGGCTCTCCGGGCCCCTCGGGCGCGATGCAGACGCCATCGAAAACCGGGCTCGGCAGGCCGAGCAGCTCCTCGAGGCGGGCGTTGACACGCTTGGTGTCCTCCAGCGTGTGGTAGCCGCGCCCAATCCCCGACTGGTTGGTGAACAGGAAGAGCAGGTAGCCGAGCTCCCGCGCGCGGCGGAGGGCGGGGCCCGTTCCGGGAATCACTTCCACGCCGGCGGGATCCGCGAGGTAGACCTTGTCCACGATCAGGGTGCCGTCCCGATCGAGGAATAACGCTTTGTTCTTCGCCATCGGCGCGGTCGGGCTCAATCGGCTGCGTCCGCGTAGGCCATCAATTCCTTGGGGGTGACCGCGGCGGTGCCGAGCTTGCCCACCGAGACGCCCGCGGCCGCATTGGCGAAATGCACCGCGCGCTCGAGGGTTGCCCCCGAGGTCAGGGCGAGCACGAGGGCCGCGAGAGCCGTGTCGCCCGCCCCGGACACATCGTAGACCTCGCGTGCGGCGGTCGGGATCGTGTCCAGGATCCTTCCGCCCTTGCTGAGGAGCATGCCTTCCTCTCCGAGCGTGATGACGAGGTTCCTCGCGCCATAGAGCTCGTGCAGCCGGGCGCAGACAGCCGCCGCGGGGAAGGGCGAATGGGGCGGGGGCTCGATGCCGGCAAGCTGGAGCGACTCCCGCTTGTTCGGAGTGATGAGGTCGAGGCCGTGGAACGCGAGGGCGCGCTTCGGCTTGGGATCGAGGGCGATGAACTTTCCGGCGGCGCGTGCTAGCTTGGCGATGCGGGAGACGACCTCCGTGCTGAGGATTCCCTTGGCGTAATCGGAAAGGACGACGGCATCGTGCGCGCGGATCGCGGCGCCGAGGAGCGCCTCGGCCTGGCCTGCCGTGACGTGGTAGGACGCCGGCGGGGATTCCCGGTCGAGCCGGCAGAGCTGCTGGTGCTGGACGAGGACGCGCGTCTTGAGGATCGTCATGCCCGTCCCGGGCGTCGGGATCGTCGCGATCCGCTTTGCCTTGAGTATCTGGGCCAGCCGCGCCCCGGCGTCATCCTGGCCGAAAAGTCCCGCGACCGTACACTGGGCGCCGAGCGAGGCGACGTTGAAGGCGACGTTCGCCGCCCCACCGGGGGTCCAGGTGTCCCGCGCGATGTCCACGACGGGCACCGGCGCCTCCGGCGAGATGCGCGTGGCGTCGCCCCAGAGGTAATGGTCCAGCATCACGTCGCCGATCACCAGGATGCGGAGCCGGGCGATTTTCTTGAAGAGTGCGGGGAGGCCTTTCATCGGGCGGACGTAGGGGGTTAGAACTCCCAGCGATAATGGAACCGGGAGAGCATCCGGGGCGAGGCGGAAGTCACCTGGACGACGTCCTCGATCCTGCATCCCCCGAGGCCGGGATAGTAGAGTCCGGGCTCGATCGTGATGACCGCCCCGCGCGGCAGCGGCTCCGCGGCCGACATGCCGACGCGCGGCGGCTCGTGCACATCGAGCCCGAGCCCGTGGCCCGTGCCGTGGAAGAAGCCGGTTGCGCCGCGGCCGGTGCGCCGGGTCTCATACCCCCGCTTCTCGAATACGGCGGTGACCGCGGCGTGCACGACCCGGCCCTCGACCCCCGCTCGGACCGACCGGAGCGCCGCCCTCTGGCCGGCCCGGACCGCGGCGACCAGGGCGCGCTGCGCGTCGCTCGCGCGCCCGCGGAGAAACGTGCGCGTCATGTCCCCATGGTAGCCGGTTGCCTGCACGCGCGGAAAGACGTCGACGACGATGAGCTCGTTCGGGCGGAGCGGCCCCGAGCCGCGCTCATGCGGGTCGCAGGCCTGGTCGCCTCCGGCCGCGATCGTGTTGACCGACGTGGCGCCGGCCTCGAGGCAGGCCGTCTCTATCGCGAATTTAAGGCGCTCGCTGGTGAGGGTTGCGCCCCGGTGGATGAGCCGCCGGCCCGCGATCCTGCTCGAGCGCAGGATGCGCTCGGCTTCGGCGAGACCCCGGGCGCTGCAGCGGTTGCCCTCGCGAATCGCCCGGGCCTCAGCCGGCGTCTTGATCGTTCGCTGGGGGAAGAGCGGGCCTTCGCTCACGGAAATCCGGAGCCCGAGCCGGCGCAGCCTGTCGCAGACGCCCGCCGGAAAATCCGCGGGCACCGTGAATCGCGTCTGGCGCAGCTCCCTGGCGAGAAGGGCCATGACTTCCGCGGCCCCGACCACGCGGCGGGGCCAGGCCCGCCGGGCCGCCAGGAGGCAGGGCTCGAGCGGCCTCACGACGTCGAAGTCCGACATCCGCCTCACCCGGGCGAATTCAAGCGCGCTCACCACGGCGAATTTCCGGCCGCGGACCATGAACGCGAGAAAGGGATCGGGCACGCCGACCCTGCCGAAGTAAAGCGCGTCCGCGCTGCGTTCGGAGTCGGCGTAGAGAAGGGGAGGTGGACGGAGCGGCGGGGCCAAGGGCTGAGAGAGGGATTGAACGCCAAACGGCGGTCCATTAAGCCACTTGTCCCTTGAAGAACGCAAATCCGCTTTCGGCCGCCGCCGCCGGGATCCTGGCGCTTGCCGCCCTGGTGTTCTCGGCGTGCGGCGACAGCGCGCCGCCGCCGGCCCAGCCGGCGGCGGCGCGCCCGCTGGCCGACCACTTTCCGATCGCCGTCGGGGGCCGGACGGTGGACATGCAGGTGGCGGTGCTGCCTGCCGAGCAGGAGCGGGGGCTCATGGAGCGCCGCGAGCTCGGCCGCGACGAGGGGATGCTGTTCGTCTCCGCCGCCCCCCAGCAGGAGAATTTCTGGATGCGGGACACGCCGACGCCGCTCGATATCGGCTATTTCACTCCCGAGGGCGAGCTGGCGGAGATCTATCCCCTGCTTCCCTTCGATGAGCGCGTGGTCAGCTCCCGCAGCGCGCGGCTGCAATTCGCGCTCGAGATGAACCAGGGCTGGTACGCGACGAACGGCATCCGGACGGGAGCCAGGCTCGACCTCAGGGCCCTCGGGGCGGCATTGAAGGCCCGCGGCTTCGATCCGGCTAAATTCGGGCTGGCGAGCCCCTGAGCATGGGCAGCTACCCCTTGGGGATCTCGTTGTCCGTCCTGAGCACGAGGACGGGCGTCTTCGTCTTGACCCAGAGATCGGCTTCCTTGAAGAACTTCGCCGGAACATTTTCGATCGCCTCGCCGATCGTCTTTGCGGGATACAGCCGGCCTTTCTTCGTCATATTGTAGTCGTAGGCCCCCTTGAGGAGCCGGTCCTGCGTCGTCGCCGGGCTCTCGCTGTCCGGGATCTGCAGCACCCAGCCCACGAAGTCGGACTTCGGCATCCGCCGCTCGGGATCGCTGACGAGCAGGACGTGCTGCTTCTTGACCTGGGGGTGCTTTTCCTCGTCGCCCGGATCGGGCTGGACGGCCAGGTTGAGCTCCTCGATGACGCGGCGCAGAACCGCGGGATCGAGATGGTTTTTCTTCAGGATTTCGGCAACCTTGCTGATGTCTATTTTGGGCATGGGCTTGCCTGCAGCCACGGAAAGCAGCGCGCATAAGACAACGCATTTCTTTTGAGCGAGGAACTTTTCGACATCGTCAACGACCGCGACGAGGTGGTGGGCCGCGCCCCGCGCCGCGAGGCGCATGCGCGCGGCCTCCTTCACCGCGCCGTTCACGTGATCATCTTCAATGCGGCCGGGCTCGTGTTCCTTCAGAAGCGCTCCCTTGGCAAGGACACGGCGCCCGGCTGCTGGGATTCATCGTGCTCGGGCCACGTGGATGCCGGCGAGGACTACGATTTCTCGGCCGTCCGGGAGCTCGGCGAGGAGCTCGGGCTCACGGTCCCGTCTCCGCCGCCGCGCTGGTTTCGAATCGAGGCCCGCGCGGAGACGGGATGGGAGTTCGTCTGGGTCTACCGGCTGCGGAATGAGGGCCCCTTTGTGCTGGCGCCCTCCGAGATCGAGCGCGGGGAGTGGTTCCCGCCGGCCGAGATCACGCGCCGGATCGCTGAAAGGCCGGAAGAATTCGCGTCCTCGTTTCGGCTCATCTGGGGGCGAGCGGAAGAAAAAGCGGAAATCGGAAAGCGGAAATCGGAAAGCGGAGGCCCGCGCAGAGGAAAAAGCGGAAAGCGGAAATCGGAAAGCGGAATCCTGAGGCCGGGTGGAGGAAAAAGCGGAAATCGGAAAGCGGAAACCTGAGGCTAGGAGCGGGGAATGGTCAGGTCGAAGGGCGGCAGGATGACGTGCACCTTCCGCCCGTGTTCGTCCACGCCGTGGAAGCTGCCCCGCGCGCGGGCGTCGCAGCCTGCGATGTGGCGGCTGTTGTAGGAAAACTGTTCCCCGGACGCGAGCCGGGGCGTCTCGCCCACGATCTTGTCGCCCTCGATGACGAGCTGGGTCCCGTCCGCGTGCTCGATCACCCATTTGCGCCCGAGAAGCGTGACCGTGCGCTCGGAGCCGTTTTGGATCGTTATGAAATAGACGAACGCGTGGGGAGTCTGTGGCGGGAGGCTTGTGCCACCGTGGTGGTAGCAGAGCCGGTCGAGGCGGGCCGTGAGGCCGGGCAATTCTTCTGAGCTGCAGGACACGGGGAAGGGCAAATCGGAAAGCGGAAAGCGGAAATCGGAAGGCGGGCTGAAAGACCGTAAGTTGGAAAGCGGAAATCGGAAAGCGGAAAGCGGACGGAAAGATCGGAAATCGCAAAGCGGAAAGCGGAAAGCGGACGGAAAAACCGGAAATCGGAAGGCGGAAAGCGGAAACGGTTGCTTCTGGATTGAAACCTGGCGTTTTCCGGAGTTTCCGCTTTCCGCTTTCCGCTTTCCGCCTTAGCTCCTTCCTGTGCCAAAATTCGCCCTTCTTTCCGTCAGCGACAAGCGCGGCCTGGCCGAATTCGCCGCCGCCCTTGTCCGCAAGCACGGCTACACGCTCCTTTCGACCGGCGGGACCGCCAAGCTGCTCGCCGAGAAGGGCCTCCCCGTGACGGAAGTGAGCCAGCACACCGGCTTTCCGGAAATCATGGACGGCAGGGTGAAGACCCTGCATCCGAAGATCCACGGAGGCCTCCTGTGCCGAAGGGACCAGCCTTCCCACCTGGCGCAGGCCGAGGCGAACGGGATCGAGCTCATCGACCTTGTGGTCGTTAACCTCTATCCTTTCGAGGAGACGGTCGCGAAGCCGGGCGTCGGCCGCGAGGAGGCGATCGAGAACATCGACATCGGAGGCCCGTCCATGCTGCGAAGCGCCGCAAAGAACCACGAGAGCGTGACCGTCGTCTGCGACCCTGCCGACTATGCGCGCGTGCTCGAGACGATGGATTCCGAGAAAGCGGAAAGCGGAAAGCGGAAAGCGGACGCGGAACCGCTGGCGGCCCTTCGGCGCCGGCTTGCCCTCAAGGTCTTCCAGCGCACGGCCGCCTATGACGCGGCCATCTCTCGCTACCTTGAAAGCCAGGCCGAGGCGCCCGACCTCGGAGCGATATCCGGCTTTCCCGCGGTCCTCTCCCTATCCTGGGACAAGGCGCAGGAACTCCGCTACGGCGAGAATCCCCATCAGCGGGCCGCCCTCTACGGCCGCTTCAACGAACACTTTCAACAGCTCCAGGGAAAGGAGCTCAGCTACAACAACATCCTCGATATCACTGCGGCGAGCCGGCTGATCGGGGATTTCGAAAAGCCGACGGTGGCGATCCTGAAGCACACCAATCCGTGCGGGGTGGCGAGCGCAGCGGATCTGCTGGCTGCGTGGGAGCGGGCCTATGCGACGGACAGGCAGGCTCCTTTCGGCGGCATCATCGTGGTCAACCGGACGCTCGAGGGCGATGTGGCCCGGGCCATCGCGGAAATCTTCACTGAGGTGATCATCGCCCCCCGTTTCAGCGAGGAGGCGCTCGGCATCCTCGGCAAGAAGAAGAACCTTCGCCTGATGATCGCCGCGGCCGGAGGCGCCGGGACCGGCGCTGCGGCGAGCTCGGATGCGCTCCTCGAAATCCGCTCGGTGACGGGCGGCGTCCTGGTGCAGGATCCGGACCGGGGCCTGGAGCGCTCGTCCGATTTCAAGGTCGTGACGCGGCGCGCGCCGACTCCTGAGGAGTGGGAGGGGATGCTCTTTGCCTGGAAGGTCTGCAGGCACGTCAAATCGAACGCGATTGTCTATGCGCGCGGCGAGCAGACGCTTGGCGTCGGCGCGGGCCAGATGGCCCGGGTGGACAGCTCGAAAGTTGCCGTATGGAAGGCATCCGAGGCGGGTCTTGACCTGCGGGGGTCGGCTGTGGCCAGCGAGGCGCTCTTCCCGTTCCCGGACGGATTGGTCGCCGCGGCCGAGGCGGGATCGACGGCGGCCATCCAGCCCGGCGGGGCCATGCGGGACGCCGAGGTCATAAAGGCTGCCGACGAGCGCGGAATGACGATGGTTTTCACGGGCGTCCGCCACTTCCGCCATTAGAGAAGTCTGCATCTCGGAATCCGGAGGGTATTTTCGCTTTCCGCCTTCCGTTTTCCGCCTTTTATTCCGCCATGTTCGATCCGGTCGAGAAGCTTAAGGAGTTCATCCGCTATCCGAGCGTATCCACCGATCCCAGGTCCGGGGAGGGCATGCGCGGAGCCCGGGAGTTCGTGGCCGGGCTTCTCAAGGGCATGGGGTTTTCCGTCGAGGCCGTTCCGACGGGCCTGCACCCGATCATCTGGGCGCAGCGGGGGGGAGAACCCGGATGGCCGCATGTCGTCATCTACGGGCACTACGACGTGCAGCCTGCCGATCCGCTCGGCTTATGGCAGACACCTCCCTTCGACCCTCAGATCCGCGGGAACCGCATCTACGGCCGCGGAGCGGCCGACAACAAGGGGCCCTTGCTTGCGAACATCGCGGCAGTGGCGAGCCTCTTTGAAGGAAATCCGCGGCTTCCGCTGCGCGTCACCTTTCTCATCGAGGGGGAGGAGGAGATGGGCAGCCCGAGCTTCCCCGGCTTCCTGGAAAAGTACCGGGACCGCCTGCGGGAGGCCGACTTCGTCTTTCTTTCAGACACCGCCCTGCCGAACGACAGGCAGGTTGTCATCACCTGCGGCCTTCGGGGGCTCGCCCTTTTCGATGTCGGCGTCATCGGACCAAAAGGCGACCTGCACTCGGGTCTGCACGGAGGGGTCCTGCGGAACCCGATCCAGGCGCTCGCCGAGATTTGCGCCACGCTCCACACGCCGGACGGCCGGGTGAACGTGCCCGGTTTCTACGACGATGTGCGCGACGTCGAGCCCTGGGAGCGAGCCGAACTGGGGAAGCTTGGCGCCGACGCCGGCGCCTACGCGGAGTTCCTCGGGATCGACGCCTTCTACACGCCGCCCGGCTATTCGCCGTTCGAGGCGATCCGCTTCCAGCCCACGCTCGAATTCAACGGGATCGGCGGCGGCTACCAGGGCGAGGGAACGAAGACCGTCATCCCGAGCCGCGCTTTCGCCAAGATCAGCTGCCGGCTCGTTCCGAACCAGCGGCCCGAGGCGATCAAAAAGCTCGTGATCGACGCGATCCGCTCGCGCGCGCCGCGGGGCGTCAGGCTCGAATTCACCGACCAGCACCAGGGCGACCCCTATGTTGTCGTCCCGCCCGGCCGTCCGAACACGCCTCCCGGCCAGTCGCCCGTCCTTGCGCGCGCCTTTCGCGCCGCGGATGCCGCGGTCACGGACGTCTGGGGCCGCCCGCCCCTCTACCTGCGGGAAGGCGGCAGCGTCCCGATCATTGCTGACATCAAGCGGGTGACAGGGCTCGATTCGGTGATGTTCGGATTGTTCCTCCCCGAGGACAATCTCCACGCCCCGAACGAGAGCTTCAATCTCGACGTGATGAAAAAAGGCAGCGAGACGATCGCAAAGATCCTCGCCGCCGTCGCCGCCGGCTGACCGTTACTGCTTCAGGACGACCAGGTCGACCCGGCGGTCCTTCTGCAGCGTGGCCTCGTCCGTGCCGCCCTTCTTGGCGTCCTCGAGGCCCTTTGAGAGGGTCTCAATCTTGTCCGCCCCGACGCCCAGGCTCAGAAGGTATTTCTTGGCTTCGTTGGCGCGGCGGTCGCCGAGCCCCAGATTGTACTCGGCCGTTCCGCGCCAGTCGCAGTGCCCTTCGAGGAGCAGGCGGTTCTGCGCGTTCTTGGCGAGATAGTCCTTGGCGGCCTGAAGTTTCGCGCGCTCGCCTTGCTTGATGGCGGACTTGTCGAGATCGAAATAGACCGACTCGAGCACACCGCGCAGCTGGCCGTTTGCGTCGAAATCGCCGCGCTGCTGAAGGCCGGAATTGGCGTCCGCGGTCGTCGGCACATCCGTCGGATTGAGCCCGCCCGCGCCGCCCTGCGGCCCGATGAGCGTTGCGCTGGGATCGGGGCGCATGGGCTTCTTGGCGCAGCCGGCGAATAGCGCCAGGGCGGCGACAATGAGGGAGAATGGCTTCAGAGCGGATTTCATGGAATATAGGAAGGGCGTAAGGTCAGAAATTGGTTAGGGAGCGGGCGTGGCGCACGCAAGCCGCAAAATCGTCCGCATCACTGGGCATTCTTCGGGACGATGAGGCCGGTGCCGATCGCGTAGCGGGTGAGGCTGGCCACGTCGTGCAGGTTGAGCTTGCGCATCAGGTTCG